>PMZX01000239.1 GCA_003170035.1 Myxococcales bacterium | reverse complement strand
CCCCCATTTACCCAATTAACGGGATACAATGGCTGGGTGCGACCCGAGTCACAGGAATCCAAACGGAAAAGCCCCCGTATCGAGGTCTACGCCCAGGCGGAGGTCAAGAGTTGCGAGATCCGCATCATGGACGTGCGCAACCTTTCCGCGGGCGGTGTCTATCTTGTGGGCACCCCTGAGGAATACCCGGAGTTGCGGCCTGGGGCCAATTTCGGGATCGTGATTTTCGGCTCGGAAGATGGCCTGGGCGATGATCCCGATTTCAATGTCGCTTGCCAGGCCACCATCATTCGCATCGATGAAGGCAGCCCGGGCAAACGGCCGCCCGGCTTCGGTGCCACGCTCCACCCTATAGACGAGGACAACCGCACCCGACTGACCAAGCTCCTGCTGCGCGCGGACAGCTATCGCGTCGGCGATCCGCGGCGCTAGTCGATCTGCGGCGTCAGTCTACAATTCCGAGGTTCGTTAGCCGCTCCTTGAGCACGGCGTTGTGGCCCTTCTCGGCTTTGAGTTGGTCGTGCAAGTGGGCGACCAGGGTCTCGTATTCGTGGATCTTGGCCAGAGTGGGCACGTCGTGCACGTGCACAGCCAGCTTGCGCGTGATGAAGAGCAGCAAGCCGAGCAGTCCGAAGATGAGCAAGGCAAGGGGCGCGAGGAACGCGAGAGAGAGGCCGAGGGTCTTGGCAATTCTGGTGTAGTCGCCACGCAAAGACACCAAGTCGCGCTGGAGCTGTGACTGGGCGTCGCGCGTTCTGGCCAGCTCCCCTTCGGCCGAGGCCTTGTCGCGTGCCAGCGCCTCGCGGGCAGCGGCCAGCCTGCTGTTCTCCTGCGCAAGCGCCACCACTTTCGCGTCGAGATCGACCCGCCGGTCGGTTTCCTTGTTCAACGCCTCCTCAAGGGTGGCGATCTTCTGGGCAGGCGTCATGGCGTTGCTCACCGCGATCTGGCCCCGCACGGGGGGGCGCGGGGCAATGCCCCCGCCCGGTTCCTGGGCGAGCGCGAGGGGAGCAAAAGCGAGAGCCGCGACGAGGACTATTGTCGGGCGCATCCACTGCCTCGGCAGCCTACGTGGGAGGCAGCGCCCACCGGCATGACGCCGGGCGGGTGCACTGTTTCCTGACAATTTCATCCTACCTATACCTTCGTCTGATAGGCCTTCCAGGTTGAGTCGTGCTAGACGCTGGGGCCGTGCATGTCCCTGGGAACACTGCGCCCTTCGCCAAGGCTGTCTTTGCCATCGTGGGTGGCGCGATAGCCTTTGCCTCGCCGTCCCCGGCCGCGGAGGCTGTCGCTGAGGTCGGCCCCGTTGCGCCCTCGGTGGTACTCCCAACCGCGGCGACGGCTGCGGGCGTCCCCCTCCCGTCGCCGCCCGACAAGCCCGCCGACAGGGGCTCCGCTCGGGGAGGATGGTACATTGGCGGTCACGCCGGCTACGCTCGCGGGAAGGCAAACACAGCCCTCTCAGACTCGGCTCCGCCAAGCTTGACCAGCTCGCCTGGAAGCCTGTACGGCGGAGCCCTGGTTGGCTACGCTGTTCGGCTTCGCTCAAGGCTTCTGCTCGGGCTCGAGGCCGATGTTTCATTTCCCAGCTTCCTCGATGACGATGACCTGATCTCATCGCGCACGACCTCCGCTGGCAACCTGTCTGAGAGGCTCGACCTTCTCGGCCGCGCGCGCGGCCGACTTGGCTATGCATTTGATCGGTGGCTGATCTATGGAGCGGGCGGTTTCGCGTGGTCACTGGGGCGGTTCATTCAGAGTCCGGGCGCGACCCAGACGCAGGACGAGAGCCTGCATTTCCGCCCGGGCTGGACCGTGGGAGCCGGCGTGGAATTCGCCTTTTCTCCACGCTGGGCCGCGAGATTCGAATACGTCTACGACCGGCTCGAAACTGCCAGAGCAACGTTTGCCTCGGGCGCGAGTACCGAATCGACGATGGCCCTGCACGGCGTGCGGCTGGCGCTCAACTGGCAGATCTACGCGCAGGATGCCGATGCCCGTCGAATCGAGTCCATCACCACCTCAGGTGGCGATAGACGCAACTGGAGCATCCATGGGCAGTTCACCTACGTCGAGCAGGGCTACTTCGGCTTCCATTCGCCCTATGAAGGTGCGAACAGCCTCTCCGGCGCGAGCCAGGTGCGCAACACCGCAAGCGCGACCGTGTTTCTGGGCAGGCGCTTGTGGTCCGGCGGCGAGATCTACTTCAACCCCGAGCTCATGCAGGGCTTTGGCTTGAATGATGTGCATGGGGTGGCCGCTTTCCCCAATGGGGAGGCGCAGAAGTCGAGCTTTCGCTACCCTCGGTTCAATGCTGCGCGACTGTTCTTGACCCAGAGCTTCGGGCTGGGCGGCGAGAAGGAGGTCATCGAGGACGGCCCCAACCAGCTTGCCGGTGAGCGCAGTATCTCGCGGATCACGGTGACCGTCGGCAAGTTTGCCGTGCTCGACTATTTCTTGGTCAACCGCTACGCCGGCGAGCCTCGCACGGCATTTCTCAACTGGAACGCCTATGGCGGCGGCTCGTACGACTGGACCATGGACAGACTGAGCTGGACGTGGGGCGGCCTGGTCGAACTGAACCAGAGGCGCTGGGCTCTCCGTGCGGGATACTTCCTGCTTCCGGACGTATCCAATTCCAACCACTTCGACACCCATATCCCGGAGCGCGGACAATACACGGCCGAACTGGAGCTGCGATATGCGCCATTCGCCAGGCCAGGCAAGCTGCTGCTTTTCGGATGGCTCAGCCATGGAAATATGGGCAGCTACTCCGACGCGCTCGCTGAGCCGCCTGCGACTCCTGGCTATCCTGACATCACGCTCATCCGCCGGACGCGCGACAACTACGGCTTCGTCGCCAGCGCCGAGCAAGCGATCAGCGCTGACCTCGGCGTTTTTTCGCGTGCGAGCTGGAGCCCCGGGCACGTCGAGATCATGGGGTGGACCGATTGCGATGAGAGCCTCTCGGTGGGCGGCGCGCTGAAAGGAACGTATTGGCGGCGGCCCAACGATACCATCGGCGTGGCGGGCGTCGCCGAGGGACTGTCAGCTATCAGCCGCCAATACTTCGCTGCCGGCGGCATGGGGATCCTCATCGGCGATGGCAAGCTCAACTATCGGCCCGAGATAGTCATCGAGACCTACTACGCGCTCAGCCCGGTGAAATGGGCGGTACTGTCTCTCGACTACCAGCTTGTCGTTGACCCCGGCTACAACGCCGACCGTGGGCCGGTTTCGATCTTCTCCGGTCGCATTCACACGGCATTTTGACCTTGCCAGAGGGCATCACTGCTTCATCGCCTGAGTTTCCCCGGCTGAGTCGTGCTAGACGCAGGGGCCGTGCCTCTCCGCAGAAGTATTTCCCTCTCTTCCAGGTTCGCGCTTGCCACGATTGCAGGTGCGGCGCTTGTCGTGACGCCGGCCTGGGCCGACCCGCCTGCACCGGAAGTGAGCCCCGAGCCACCCTCCGAAGTCCAGGCTGATCGACGTCCCGCGTGGCTGGCCCGGGCCTTGCGACCCGAAGACTGGAACGCGAACTTCCAGGCGACCTACGTCTGGCAGATGCACCCGGACTTCTCGGCCGCATACGACGGACCTCACAGCCTGAGGCCGCAGCACGAGACCGGCTACACGCTCACCGCAACGCTGTTTCTGGGACACCGGCTTTGGCGAGGCGCTGAGTTGTTCTTCAACCCGGAGATTATTCAGAGCGCTCCCTTGTCCGATCTGCACGGTCTTGGGGGCCTGAGCAACGGCGAGAATCAGAAATCGGGGGACCCCACGGCACGCCTGTACAGTGCAAGGGCCTTTCTTCGCCAGACCATCCGGCTGGGCGGAAACGAGGCGCCCGTGGAGGCAGGGCCGAATCAGTTTGGTGGTCAAGTGTCTTCCCGTCGATTGGTCGTGACCGTCGGGCAGATAGCGCTCATCGACATCTTCGACAACAACGCCTTCGCGCACGACCCCCGCATCCAGTTCTTCAACTGGGCCTTGTTTGCGCATGGTGCTTCGGACTATGCCGCCGATGCGCGCGGCTACACCGTGGGTTTCGCGGTCGAGTACTATCGCGACGTCTGGGCCTTCCGGTTCGGTCACTTCGCGCAGCCCAAGGAATCAAACGGGCTCGCGCTCGACTATCGGCTGTGGGCTCATTTCGGCGAGAATCTCGAAGTCGAGCACCAACACGCCCTGTGGGGACGCAAGGGTAGTGTGCGTCTGATGAGCTTCCTCAACTACGCCAAGATGGGCGGCTTCCGCGACGCGCTTGCCTACGCCGCCGCAACCGGTGGCACTCTTGAACTCGCCAACGTGCGCCGGGATCGAGCCAAGCTCGGTCTTGGGGTTGGATTGGACCAGAACCTCACCCGGGACCTCGGTCTGTTTGGCCGCTTTAGCTGGAACGATGGCCGCACCGAAACCTACGCCTTCGCCGAGATCGATCAGTCGCTGACCACGGGCCTGGCCATGCGCGGGCGGCTGTGGTTTCGCCCGCGGGACACCATCGCGGCCGCGTTCGTGCAGAATGGCCTCTCGGATCCCCACCGCGACTACCTGGCGGCGGGTGGCTTGGGGAACTTCCTCGGCGATGGACAGCTCACCTACCAGCCCGAGCGGGTGTTCGAGGCGTACTATTCGTTTAGCGCCTTTGCCGGCATGTGGCTCACGCTTGACGGCCAGTATGTGATGAATCCCGGCTACAATGCCGATCGCGGGCCAGTGACGCTCGTGGCATGCCGGCTTCACTTCGAGTATTGATCATGTAGAAGGAGGACCGATGCCGCGCGACCTACCGATTGGGAACGGCAAAGTCCTGGTGGCCTTCGACAGTGACTATCGGTTGCGCGAGCTCACCTACCCGCATGTGGGGCGCGAGAATCACGTGCACGGGGCGCTTTGCCGGTTCGGCGCCTTCGTCGACGGGATCTTCACCTGGATCGAGCGCGCCCAGGGCTGGACTCTGATGATGCGCTACCAGCCCGACACCCTGGTCACAGACGTGCAGTGCCGGCACGCGGACATGGGTTTGCTGCTGTCCTGTTCTGATTGCGTGGATTTTCACGAGAACCTCTATCTGCGTCGGGTGGTGGTACACAACCAACGATCGGTGGCGCGCCAGGTCCGCCTCTTCTTTCATCAGAACCTGGCCATCAGCGAGAGCGACGTGGGCGATACGGCGGTCTACGACCCGGCTAGTCGCGCCGTCGTGCACTACAAGGGGCCGCGCTTCTTTCTGGTGAATCTGCGGGTGGGCTCGCAAGCTGGTGTCGAGCACTGGGCGATTGGACAGAAGAATCTGCCCGGCAAAGAGGGGACGTTCCGCGACGCGGAGGACGGCGAGCTCGGCCGCGGTCTGGTGGCCCAGGGAGCGGTCGATTCGGTGGTGGCGGCCTGCTGCGACGTCGAACCGGACGCCACGGCTGAGATTGACTATTGGATTGCCATGGGGCCGAACTGGAAGGGGAGCTGGGACGCTGTGCACGAGCTGAACGCCAAGGTGGTCCAGCGCGGCCCGCAGAGTTTCCTTGCGCGCACGCGCGACTACTGGCGGCTGTGGGGCAGGCGGAATGCCGTCACGGGAGTGGGACTGCCCGAAGGCGTGGCTGATCTCTACCGGCGGTCGCTGCTCATCTTGCGCACGCACATCGACCAAGGCGGGGCAGTGATTGCGGCCGTGGACAGCGACATCCTGAGTTTTTCGCGCGACACCTACGCGTATTGCTGGCCACGCGACGGGGCCCTGGCGGCCCGTGCGCTCGACCTGGCTGGATTTCAGCAGGCGCCCTTGCGCTTCTACGAGTTCTGCGCCGATCGACTGACCGCCGATGGCTACCTTCTTCACAAGTACACCGCCGACGGGCAACTCGGCTCATCCTGGCACCCGTGGATGGGGCCCGGCAACGCCGGCAAGGGATGCGACGGCGCCAGCGCCCGCTCGGCCGGCGCAGGCGAGGCGCCCGCCGGCTACGAGATGCAGCTACCCATCCAGGAAGACGAGACCGCCCTCGTGGTGTGGGCCCTGTGGCACCACTTCCAGCGCTGGCAGGACGTGGAAGCCATCAAGGGGCTTTACGGCCGCCTGGTGAAGAAGAGCGCGCGCTTCCTCGCCAGCTACCGCGATCCGATCACGCGCCTGCCCGGACCGAGCTACGATCTGTGGGAGGAGCGGCGGGGCATCTGCACCTTCACCTGCGGCGCTGTGGTGGCAGGCCTCGACGCGGCGGCCGAGTTCGCGCGCGCCTTTGGTGAAGACGGGTTGGCCGCCGAATATGCGGCCGCTGCCCTGGAGATCCGGCAGGCGATGGGCCGCTATCTCTACCGGCCGGAGCTGGGCCGGTTCGCGCGCATGATCACGGTGAACGACGCCGGGGAGGTCAGCGTGGATGCGACCCTCGACGCGTCGCTGGCCGGGGTCTTCATGTTCGGCGCCTTCGCGGCCGACGATCCGCGCGTGACGGCCACTATGAAGGCGGTTCGTGACGGCCTCACCTGCCGCACGCCGGTGGGAGGCGTGGCGCGCTATCACGGCGACTACTACCATCAGGTGTCCCGCGATCTCGACAGCGTCCCGGGCAACCCATGGGTTCTCTGCACCATCTGGGTGGGCATGCACGCGGTGGCCTGCGCAGGCAGCCTTGCCGAGCTCGAGCCGGCCCGGGACGTGCTGCACTGGGTGGAGGCGCACAAGCTGCCGTCGGGCGTGCTTCCTGAGCAGCTCGATCCCTCGACCGGCGCGGCCCTGTCGGTGTCGCCGCTGGCCTGGTCCCACGCTGCGCTGGTTACCCTGGTCGAGGAATATCGACGCAAGGTCGAGCGGCTGCGATCGAGCGGTGCCCAGGCACACCCGTGATTCGCGTTCGTCTGGCCCTCAAAACAGCCGAAACTGGCGCGGCTGCGCGGCCGGTGCTAACTAAGTCAAGGTGTTTCGCCTTTTGAAGTTCGCCTTGGTCCTGGGCCTGCTTGGCGTAGGGGCCTTCTACGGCATGACGGCGAAATTGGGCGAGCGAACTCTCTTTGAGCACATCCGGGCCATCTGGGAGACCAAGGAATCGCAGGAGTTGCGGCGCGGAACCAAGGAGAAGGTCGGCGGTCTGGTCGACGAGGCAACCGACCGAGTGGTCAAGGGCGTGGCCAAGAATGCCCCTGGCAAGGTGGTCATGCGCGGCGGCGGCACAGCAGTGGATACGGACGCTGTCCCGGCCCAACCGCCGCAGGAGAGAGTATCGCCCCAGGATCGCAAGGCCCTGCGCAACATGATCGGGCAGGGTCGCTACAAGCCGAGCGAGTGAAGGTGTGTCGTGCGGCGGCGCGCTCTTGTTCTGGGGAGCTGCACAAGGCGATGGACGCGTTCCTTGCCGGCCAGCCCGTGCCCTTGCCGCTCCGGCGCGACGGTGCTGATTTCTGGCGGGCGCTGCCCAGACAGTAGGTTGTAAAGTAGCGCAGACCATGGAAGAGAAGCTGTATCGACAACTGGTCGACGACACCTTTCGCCGCATCGATGCTGCATTCGAGAACGTCGATCCCGACCTGGCAGAGTCAACATTTTCGCAGGGAACGCTGACTATCGTGTTTCGCGAGCAGCAGGAGTTGATCCTTTCACCGCAGGCGCCGACGCGCCAGATCTGGGCAGCGTTCCGCGATCGCGCCTGGCACTTTGGGTTGCGCTCCCAGGCTGACGGCTGGGTCGACGACCGGGACCAGGGGATCGAGCTTTTTGCCTTGATCGAAGATCTGGCCCGCACCGCCGCGGGCGTGACCGTGACGATCCGGTAGGGTCGCCGGGACCCTACTTGATGGGCTTCCAGACCGCCTGGAAATCCGTCGCCTTGAGAATCGGATCCTCCACCGAGAGGATGTAGTCCACCCGGCGGTTGCGTGGCTCGTCTTTGTTATCGGGCGTGGCCACCAGCAGCGCGAACTCGCCGAAGCCTTCGTAGGCGATGGGGATGCGCAGGCCGTTCTTGCGAAACCAGCCGGCGATGGACTGGGCCCGACGGCGGGAAAGGTTCAGGTTGTAGGTGGCAGTCCCCACGGTGTCGGTGTGACCCGCGATGTAGAGCTTGATGGGGCCGAGATCCTTGTGCTTGGCCAAAGCGTCGGCGATCTTGCTCAGGCTGGCCTGCAGTTTCGGGGTCTCCGCGCGGTCGATGCTGGCCGAATCGGTCGCGAAGTTGACCTCTTCGTGCGGGATGTAGACCGACCAGGGGAAGAGGGCGAAGCTCTTGAATGCGCCGCTGGCATCGGTGACCTTGAGGTCGACCCGTCCCACCTCGGTGCCCTTGGGCAAGGGTTTCCAGGTGACGAAAAGCGGAACCGCGGGGTCGTGGTCGGCAAAGTCCTGCTCGTGTTCGAGCAGGGCAGGGCCGCCCGACGCGCCGGAGATCCGTAACTCCACCTTGCCGTCCGGGCTGGAGACCAGGATGGGCATGCGGCCCGCGCTCAGTTCCACCTTGCTCTTGTCGACAAGCACCGTCAACTCGCCGCCCACCAGGGTGTCGAAGTAGACCTGGCTGTCCTGAGGCGCGCCGTCGACGACGCAGGTAACGCGGCCACTGTAATGGTGCTTGCCGGGTTTTCCATCGAGAAGCACCTCGCGCTTCTCGCCCACACCCATGGCGCCCAGGTTCTGGCCGACGTTCTTGCCATCTTCACGGTTGAGCATGACTTCCACTCGTTCAAGATTCTGCAGGGCGGTGATCTCCAGCTTGGGCTTCTGGCCCAGCCCGACTCTGGTGACCATGCGGAATTGAATGGCGTCGGCCTGTGCAGCAAGGGGAAGGCTGCACAGCAGCAGGAGAAGGATGCAGGCGAGGAGACGTTGGCTGGCAGTGGCAGAGCGCATAGACACCGATGCTACCGCGAAAACCGATGCGGAGGCCCAGGAAGACAACTGGTGGCCGGCGTGGGGCCGCAAGCCGTGCGCGAAACCGGGAACAGCGGCGGGTCGCCCACGTGCGACCCACCCTCGGTAGTCGGCATCTAAGGATGCAAGAGATGTTGCGAACCACTTCGATGCGGTTGCTGGGTCTGGCGCTTGTTCTTGTGGGCGCGGGTGGGGTCGTCTGGTTCACGGCGTCCAATGGGGCAAACACCATGGCCAAGGCTGACGAAAGTGGAAAACCCAGGAGCAGCGAGTTGCGCAAGCGGCTCTCGTCCCTGCAGTATCACGTGACGCAAGAAAGCGGCACCGAACCCCCGTTTGAAAACCAGTACTGGAACAACCACGACGACGGCATCTACGTCGATGTCGTGTCGGGCGAACCGCTCTTCTCGTCGCGCGACAAGTACGACTCAGGCACCGGCTGGCCCAGCTTCACGCGCCCGCTGGAGGCGGCGAACGTCGTGTCCGAAACCGACGATTCTCTGGGGATATCGCGGGTAGAAGTCCGTTCGCGCCACGCCGGCTCGCATCTGGGGCATGTCTTCGACGATGGACCCGGGCCCACGCACCAGCGCTACTGCATGAACTCGGCAGCCATGCGCTTCATCCCGGTGGATAGTCTGGAGGCTGAGGGGTACGGCAGGTACCTGCCTTTGTTTGGGCGCAAGCCGGCCAAGGTCGCCAGCGATGACAAGGCGGCACCAGTGGCGCAAACGAAGACCGAAGTGGCCACGCTCGCGGGCGGCTGTTTTTGGGGTGTGCAGGAGCTGATTCGCAAGCTACCCGGAGTCATCGAAAGCACAGTCGGCTATACCGGCGGGAACCTGGCCAACCCGCGCTACGATGACGTTCACACCGGGCGCACCGGCCACGCCGAGGCCGTGCAGATCGTATTCGATCCGCGCCAGATCAACTACGAGAGGATTCTGCGCTATTTCTTCCGGCTCCACGATCCGACCACGCTCAACCGGCAGGGCAACGACATGGGCTCGCAGTACCGGTCAGCGATATTCTGGAACAGCGACGAGCAGCGGCGGACAGCCGAGCGCGTGAGGGCCGAGGTTGATCGTTCCGGCAAGTGGGACAAGAAGGTGGTGACCGAGATCGTCAAGGCGGGCCCGTTCTACCCGGCCGAGCAGTACCACCAGGACTACCTGCAGAAGAACCCTGGAGGCTACACTTGTCACTATCTGCGCGACTGACGGGCCAGATAGTCTTCGGGTCGAAGCCCCGGGTACGTCGACTGCCATAGCTTCGCGAAAAGCTCCGCGAGGACTGCGTAGCGTGGTCCATCCTTGCGCAGGGCCAGCCCATAGGTGAAGGCGTCGGGATAGAAGACGTAGTGCTGCCACAGCTCATCGCTGTCGAGAATGTCGCGTAACATCTGGGTATGGTCGGGGTGGGGCATCCAGATCGCGTCGGGCTGGCGGCGCCACAGCTCCGCGGCCGAGAAGCCGTTGCGGGCGAAGATGCGATCGTGCAGGCCGAGCAAGTCGATGATCACCGCGCGGGAGGCGTACGCGCCGACCATGCCGTGCTCGGACATGGCGAAGCTCGTGCCGGGGGGAGCGTCGGCTGCCAGCCGCGCGATTTCAAGTGAGGCTTGCCACGAGTCGAGGTCAGGAAGGGGCGCGGCTGCCGGAATACGGTAGCCACCGAGCGAGGCTAGAGCCTGGGTCTGGGCGCGGGCCTGGTAGGCGCGCCCCGCGGCCTGCAGAGCCTGGGCGCCGCCCAGCAGCGCGAGCAACGCGCAAGCCAGGCGGAGCAGCAGCGATCGAGCAAGACGAGGCGCGCTCTCAGGGGAGCGAAGTTCGTCGGGCAGCCCCTGCACCCAGCGATCAGTAACCAGCGCACCCGCCACCACGAAGAGCGGCAGAGAGGGAAAGTAGAAGCGTCCCAGGTGGCCCATGATCTGGTTGACGGAGAACAGGGAGGCGAGGGTGGCGGCGGCAGGGATGAACAGCACGAGCAGCAATCGGATGCTTGCCCGTCGAGCAAAAAGCAGCGAAGCGACCAGAAAGGGCGAGGCGGTCGCCAGCGCCACTTCGAGAAACAGGAACGGATTCCAAGTGAACTCGCCGACGAACCCCCCGTAGTACCGGGGCTGCTTGGCGTAGAAGGCGAGCGGCAGGGGCGTGCCGAGAAGACGCCACTTGAGCGTTAGGTCCATCAGCACGACGCACGCGAGCGTCCCGGCCCAGACCAACAGCGGGCGCAGGCGGGGCCCCGGTGCGAGCAGCGCTAGGGCCAGAAGCGGACAGAGAGTTGCAATGATCACGTTGTCTGGTCGTGCCTCGATGGCAAGCAGGCCCACGCCTGCTGCGGCCAAGGCCCGCGTGGACGACGGCTTCTCCGCCAGCCAGAGCGACGCGAACACGACGGCGGTATTGGCCAGCGCCGCGAGCATGGTGTCCATGCCGGTGTGGGCGTGAAAGAAGAACGCCTCGCGAAGGCAGACGAAAGGCAGCAGCACCGCGCCCCAGAGCAGGAAGTTGCCGCGTAGAAGAAGGTCCCTGGCGAATCGCGCGCATAGCGTGACCAGGGCGGCCAGCAGCCCAAGGGCAGCCACGCCAGACGCAGTCTGCAGAACCACGGCGTGGCGGTCCGGCAGCAGCCCGCTGACCAGCGTGACGAGAAGAAAGTGGAGCAGGCTGGTCACGCCATAGACCGGCGCCTCGCCCGGATTCCAGGCCAGCCACTGGCCCGCCAGGGCGTTGTGAGCGTAGCGCAGGTACATGTACGCGTCGTCGAAATCCGTGGGCCCGGCGTGCAGCAGCGCCAGCAATCGTTCGAGGACGACGGCCACGACCGCCAGCGCAAAGAGCAGGCGCAGAAGATTCGGCGTTCGCGCGCGGGCGGGCAGCACGGGCCGAGTCTATGACATGGGCATCGATCGAGGGCAGTCAGTTATGGGACCATCGCGGGAAGGTATGGAAACCCTTCCAGGGTTTCCATACTAGAATGAGGTCCACGGAGGACAACATGGGGCTTGCCCTGGTCGAAGTCGTCATTGTTACCGAGGATGCGTTCGGGATCCCTATTCCCGACGAGGACGAGCATCGCATCACCACGCCACGCGCGCTGGTGGACTACCTGNNGAGGCCATCGTGCATGTGCTCGGGCCGCAGCGCCACGAGATTGTTCCCTCGACGACGTGGGAAAGCCTCCTGCCTCGCTCGCACGCGCTGGCCGACAAGGCGTGGCACGCAATCGAGGGTCGTGTCGGCGGTCCCCTGCGTCGCGATCATGGCGCCGCGGCAATCGTGGGACACACGGCGCTTCAGATTTCCGATCGGGGCACGCCGGGTCCTCAAGAGGTGGCGCGTATGCGCACGCGCGAAGAGATCGCCACCGCCGTGCGCCGCCTCATTCGCGAGAAACTCGAGGTGAAGGAATTCACTGACGATACGCCGTTCACGGCGATGGGCCTGGATTGACAAATCAGTCGCGCAAGCGGCGCAGATGCTCGCGCGCCGCAGGCGCGGACAGGTGACCGGGTGAGCGCGCCAGCAATTGCATGAAAGCCGCGGCGGCCTCGGCTCGCCTGCCCAGCGCTTCGAGCGCTAGTCCACGCCCGAAACAGGCTTCGTCGTTGGCTGGCTTCCCGGCGAGGGCCACGTCGAAGTCAGCCAGGGCCGATGCCGCCTGGCCAAGGCCGAGAAGGGCGAAACCGTGGTTGGTGCGGGCTTCGGCCGCAAGCAGGCCATCGAGCCAGGCCGCGGCCTTGGCCGGCTCGCCCAGCCGCAGGGCCACCGCTCCCAGGGTCTGTCGCACGCTGGCCTGCCAGCCTGAATCCAGGCATGTTCCACTCGGCGCTGCCAGCGCCGACTGGTAGTGGCCCAGGGCGGCCCGATCGTCGGCGGTGCTGCGGCGAAAGTCTCCTAGCCGGCGCTGCCATTCACACTCGGGAAGCGTGGCCTCGGGCGGTCTTTGCGCCAAGGCAACCGGCTGCAGGCCGGTCGCGTGCGCGTAGCTGAAGCTGAGCGGAATCTCCAGTTCGTCGATGAGGACCGCGCGGTCGGGCAGGCGCCGCGTGAACACCAGGCCATCGGGGGCTCGATACACCAGCGCCCATTTCCCAGGATCGAACCACGCGCCCCGTGGATTGACGGTGGGATAGGTGAGCAGGGCTGCGTCGACCGAAAAACCGTCGAGCAGCTGTTGCCATTGCTCACGCGACAGATCCGTGCGGCGCAGGAGGGCGTGGAAGGACTCGGGATAGCCGTTGATGCGCGGGTCCTGGAACACGCGGAATTGCGGCCAGCCCTGCCAGGTCAGGTACGAGCCGACCTCGAGGTCGTTGTACATGCGCGAGCGCAGCCCGTGCTGCTCGACGAATGCGATGGCCGCCTCAGGCACCAGATCAGCCTCTAGACCGATGTCGAACCAGCGGCCACCGGCAGAGGCGGCCTGGGCACGGGGAACAACGGTCAGCGCCAGCAGGGCCGCTGCTGCAGACCACGCGAGCGCCCGACTACGCGCGGCCGGGTGCAGGTGACTGGCCACAACCGCCAGCGCCGGGCCTGCCAGGATGGAGAACTCGGCCACGAAGCGGATGCGGAAAGCCCCCAGCAGGGCCAGCACGAGCAGCGGAAGGGAAACCCGAAAAGGAATGAGCGGGCGCGTCTTGCGCAAGACAACTGACGCCACCGCCGCGGGGGCAAGACCCGCCAGCAAGAAGAAGAAAGGCCCGTCCAGCGGCCAGCGTGCGGTCCGATACTCCTGCAGGGGCCGCAGCCACGGCATCCTGAAGTGATTGGCGATGTAGAACAAACAGCGAAACCCCGAGGGCGTGGCGAACATCAGCGGCACGAGAGCCAGGCCAACCAGTAGCGCCCGCCGGCTGTACGTCCCCACCCCATCCATCCACGCGCCGGCGGCATAGAGCAGCAGGATCGCCGGGGCCAGGAAGAAGCACGAGTTGGCGTTGGCCCACAGCAGCCCGGCCGGAACCAGTAGCCACAGCAGGCGCGGCCGGCCCGCTTCCGCGCGCTCGAGCGCCAGGAGCAGCAGGGCCAATCCCAGGAAGGTCACCAGATGGGGACGTTCGACAAAACGCGGCTCGGCCGACCACGCCGCAAGCGCCAGCGCCAGGGCGGCCACGGCCGGGTGAGCTCTCCGTCGCACAGCCACGCGAAAAAGCATGGCCCAGGTGGCGAACACGAAGCCGGTCTTGAGCAGCACCGTGCCCGGAATCCCTGCCGCGCGATGGGCGAGCGCGAGCACGATCTGGAAGAGCCAGGCCAGGTTGATGTCGGCGGCCGCTGGGTAGGTGAAGGAGAGTAGATTCTCGGTTGGCACGTGGTGGGTAGAAAGAACGATCTCGCCCAGCCGCAGGTTGAAGAACAGATCCGTCTCGTCCATCGGCACCAGGCAGCGCCCCGCGACGAACAAGAGCAGCAGATAGACCACGGCGACCCATCATGCCGGAGTGTGGTGGCCGGGCCAAGCAGGCCGAGGAATCAAGGAATTGGCAGTTCGAACACCGGGCCAATAACCCGGCAGGGTCCGCACCAGGGTGCCCAGAAGTCCACCAGCACGATGCCACTCGCAACGGTTTCCTTGAAGTTGTGCTCGTTCAGGGCCTTGGTTGCCATGTTCGCTCTCCTCCTGCTTGGTGAGAGCCAGCCCCGCGCAAAGGGATTCGCGAGGCGACCAAGAAATTGTCGCTGGTTGCGCTGTTGTGAGCGCGGCGGGATTTGAACCCACTACCCCCGGCTCCGGAGGCCGATGCTCTATCCAGATGAGCTACGCGCCCGAACGAAGAGCAGTTCATAGCCCGCGGCCAGCCCGTGCGCAAGGACCCCGACGTGGCGCTCGTCACACACTGTCACGCTGCCTGCATCCGTCGAGGAGCCGTCGTTGAGTACGACACCGTCACTGGCAGGCCTGACCCCCGCAGGTCTCGGGGTCGGGGCAGGCTTCGCCGCCCAGGCAGGATTCGACGGGAGCGAACAGCCGCGTTGCCGAGAACTCGACGACGCTTCCGCTCAACACCCCAGTTGCTTGATTGTACGACGAGCCCGAGATGGCGATCCACAGATTGGGATTGCTCTGGTCGAGGTAGGCCAGCGCCACACGTTGCACTGGGATTGAGCCGTCGGCGGGCGTGAAGGCGAGCTCGAAGCTGGCTGGATTCTGCAACGTGACCGGACGTCCTAGGGCATCCGTCTTGCTGAGGGAGAAAATCGGTCCGATGGGACCAGGGGGGGGTGCCAGCCCTCCATCGTCGCTCACCAGGGAAGGGGTGACCAGGGTCAGGGTGACAATCGTTGGCTGGGCGAAGGCTCCCCTGGGCACGACGAGCGTTGCGCTGAAGGCCGCATTGATGAGGGTGACATGGCTACCGGGGAAGTCGATGATCTGGGTTGCACTGGACGGAGGCACCGGAACGTCCGCCGCACGATCCCTCGCACCATCCGCCGTAGCATCCGGCGGCACCTCCTGGTCCGGATATGCGTCATCGGCGGGCGATTCCGGCCCATCACTAGCGAGCGGAATGTCGAAAGGTCCGTCGGCTCCGGTTCCGCCGTCTTTCGTTTCAACCAAGGGTCTGTTGGTGAAGAGGCCTTTGCCGCAGGCCCCGGCCGCCAGGGTGATCCAAATCGCCAGGGCGATCTGGGTGCACCTGTGGAACCACGGCCGGCTCATACTGGACATTGTAGCCCACCAGTCCCTGTCCGACGCTTACTACCTGGCGGATGGAGTGCCGGACGGTGCCTTGGCCAGGCGCAGGCGGATGCCCGACAGGATCGAGGCCAGCTCGCGGCAGCTTTGCACCCGCGCCTCGGGTTTTTTCGCCAGCAGCTTGAGGATGACTGCCTCCAGCTCGGCCGGGATCGCCGGATTGCGCTGGCGAGGAAGATCTGGCGCTTGCGTCATGTGGGCGACCAGGATGGGCATGACCTCTTCAGCGTCGAAGGGAACCGTACCGACGAACATCTGATAGGCGATGCAGCCCAAGGCGTACAGGTCAGCGAGATAGGTCACGCCGGCGAAGTTGTTGGCCTGCTCGGGGGCCATGTACTGGGGCGTGCCGGCCATCATGCCCGCGCGGGTCAGCCCGCGGCTGGCGCTGTGGCGCTTGGCAACGCCGAAATCCATGACCTTGAGCACGCCTTCGTCGGTAATGAAGAAGTTGTCGGGTTTGATGTCGCGATGGATGACCCCGCGCTCGTGCACCACCTGAAGCGCGTAGCACGCCTGTATCAGCAGGCCCAGCCCCCGATCGAAATCGAGCGGCGCTTGTCGCATGACCTCGCCCAGATCATGGCCGCTGAGCAGCTCCATGGTGATGTACTTCTGATCGGCGCAGGTCCCGATGTCGTAGAGCCGGATGATGTTGGGGTGGTTGAACTGGCGCGACAGCGAAACCTCCTGCTTGAAGCGACCGAGGGCTTCTTCGTCGACGAGCTGTGACGCCAGGAACTTGATGGCGATGATCTCGTCGAGTTCCAGGTCGGTGGCCTTCCACACCGCGCCCATCCCGCCCTGGCCGATCTTCTTTTGCAGACGAAAACGCTGGTTGACGACCGCGCCCTCCTCCAGAACTGCACTCTGAGGCTCAATCGGTATCGCGACTCCCCAGGTCAATTCGGGCTCGACCTCGGAGGGAACCGCTGCGGCAGCCGCCACCGGCGCAGTGGCCACGGGCGGCGGCGTACGCGCGGCGGCTGACAGCATCGTGCGCGCGTGGGCCACCGCCGCGCGCGCCGGACTGCGGCTGGGCGCCTCGGGGCCGAGCGGCGCGGCGCCCGCGGGCAGATCGGGTAGGTCAGGCAACTCGGGCAGGTCCGCCGCCACGCCCACGGACTCCTCGTCGGTTTCCGGGGAGGCGGCGACCGGGGTCGCTTCATGGCGCCTTACCGCCTGGCGAAAGGCCAGTTCTTCCTTGAAGACGCGCTCGTAGTCCTTGGCGGCGGTCCCGCGGTAGTCGGCTTCTGCCGCCTTCAAGCGATCCTGGGCGTCGCGATAAGTGGGGCGTGTGGCCAGGATCTTGCGATAGCAGGCGGCCGCGTTTTCCGGGAACTCGTGGTTTTCGAAGAGCATGGCCAGGCGGTACATGGCATCGAACTCGTCCTCGGTGGCGGGCCCGGCAACCAGGAACTTCTTCAGAAGGTGCTCCAACTCGAAGCTCAGCTCATTGCGGTCAGAGGCGACGCTGATGGCGCGTACGCAGGCCTCGCGATAGTACGGGTCGGCAGGCTGGATCTTCAGAAGCTGCTGCAGCTCACGATTGCCGTCACGGAGTTCGCGGAAACATGCGGCAGCCTGGAAGGACTCGCCGACCTCGGCGAAGAAACCGGCCGCCTTCTCGCTCTGGCCCAGGCGTCGAGCCAGCGCAGCGGCGTTTGCCCATTGTCCGAGGCGCGCGTAGGCCTCCATGGCCGCCTCGAGCTTGCCCGCGCGCTCCAGCTTGCGCGCGGCCTCAGCCGAGGCGGACGCATCCTCGGCCGCGGCTTCCGGCCTCTCGTACCCCACCAACTCGACCCGTCCCGTGGGGTCGGCTTCCACGCGCGCGGCATTGACGAAATCCCCCACCTCCTGCAGCAGCCCCACCGCCCGGCTCTGCTCCCCGGTGGCCTGGAACAGCTCCACAGCCTGGCGGACGTCGCCGCCACGTGAGAAGCAAATGGCGGCCTTGAGCGCGACCTTCCTCTGGTTTGCGTCGAGGCTGAAGCGCTTGCGGTAGTCGTACTCGATGCTGCGCAGGAGTGCCTGTCCCGCCTCCATGAAGCGGCTGACTGACAGANNCTATTCAGATCTCTTCCGGTAGTTCGGCCGCCATCCGCTTGATCACGTCCGGATAGTTGGCCACGCGCAGGCCCTCCTCCAGCGTAATGACACCCTCCTTGATGTACTGGAAGATGCAGCCATCCAGACTTTGCATGCCGCTGCCTGGATCGGAAGTTTGCAGATAGGCATCGATCTGGTAGCACTTGTTCTCGCGGATGAGGTTCGAAATGCCGACGGTCTGGAGCATGACCTCCAACACTGCCACGCGCCCCTCGCCGCTCGCCCGTTTGCACAGCATCTGCGCGAGCACCCCGCGCAACATGACCGACACCACGCCGCGCACCTGCTCGCGCGATTCGTCGGGGAACACATCGATGATCCGATCGGCCGCCTTGGACGCAGAGTTGGTGTGCAGCGTTCCGAGCACCAGAACCCCGGTCTCGGCAGCCTGCAGCGCCACCTGAATGGTTTCCAGGTCGCGCATCTCGCCCGTCACCACCACGTCAGGCGATTCGCGTAAGCTGGAGCGCAACGCGCCCGAAAAACTCTCCACGTGACGGCCCACCTGACGTTGGGCGACGATGCTCTGCAGAGGCGCATGCACGTACTCGATGGGATCTTCAATCGTGATGATGTGGCGACTCGATGTCTTGTTCATCTCGTGCACCAGCGCCGCCAGGGTGGTGGTCTTGCCCGAGCCGGTCGGCCCGGTGATCAGCACCAACCCGTTCTGCAGTTCGGTGAGCTTCTTGACCACCGGAGGCAGATTCAGTTCTTCTATCGTCGGCAGTTGGTTGGGGATAATCCGGAATACCGATCCGATGCCACGGGCCTGCTGAAACACGTTGGCACGAAAGCGTCCCACGTCGCGCAGTTCGTAGATGAAGTCAACCTCCTGATCGCGATCAAAAACCGCGCGCTGTTCCGGGGTGAGGATCTCCAACAGGAATCGGACCGCGTCGGACTCGCTCAGCGCCCGGAAATTCAGAGGTACCAGGTCACCGTCATGGCGGATCAAGGGCACCACGCCGGAGTGGAAATGCAGATCGCTCGCCTTCTGCTCGACTACCAGACGAAGAAACGAGTCTAGGCGAGCCAAGACGTTGGCCTCCCGATCGAGAGTCCCTGCGATGCCTCCGGCCAAACCCTAGCTGTCATTCCGACTTTTCTCCCAGTGCACGCGCCGCCGCCCTGGCTTCCGCGGTCTTGGCCTCGGCCTGAGCCTTGGCGGCGTCGGGCCCGGCCACGATGATCTCGAAGTTCTTCTTGTTGGCCGCCCTCAGGTACGCATCGTCGGCGCTGACCAGCCCGGCCTTGAACAGACGTTCCAAGTCCCCGTCCATGGACTGCATACCGGCCTCACGCTGGGTGGCGATGACCGACGGGATCTGGAAAGTCTTGCCTTTGCGGATGAGGTTCGCCACCGCCTCGTTGTTGATCATGATCTCGACCGCGATGACACGCCCTTGACCGTCCTTGCGCTTGATGAGGTACTGGCACATCACGGCTCGCAACGTATCGGCCAACAAGAAGCGCACCTGGGGCTGCTGTCCCGGGGGAAATAGGCTGACCAGACGATCGACGGTAGTGTCGACCGAGACGGTGTGCAGGGTCCCCAGTACCAGGTGGCCGGTTTCCGAGGCCGTCACTGCGAACTGCACTGTGGCCAGATCGCGCATCTCGCCAACCAGGATGACATCCGGATCCTGGCGCAGGGTCGCGCGCAAGGCAGTTTCGAATGATTGCGTGTGGGTTCCCAACTCGCGCTGATTGATGAGGCACTTCTTCTGCTTGTGCATCACCTCGATCGGGTCTTCCAGGGTGACGATGTGGCGCGAGCTGTTGCGGTTGATGTGGTCGATGATTCCGGCCAGGGTGGTGGACTTGCCAGAGCCCGTCGGACCGCCCACCAGCACCAGTCCGTTCTTCAGCTCGGCGAACGTCTTCACCACCGGGGGCAGGCCTAGCTCCTCCAGCACGGGGATGCGATCCTTGATGATGCGGAACACGGCCGACAGTCCCAGCATCTGACGAAATACGTTGGCGCGGAAACGCAGCTCCTCGGACTTGAGTGCGAGCGAGAAATCGACGTCGCGCAAGACTTGCAGGTCCGCCAGATGCTTGGTGCTGAGATAGGGAGCGATGATGGTCTCGATGTCTTCGGCGGAGAACACGTGGCTGGCTAGCGGCACGACCCTCCCCATCTTCTTCATGTAGGGGCGCAACCCGCCCACCAGGATGAGATCATCGCCCTCGTTCTGCGCCAGCGCCAGCAGCAGTCGCTCCAGCAGCGACAGCGGGACCTTGTCGGTCGCAGCGTCGCGCGAGCCGGCAATGTTCCAGCGGGCCAACAGCTCGCGCGCGGCGTTGCGCACACGGTGATCCGTGTCCTGCAAGAGCGGCACCAGCGCCTGCGCCTGGCCGGGCTCATCCAGCCTGGCCAGGCAGGCGATGAGGACGAGCTTCATCTCAGGATCGGCCGTGGGCAGAAGGGCGGCCACATGGGGCGCGGCCTCATCGGCCTTCATCGCCTGCAGGGCCTCGACACAGACTCGCTGCAGTTCAGGTTCTCGATTCAGGAGATCGATGACGTACGGGATACTCCGGCGATCACCCAGAGCACCCACCGCCTCGATGGCGCGCTCGCGCACCCACCAGTCGGGGTCGCTTTGCGCCGCACGCACCAGGGCCCCCACCGACCCGGGATCCTTGAGGCGCAGCAGCGCATCGACCGCATAGCGCCGGACAATGTCAGATGGATCTTGCAGGTAGCTGACCAGGTGCCGGGTGAGCTGCTTGCCCGCCATGCTCACCAGAGCATCCATCACCCGTTCCCGCACCCACCAGTCTTCGTCGCGCAGGTAGCGCAGAAGTCGCGGCGCCAGATCGCCGGTGGGATCGCCCACCTTCTTGGAGATGTCCACCGCCATGCGCCGCACGTTCACGTCCTTGCTGCGCAGAAGCCAGAGGATGGTGCGCGCCAGGTCCACCTTGCCGGCCAGGGCCAGGTTGGTCAGCACCTCGGCGGCCCGGGTGCGCACGTCGATCTTTCTGAAATTGAGCGCCTTGACGACCAGGGGAAGGACCTGGTCGTTGCCGATGGCCTCGGCGGTGACCAGCACGGCGAGCCGGATGGCGTGGGGACCCGCGTGCAGCTTGCGATCGAGGGTCTCGACTGCGCGCGCCGAGCTGAAGCGCTTGAGTGCGTCGACCGCGGCCTTCACCATGTTGAGGTTGGGTGACTCCAGCACTGGACCGATGTGCTCGAAGTACTCGTCCTCCGAGGACAGGGCCGCGAAGGCCAGCACCGCCTGCATGGCCACGCGCTCGGTGGCATCCCGCAGAGCGGGAGAGATGGCCTTGACCGCTCCCCGCATATCTTTGGCCATCAACTCGGGGTCGGCCAGATACTGCAGGGCGTGCACCTTCTCGTTGGGGGCGCCCACCGCCAGCACAGCCGCCAGCGCGGGAATGGCCACCTGTCGGCCGATGGATACCAGCACGTCCACGGCCTCGATGCGGCCCTGGAAGCCGGGGTCGCCGCAAAACGTGCTCAGCGTCTGGAAGACGGTGGTGCCCCCGATCTGCTTGAGAATGCCGGCCACGCCCCGGCGCAGGGTTCCGTCAGATTCCTTGAGCAGCGAGCACAACTCGGCATGCCCCTCGATGCTGTTGACCCGCGGGATGAGCGGGCCGAGCAGCGACAGGATCTGTCCGTCGGCGCCGCGCAGGGCACGGACGTAGGGCAGGAACAGCGCCTTGTCGATCACCCTTTCGGCCAGCGTGCGAAAGACGAAGCAACGGTTGGTCTGGTCGCGCGAATCGCCCGGCAGCCCCTTGCTGACCACCACGCTCAGCAGGCGCTCGATGTCGTCGCGCGCCAGCGGGGGTGCCTCGGCCAGCAGTGCGTGTACTTGTGTTGGGCCGGGCCAACCGGCTGCCCGAAATCTCCTAACCAGCTCCTTGCTGTCCATGGGTCGTCTGTGGGGCGAAAGTCCGTCGGGCGGGATGCAGCGCCTGCTATCCAACTATCGGATGTCCGGCGACTTTCTACAATCGCCAGGCGACGGTTCCTGATCCGGGTTGACCCGTTGCGGTGCGTTCTGGCGCGCCCACAAGCGCTGCGCGGAAAGAGAAAAGGCGTTAAGCTCTCGCGTCGTGATCGGCCAACGCTTCGGCAACTACCGCGCCACCGCCCTCCTGGGCGAGGGTGGGATGGGCGCCGTGTATCTCGCCGAACACCCCAGCATAGGCCGCCAGGTGGCCATCAAGGTGCTGCGCAGCGAACTGGGCCACGACGAGCAGGCCCTTGCACGTTTCATCAACGAAGCACGCGCGGCCAACTCCATCCGCCACCCCAATATCATCGAGATCCTCGACTCCGGCGTCACGGAGAACGGCATCTCGTACCTGGTGATGGAGCTTCTGCGGGGCGAGTCGCTCACCTCGCGCATCAAGCGCAGGGGCAGGCTGTCGCCGCAGGAGGCGGTCACCCTGGTCATGCAGACGGCCTCGGCGCTGGGTGCGGCCCATGCCAAGGGCATCGTTCACCGCGACCTCAAGCCCGACAACCTGTTCGTGGTCCCCGACGAGGCCAACCCCGGCCGTGAGCACATCAAGGTGCTCGATTTCGGCATTGCCAAGCTGCAGGCCGCCGGCCCCGGCGCCTCGGTCAAGACCCGCACCGGCGCGCTCATGGGCACGCCGGTCTACATGTCGCCCGAGCAGTGTTTGGGTACCAAGGAAGTCGACTGGCGCAGCGACATCTACTCGCTGGGAGCCATTCTCTACGAGCTTCTCACCGGGAAACCCCCCTTCCTCTCGGAAGGCTTCGGCGCGCTGCTGAACATGCACCTCAACCAGCCGCCCCGTCCGCCGCGCCAGATCGAACCCACCATTCCCCCAGGCCTTGAGTTGGCGGTTCTCAAGATGCTGGCCAAGAAGCCGGAGGACCGCTTCCAGTCCATGGCCGAGGTCCAGTCGGGGCTGGCCGCTGCCGTCGGTTTCACGCCCGCGCCCTATGCCCTCTCGCAGTCAGCGGTGGACGTCCAGAAGGCGCTCCAGGCCACCGTCAGCGCACCCACGGGTCAGGATCTGGCTCTGGAACACACCACCCTGTCGAACACCGCAGGCGAGAGGCTGGCGTCCGCTGGCACCACGGTTCGCACGCGCTCCGGCTACTTCAAAATTGTCGTCGCAGTCGCGGCCGCCGTGGTCGTCGCGGCCCTGGCGATCCGGCTGGTCCGTCAGGGAGGCCGGACGTCTGTGCCTGCCGGTCCCCGTGTCACGCAGACGGCNNCGCATCGTGCGCGACTCGGACAGCGTCGTCCTGGGAACCACGCCCGAGGACATGGAGCTGGAATCTTCGCCCCGCCCGCTGCGGGTCCGCTTGACCCTGGACGGCTACTTGCCTGCCACCGAAGACATCGCTCTGGACGCCGACGTCCGGGCCACCTATGCGCTGGCGCCAGTGAAGAAAGAAGAAGCCAGGCCGGGCGGCAAGCGGCGTGCGGGCCCCGCGCGCGAGACCGACGAGCCGGCAAAGATGTGATTCCTAGTGGTGGTGGCCGCTGCAGCTTTCGCAACTACCACAGCTCGGTGGCATGAGATCCTCGGGGGTGGCGGCGCGAACGTTCACCACCTGCACGTCGAAGTTCAGCGTGGCACCGGCCAGCGGGTGGTTGGCATCGACGGTGATGTTCTCGTCGTCAGTTGCCAGCACCGTCACGATGCGTGGTCCGCTCGGGCTGCGCGTCTGGAAGTGCATGCCCACCTCCACGTCCTCGATGGGGAAGTTCTTGCGCGGCACTTTCTGCACCAACTCTTCGTCACGTAGCCCGTAGCCCTCCGCTGGGGCTACCGAGACCTTCAGCGCATCTCCGGCCGACTTGCCGAGCAGCGCCTTCTCCAGGCCCGGGATCATGGTCCCGGCACCGTGGACAAAGGAAACTGGCTCCTCGCCAGCAGAGGAATCCAGCACCACGCCCTTCTCATCGGTGAGCGTGTAGTGGATGGTGATAACGGTCTCGTTCCCAATCTGCATCTCGGTACCTCGGAGGGATGTTGAGCTTCAAAGATAGCGGGTCGGTTTCCACTTTTCGACGAAAGAGTGCGTCAGTATTTCGCACAGATCGCGTCCAGCTCGGCGATACCTTGCGCGTCGGCCGCGAAGACGCAGCGAGCCGGCCGGCGATTGGCGAAGTACCGGCCTGTGGTGTTGGCTAGCGACGGCTCGGTCGCCAGCCACACCGGCGTGGCGGCGGCCTCTTCGGCGGTCTGGCTGCCGCCAAAACCAAGGGCGTTGCTCAAGGCCGAGTTGGCGTCGCCTGGATGACAGGAGTTCACCGTAGTGCCGGCATCGCGCCATCGCTGGGCAAAAGCCACGGTCAGCATGCGGTTGGCTTGCTTGGATTGGCGATAGGCCTGGTCGTTGTCGTAGGGCCGTCGCTGGAATTGCAGGTCGGAAAGATCCAGATCGCCGGCCCAGTAGCTGGCCACGTTCACCACGCGCGCCGGGGCCGATTGTCGCAGCGTCGCCTCGAAGGCGCNNCGGCGTTGTTGACCAGCACGTCGAGCCGCCCCTGCCAGCGCGTCGCCAAAGCAAACACGGACTCACGTCGCGAGAGGTCGGCCAGCTCAGTGCGGACATCTGGACTCTTGCTCGCCAGGCGGACTTCATCCAGCGCCCGCTGCGCACGCTTCTCGTCCCGGCAAACCATCACGACCGCAAAGCCAGCCTTCGCGATCCCCGCTGCAATCGCCTTGCCGATGACCCCATTGGCCCCGGTCACAATGGCGACGGGCTTTTCTGTCTTTTCGTCCAAAGTCATCGCTGCCACGCAAATGGTAAGCGAAGGAAGTGTGGCAGTTCCAGAAAGAATTGGACGGGGCCGGGGAGTCTGGCCACGCGCGCAGACCCGTTATGCGAGAATGCTGGGGGCAAACGGATTGTCAGGGCCGATGGCCGCAACTTCCACACCATACGCAGCTTTGAAAGCGCGCCCCACTGTCCTGCGGCTAGTCCACTTGATTTCGAACGCGCGCAACCCCTCGCTCATCTGCAACACGAGGTCCACCTCAGACTGGGCGTGCGAGCGCCAGAAGTGCAGCTTGGCCGGCGATCCAAGCAGCGCGTTCCTCTTGGCAACTTCGGCGATCACCCAGTTCTCCCAGAGGATGCCGATATCGGGACGGCCTTCATCCGTTGCGAACAGGTTGAGAAGGGCATTGCGAATGCCGGTGTCCCAGAAGAAGACTTTCTGACTCTTGGCGATTTCTTTGCGCGGATTCGTGCTGAAGGCCGGGAGTCGGAAGATGACATAGGTCTGTTCCAGCAGATCGAGGTAGCGCTCGACAGTTTGCCGGGCCATCTGAAGCTGCGTCGCCAGCTCGTTGACCGAGACCTCCGAGCCCGCCTGATGCGCCAGCAAGAGAAGGAGGCGCTTGATAAGGTCCGGGGTCTTCACCAGGCCGGTTTGCAGAATGTCCTTCCAGAGGTAGTCGGAGCTGAGATCTCGCAGGAGGCGTTGTGGATTCGAGGAGAGGACCACCTCGGGATAGCTGCCCAGGGCCAAGCGCTGAAGAAGAAACGCACGCAACGGGGCGGCGAATTTCTCGCGCAGGATCTCCGGCGTGAAACCCGCCGTGGCCCAGCTCTGCGAGTCCAGCGCCTCCGCAAAGAGCAGGGGAGGGAGCACCAACTTGCGATTGCGCCCGGTGAGACTTTCGGCCGACTGGTCCAGCAGGTCGAGCGAAGAAGAGCCAAGCAGGAGGAACCTTGTTGGAACCTTTGCATCGTACCAGCCCTTGACGATCCGGGAGGCTTCGGGCAGGCGTTGGGCCTCGTCGATAACGAGCAGGGAAGGTGAGCCGAAGGTACGGAGGGCTTCCTCTGGCGGCAGCGTGGCGGCGGCCAAGAAGCGGGACTTGTCTATCTCCAGATCGAAGTTGAGGAAGCGAGCGTCCTCGCCGCGGAGAAGTTGTTCGACCAGGGTGGTCTTTCCCACCTGACGCGCGCCGAGAAGAATGACCACCTTCCCGCTGGCCAGGGCCAGCCGAAGTTCTGCTTCAGCCTGCCTTTTGATATACATAGTTTACAAAATAACAGATCATTTTGTAAATCACAAGTAGCAAAATACGCGTTATGTGGCCATCTAAAGCGGGCGCGCGGCGCTGGCGGTCGGATAGGCGGGCTCCTCGGGGAGCCGCCAGAACTATAGCGCGCCCTGCTCCCACGCGTTGAGTTCTCGTGCGTAGCTATTCTCCGGCGGGGCGCAACCTGCTCTCGATTAGACGCGCGTCTCCAACAGGCGCAACGCCGCCACGGGATCTGACAAACTGATTGTGCTGCCCGCTAGACCCCGGATCAAGCGGACGTCGCAGGTCACCAGGGTTGTCTTCAGAAAATGCGCGAGGCAGGCATAGAGCGCATCGTAGGCACTGAGGGCATAGCGGGCTGCCAGATCGAGTGCATCGCCGCAAAAGGGTTCGACCGGGTAGGGTTTGAACCCGAGAGCGAGCAGCGCGGCCTGGTTCTTCTTGGCTGCCGAAACAGAGTGGTCGCCCCGCCGGGCCTGCTTGAGAAAGACGTTGGCACACTCGACAAAGAACAACTCGGGCACGCACAAGCGCAGGTCTGCGCAGACGGCGGCGCTGTCAAAGAAACGGGCCACCTCTTCCGCTCCCTGCTCGTTGCTGAAAAGCCTCACGCCGACGCTGGCGTCGATCACCAGGCTGTGCACCGGGTTCTTCACCGTGACCTGTCTCTCCCGAGCAGCGCCACGCTGTCAAGCCTGCCCTTCACGGGCCTCGCGGCCTGGCGGCGGCGGCGGATGGCGTCCAGTATGTCGCGACGAGCCCGTTGGGAGTCCACGTCGTAGAGGGCATAGTCGAGCAGACGGACTACCTCGGCGCTCAGGGAAGTCTGCCTCCCCGAGGCCTGCTGCTGGAGCCGCTGATAGGTCAGCTTGGGGACATTGCGAACATGCAGAATTGGCATGGGACACCTCGGATAGACAATTCTGCCACGCTATGGTTGCACAGTGCAACCACGGCATCCGCGCTGGAAACCGGAGTACCGGGGCGGGACGTCGGCGCAAACCGGCATCTTTCGTTTAGGGGCGACCTGCGGTCGCCCCTGTGGATTCGCCTCCACGCGCCGGTGGGTCTCGACTCGCCGAATCCCACCGGACCGGGTGGTAAGTCGCTGTTCCACGCGGCGGCGGGCGCGACCGCAGGGCGACCGCAGGTCGCCGCTACACGGACCACGATGCGGGCGAACGCCCACTCCGAATTCCAGATTTGTGTTGGCGGGCGCCCTACCAGTGGTTCTTGCGTACCAGTTCGCGCAGGGGTTTGCGCACGAACGGTACTGGCTCGGCGGCAGGGTAGCCGAGCGGGGTCATGGCCACGATGCGCACGCCTTCGGGCACGCCCAGGATTTCCTTGGCCTTGGGCTCGTCAAAGGCACAGACCCAGCAAGTGCCCAGGCCTTCTTCGGTCGCGGCCAGGATGATGTGGTCCATGACGATCGCGATGTCCACCTCGGCGGCATTGAAGCCATCCTTGCGCACCCAGGCCTTGGCTGGCTCGACACACCCAGCGACGATGGCCGGCGCCTTCCAGAACCAGTCGTGGCGGTACGCGGCCTTGAGCCTGGCGCGCACCTCGGCGTCGGTGACAACCAGAAGCTGGAAGGGCTGGATATTGCAGGCGGTGGGGGCGACGCGGCCCGCATCCAGCACTCGGTGCAGGACGTCCTCGGGCACCGCGGCTGGCCGGTATGATCGGATGCTGCGGCGGATTCGGATCAGCTCTTGGAAGTTCATGGTTCCCTCCATACCAGGGGTTCGGTCTTCTTGTCGCAGGTGACCAGGAAACCCTGGCCTGCGTAGGTGGGGCGGATGGCGATCGGCCCGAGGTCGGGCNNGGCAAGAACCCGCAGCACGAGGGCCAGGTTCAGCAATCCAGCCACAGCCAGGGCGGGCAGCAGGCCCAGGGCGCGCAGGAACGCCCGCACGCCGCGCGCCCTTCGCAGGTGGCGGACGACAATCACATCGAAACGAAATCGCCAGCGCGGTGTCGTGTGCACCATGCGGCCGCCCTCAGCCAGGTGGTCTGTCATGCGTTCGATGGTCCGGCGCGGATCGGCCAGCGCCCAGATCACGTTCACACTCACCACGCGGTCGAAGCGGCCCTTCTCGTTGGCCAGGAAATCGTCGATGTCAGCAGCCACGAAGCGTGGGCTGACTGACCAGGGACGCCGCCGGGCTCGCGCCAGCATGGCCGGCGAGACGTCCACCGCCACCACTTCGACCCCGGGATGGCGTTCGGCCAACCGCGCCTCCAGCGCGCCCGTGCCGCAGCCTGCGTCCAGAACGCGCATGCCCGGCCGCAGGTCCAGGGCCGCCACCACCTCGTCGAGCATGTCCTGGTAGGGCGCAAGCCCGGCCACCAGGTCGAAGCAAGAAGCGTACGTATTCCACAGCACGGCCGCAGCCTACCCCTAGAGACCCCTGCCAGCGACGGGGATTTCCGGCCGGCGCAGCGGGCGAATCGGGGGCCCCGGCCAGGCGCGGACACCGTCCGCACTTTGACAACGCCGTCCGTCGGGAACCTGTTACTATCCCCCCTCACGCCCACATATCCACGAGGGGTCATGAAACGCGACACGAAATCAACAGGTTCGCGACGTGATGATCCGAACAAGGCCGCTGCCGAGAAGACCAAGGCCACGGCTGAGAAGCTGAAGGCGGCACTGGCAGTAGCCCAGGCCGAACCGGCCAACACGGCGGCCTGGGAGGAAGCGGAAACGCTGGCGGGCCAGCAGCAGAAGCCCGACGACGTGGCCGCGCTCTACCGCAAGGTGCTCAAGCCGGGCCTCGATTCCGAGTTGGTGACCACGCTCGGGCAGCGCGCCCTGCGCTTCTTCGAGGAATGGTACGCGGGCGAGACTGATCGTGCGGTCGAGCTTCTGCGCCAGGTTCTGGCCGCGAGCCCCGACGCCGACTGGGCGATCGAGCGCATCACTATGTTGCTCTCGGTCCAGCAGCGCTGGGACGAGGTGCTCGCCACCTACGACCAGGCGCTGTCCGGCGCGTCCGAGGGGGCGCGGCGCCATCGCCTCCTGCAAGAGGCGGCCGCGGTTGCCAGCGATTCGGGCGCGACGGAACGGGCCATCGACTATCTGCAGGCGCTGTTCAGCACCACACCCGCGGCTCCCGACATCTCCTCGGCCTTGGAACGTCTCCTCGAACAGCAAGGCCAATGGCAGGCCCTGGTCGATATGCTGCGCATCCGACTGCCGCTTCTGCCCGGGTCCGAGGCCGACGAGGCACGCCTGCGCTTGGCCACCCTGTGCGTGGACAAGTTGGGCCAGCCCGAACTGGCGCTGGACGAGGTCGAACGCATCCTGGCCAACAACCGGATTGCCGACGACGGCCCTACCTGCGCGGTGGCCGAGCGTGTCTTGAACGGCGCCGACTTCTCGCCCACTGTGCGCTGGCGCGCCCTCGATATCCTGCGCACCCGCCACACCCAGAAGAATCGGCCCGACCAACTGGCGGCGGCGCTGCGGGTTGCGCTCGGCTTTGCCGAAGCGACCGAGAAGCGCGCTCTCGTGCGCGAGGTTGCCGACCACCTGTATAGGCAAGGCGACCTGCCCGCGGCACGCGAGCAGATGGTCGAGATGATGGCGCTGGAGCCGGATGAGCCGGCCCTGCGCGTCCGGCTCAAGTACCTGGCCGAGGTGACCGACGCGCCCGAGGCGTACCGGCGGGGTCTGCTGGCCGCTGCCGGCGCCACCTTGGATGCCAAGCTGCGCGTGGCCTACTGGCTGGAGGCGGCGCAGGTCGGTGACGAGGCGGCCTCCGATGCGCAGACGCTCTATCGCAAGGTGGTGGAGGACGAGGCGGCACAACCGGCCCAGGTGCTGGCGGCGTTGCGCAAGCTAACCCAGCTCCTGGAAGGCGACGCGAACGCGGCCGAACGTCTGGATGCGCTGGAAAAGCAGGCTGCTCTCGAGACCACGCCCGGCGCGCGGCGGGCCCTGCTGGGCGAGGCTGCGGGCCTGGCCACACAACGGAGCGAGGTCGAGCGGGCGAGCAGGCTGTGGGAGACGCGTCTGCAGAGTGACCCCAACGACCGCGAGGCGCTCGACGGCCTGGTCGATTGGCTGACCTCAGCCGAGCGTTGGGCTGATCTGGCCGTGGTGCTGCGCCGGCGCGCCAAGGCCGACTTGCCGCCGGCCCAGCGCCGCGCCGACCTAGTGCAACTCGCGCGTGTGCAGAGTGTGCACCTGGGCGAACCGACTGAAGCCATCGCGACGCTGAAGGAGATCCTGCAATCCTGGGCTGACGATCCTGAAGCCACCGAGGCGCTGCTCGACCTTCTTGCCCAGCTCGAACGCTGGCCCGACTGGCTCGCTCTCGGCACCAAGGTCGGCGAGAAAGAGAAGGCTCACCTGGCCGCTCTCTTTGTGCGCTTGGCCGACCTGTGCCGGACCAAGCTGGGCGACGGCCCGGCCGCCACCTCGTGGTACGCGCGCGCTCTCGCCACCGACCCCGCGCTCATCGGTGCGCGCGACGGTCTGATGGCTTTGCTCGATGATGCCACCTGCCGGCCGGCCGCGGTCGAGGCGCTTGTGCGCGCCTTGCAAGCCGCCGACGACTGGGCTGCCCTGCTCGGCCTTCTGCCCCATCGCGTGGCCGTGGCGGCCGACGACCGTGCGCGCGCCAGCCTTCTCGTTGAGGCGGCGCACCTGGCAGAAACACGGGCCGACTCTGCGGAGGAGGCATTGACACACCTGTGCGCGGCCTTGCGCCTGACCCCGGACGACGGCCATCTGGAAGCCGAGATCGTCCGTCTGGCTGCTGCGCTTTCCGGGTGGCCTTTGGTGACCGAGTCCCTGGGGGCGGCTGCCGCCTCGCTGGCGCCGTCGCTGGCGCGCACGGTTCATCTGCGCCTGCTGCAAGCGCGTTTGCTGGAAGAGAAGCTGGCCGACAAGAAAGGCGCGCTGGCTGCCTACCAGGCCGCGCTGAAGGGCGCACCCGACAACCGACAGGCGCGCGCTGCGGTGATCCGCTTGGCCGCCAACACGGGCGCATGCGAGCTAGCCGCTGACACCGCCATGGCCGAGCCATTCTCGCCCGACCGACTCCTGGCAGAGCATCTGCCAATTGTGGAGAGGATCGCGGCCGCGTCAGACGATCCGGGCGCCATGTTTGCGGCCCTGGGCAAGGCGCTGTCCGCCGCCCTGGCCCGACGCTCGTCGCTGCCGGGGGCTTTTGCCCGGACCATCGAGGAACGCATCGCGGGCTATCAGGTCGCCGACCGCGAGTGGGCCGAACAGGCCCTGCTGCGCGCTGCCGCCTACGACCCCATGCACCTGCCGACTCTGCGCGCTCTGGCCGAGGCGCAGCGCAGTCGCTGGGGCGGCCGGCCCCTGCTCGACACGATGATGAAGATCGTGGCACTCGCCCCGCGCGATCTGGAGGCCATGGCCCAGGCCGCGGATCTGGCCGGCCGGGTCCTGCATGACGTGGAGGTCGCGCGTCGCTGCTTGACCGTGCTCTACGATCGCGCGGCCCAACTCCTGCGCCTCGACAGCCCTGCCGAGGGCCAGCTTGCCCCGGCTGCGGCGGTGTTGCGCGCCATCGATGGCCTGGTGAGCCCGCTGCTTGCCAGCAAGGCCCCGGCTGATCTGCGACAGGCCGTCGACCTTCTGCTCGATGCCAGTCGCCTGCCCCTGCCCAAGCAGGACTGCAAGACGTTGCGCGCGCGCGTGGGTCAGATCGCGATCGAGGCGGACAAGGCCGTGGCGCGCGACGTTTACCGGCGCATTGTCGACGAGGAGCCCGACAGCCGCGAGGCCCTGGCGTCCCTCGCCGGCCTGTACGAGGAGGCGGATCTGTTTTCCGAGTTGATCGCCCTGCGCCGTCGCCAGCTCGACCTGCTCTCCGATGGTGAAGCGCGTCTGGCCTTGCGCCTGGAAATCGCCCGCCTGGGTGAAGTGGTCGAGGGCCGCACCGGTCGCTTCGAGGCGCTGCTCGCCAACCTGGAGGAGTTGCCTGGCCACCCAGCCACGCTGGCTGCTCTGGGCACGTTGCTGCGTGCGCGCGGCCGGTATGGAGAGCTGGCGGACATTCTGACCGCGCAGGCACGCAAACTGGAGGGGCTGGGCGAAGGCGCGCGGGCCGCTCGTCTGTGGACCGAGGTGGCGGCCTTGGCCGAGTCCCCACTGGGTGACAGCGCGCGCGCCATCGCCGCCTGGGAACGCGTGGTCGTGATCGAGAACAGCTCGGCTGCGCTCGACAGCCTAGCCCGTCTGTGCATCGCTTCGGGCGAGCCGCTGCTTGCGGCGCAGTGGCTGGAGCAGCGCATGTCACTGGGTAGTCCGGGCGAGCGGCGCCAGTCAGCGGCGCAGTTGGCCCGCGCCTACGTGGCGGCCGGCCAGCACAACCGGGCGGTGGCCTCGCTCGAGCGCGCCGTGGCTGAAGACCCGACCGCCGACGAGCTCTGGGTGCTGCTCACCCAGTTGTACCGGGATGCCGAGCGCTGGGAGGCGCTGGTCCGGGCTCTCACCGATCGCTGCGCCCAACTGGTCAATCCCCACGCGGTGGTGGCCTGCGCGCATGAAACCCTGGCGGTCTGCCAGGAGCACCTGCACAGCCCCGAGCGCGCGGTGCCGGTCCTGGAACGGGCGCTGGCCCTGGCGCCTGCTGATCGCAGCCTGCGCCTCGCCCTGGCCGATGGCCTGCGCAGGGCGGGTCGCCTGGCCGATGCGCGCACGACCTTGGAAAGCGTGCTGGAAGAGTACGGCCGCCGCCAGTCGCGCGAGCGGGCCGTGCTGCACCATCAGGTCGCACAGGTGGCGCGCGCAGAGAAGGATCCCAAGCTGGCCCTGCAGCACCTGGAACAGGCCGCCTCGGTACTGCTCGACAACATGGACGTCCAGCTCGCCCTGGCCGAGGTGGCCGAGGAACTGGGCGAGTTCGACCGCGCGGAGAAGGCCTACCGAGCCCTGCTGGTACTGGCCCGCCGGGGTCAGTCGGCAGATGCCCCGATCACCGCCGGCGAGGTCTTCCTGCGCCTGCGTCGCGTGGCCCTGGCCCTGGGCCGCAAGGACGCCGCTGCCCAAGCGCTCGAGTCGGCCCTGTCGCGCGCCCAGCACGATGCCGCCGAGGCTCGCCGCGTGCAGGCTGCCCTGCTCGCCGCCGGCGAGGGCGAGGTCCTGCTCGGGCTGCTGGAGAAACGGCGGGCGGCAGCGAATTTGGCCGTGGAAGAAGCGGTGGTGGTGTGCGAGCTGGCTGAGGTTCTGGACAAGCTCGACCGTCGGGGCGAGGCCCTGGACGCCCTGCTCAAGATCGTCGAGAAGGTGCCCGACAGTGCCACCGCGCACGCGCAGGCGCGTGCCCTGGCGGCCAAGCTGGGCCAGGCCGGCCGTTACCTCGAAGCGGTGACCGGTGCGGCCGATCAGCTTCGCAGAGCCAACGATGCGCCTCGGGTGGCTGACCTGTTGCTGCGCGCCGGGGCGGCCGCCGAGCAGGATCTGCGTGATGTCGCGCGCGCGACGGCGCTCTATCACCGGGTCGAGCAGACCGGGCAGCGCGTGGGCGAGGCCTTGACCGGCCTGGCGCGGGTGAGCCTGAAGGTCGGCGACGAAGCCGAGCAGCGCCGGGCGGCAGCGCAGTTGCGCCGCATGTCCCAGCTCGCCACCAACCCGGCCGAAAAGGCCGATCTTATCTTCCGCGTGGCCGAGTGCCACCTGGGCCTGGAGAACTCGCGCAATGAGGGTCTGGACGCCCTGGCCGAGGCGGTGGACATTTTGCCTGACCTGGTGCGAGCCATGGCCCTGGTGGAGGCAGCCCACGTGCCCGACGCTGACCTGGCCCGCGTGATGCCAGTCTACGAGAAGGTGGCGCGTGCCTCCTCGGACGAGCGCGTGCTGCTAGACTTCTACGAGCGACGTGCCGCCTTGCCGGACGCGCAGAGCGAGGATGTGCGCGACGGAGTGGAGTTGGCAATCTCGCTGGGCGAAGGAGCCCGGGCCGAGAAGCTGCTCGAACGCGCGATCACTCTGGCACGCCGTGCGCCGGGCGGCCTGCGCGACGCCACCTGGGCCATCCTGGATCTGGTGCGCCGCCTGCGCAGTCGCGGCGACTTCATCGGGCTGACCCGGGTTTTGGAAGACACGCGCGAGGCCTGGCCCAATCCGCGCCTGGCGCCGGTGGTGCGGGAAATGGCACACGCCGCGGCCGAGCATGCGGAAAGCGCCGAGGCTGCGGCTCGCCTGTTCGAGCACCTGCGCAGCCTCTATCCCATGGATCGCGAGGTATGGGAGCCGCTCTTGCGCCTGTACGCCGAGCTGGGAAACCGGACGGCCCTGGAGGGCCTGGTGCGCGAGTTGGCAGAAAAGCTGATGGCCCGCTCGGACCGCAACACGGCCCGCCTGGCCTGGGCCAAGTTCCTGTTGGGCGACAAAAAGACCGAGGAGGCGGCGACCACCGTGCTGCGCGAGGTGCTGGCCGAAGACCCGAGCCATCCCGAGGGGCTGATGGTGCTGGCCGATCTGCACGAACGGCGGGGTGAGATGAGCCGGGCCGTGGCCATCATGTCCGAGGCGCTGGCAGGCGGCGAGGGTGGGGCAGCCGGGGGCGGGCGGGTCGCCCTGGCGCGACGGTTCGGCGAGCTGGTCAAGAAGATCGATCCGGCTGAGGCCAAGAAGGTCTACCGTCAGGTGCTGGCCGCGCCCTTTGCCGATGCGGCGGTCAGGCGATCGCTGCAGCTTTCCTTGCTCGAGCTGCTGTCCGGCAAGAACGAACTGGCCGAGCGCGCGATGCTGAGCGAGGAAATCCTGGCCGGCGAGAGTGGAGCCGAGGCCGCGACACGCGCGGTGGAACTGGCCGAGCTGCGCACGCGCCTGCGCGACGACGCCGGCGCGCGAAGGGCGCTGGAGCTGGGCCGCAGTCGCTGCCCGGACAGTGCGGACCTGTTCGAGCGCCTGGTCGCCACCTACAACGAGCACGAGTTGTGGCCGGAACTGGTCGGGCTGCTGACCAGCGAGGCCGGCCGTGTGGCAGAGGCGGACAAGGCCGGTCCACTCTTGCACCAGGCGGCCCGCATTCAGCGCGACAAGCTGCGCGACGAAGCGGGCGCCGCGCGAAGCCTGCGCCAAGCCATGGAGCGCGCACCTGGGGACATCGAGACCTTGCGCGAGCTGACCGCCTCGCTCGCCTTTGCCGGGGACACGGGCGGCGCGCGATCGGTCGTCACCGAGGCGCTGGCGGGAAGCGCCCAGGAATCGCGGGCCGATCTGCTGCGCTTGCGTGCCGAATTGGCTGCCGCGGGCGGTGACGAAGCGGCCGCCGTGGCGGACATGGAGGAGGCTCTCACGCTGGGCGCCCAGGAAGTGCTGCAGCCCCTGAGCCAGACGCTGACTCGCATCGCCGAACGCGCGACCGCTGCCGGCGATCCGGCTGCGGCTCGCACCGCCACCCTGCGACTGGCAGAGGTGGTGCGCGGCAGCGGCGACGAAGCCCAGGCGGACCAGATTCTCTTCCGCTGGATCGACGCCAATCCCACGGACCGCGAAGTCCTGCATGGCATGCGCGACCGCTTCGAGGCTGAAGAGCGCTGGGACGCGGCTGCCAGCGTGTGGTCGCGCCTGGCCCAGGTGGAACAGGGAGAGGCCCTGGTCGAGGCGGTGCTGGCCATGGCCAGCGCGTGCGAGAAGATCGGTCGTGGCGCCGAGGCCATCCCTTGGCTGCAAGAGGTCTTGCTCCAGATGCCGGGACACGCTCCGGTGCTGGCGCGGCTGGCCCAGCTTCTGCAGGCCAGCGGGAACGCGGTCGAGGCGGCGCAGCTACAGATCCAGATGGCCGAGGCAGAGACCGACGAGGGCGCACGCTACCCACTGCTGGTCCGTGCCGCCGAAACCCTGCTCAGTTCCAACGCGTTCCCTGCGGCCGCGCAGGCGCTGGAGAAAGCCGTGGTACTTCGGCCCACGGAACGGGTTGCGCGCTCGCTGCTCATCGATGCCTGTATCGGCATGGGTGAACTCGATCGCGGTGAGCAGGTACTGGCCGGCCTGCTGGCAGAGTCCAAGACGATGCGCGCCGAGGAGCTGGCAGTTCTCTACCAGCGCCAGGCCCGGCTGGCCGCGGCCAAGGGCGACAACGACGGCCGCCTGCAAGCCTTGAAGAAGGCGCTGGATACCGACCGCAAGAGCGTGGTCATCGCCAGCGAGGTGGCCGACCTGGCCGAGGCCGCGGGTGACGACGAACTGGCCATGCGCGCCCTGCGCGTGGTGACCGCCAACCCGATCAAGGACCCCAAGGCCTCTGCTGTGGCCTACTTCCGCCTGGGTCGCATCGCCCACAAGGCGCGCGACAAGGCCCGCGCCATCATCTTCGTCAAGCGGGCGCTGCAAGAAGATCCTGGGCTGGCCGAGGCCAAGGCGCTGCTCGATGAATTGAAGTAGAGAGGCTGCGGCGAAGACGATGGCTGCAACGCTGGCGACTGTCTCGAGTCAGCCATTTTCCCGCTAAACGACGAAACGAAGGTCCGCGGGAAGGCATCCATTCAGAGAGGGACGCCCATGACGCATCTGGAGTCGCTCAGGAAGCAAACTGTGATCGTGGCCGACACCGGCGATATCGAGGCCATCGCCACACACAAGCCGCAAGACGCGACCACCAATCCGTCGCTGTTGCTCAAGGCCGCGCAGCAACCGCAGTACCGGCTTCTGGTCGACGAGGCGCTGAAGCACGCGGGGGCGCAGTCCGCCGCCAAGGAGGGACGGCTGGCTGCGTTTGTCGACAAGCTGGCGGTGAACTTCGGTTGCGAGATCCTGAAGATCATTCCGGGTCGCGTATCCACCGAGGTCGATGCCAGCCTTTCGTTCGACGTGGAAGGCAGCGTCGCCAAGGCGCGCGCGCTCATCGAGCTTTACCGGAAGGCCAGCGTGGACCGGGCGCGCGTTCTCATCAAGCTGGGGACCACCTGGGAGGGGATTCGGGCGGCAGAGCGACTGGAGAAAGACGGCATTCACTGCAACATGACGTTGTTGTTCTCGTTTGCGCAGGCGGTGGCAGCGGCGGACGCCGGGGCCACGCTGATCTCGCCGTTCGTCGGGCGGATCTACGACTACTACCTGAAAGAGCGGGGCGTGAAGGACATCCCGATCGACGAGGACCCTGGCGTGGCGTCAGTGGTGCGCATCTACAATCACTACAAGAAATTCGACTACAAGACCCAGGTGATGGGCGCGAGCTTTCGCAAGACCGAACAGGTGATGCGGCTGGCGGGCTGCGATCTGCTGACCATCAGCCCCGAGATTCTGACTGACCTGGCCGGCCGTGAGGGAGAGCTTCCCCGGCGGCTTTCACCCGAGGCGGCCAAGTCGAGCGACGCCAAGGCGTTGCACCTGGACGAGAAGACCTTTCGCTTCATGCACAACGAGGACGCGATGGCGGTGGACAAGCTGTCCGACGGGATCCGCCGCTTTCACGCCGACGGCCGCAAGCTGGCGACCTGGGCCGCGGGGCTGATCTAGGCGCTACCGGGGCCTCACCCCGCTGCGTTTGTAGTCCGTGTGGGCGGCACTGGGATCGAAGTTGGGATCGTAGTTGGGGTCGTTCGAAAGGACGACATCGCCGTTGCTGCTTTGCCAGCGGTTCTTCCACTGGTTGGATTCGAGTTCCACCTTTCCCGTGTGGGGATTGACGTATTCCTCCTGGCCGGTGATGTCGAGCCAGTGCTCATGGCGGATCTCGGCATTAGCCTTCCGGCGGTTCTCGACGATCTGGTGCTGTTGTTCCTGAAGCTGGCGCTGGGTGTCGAGCGCATTGTGGGCACGCTGGGCAGCGCCGCGGTTTTCCGCGGCGACCCATTGGGGGTTGCCCTCGATAGACTCCTGGATGGCAGAGAAGAGGGGCCGCATCCTTTCAAACTCCGCTGCGGGTGCGCGGACCATGAGCGTGTCGTGGTTGGTCCACCAGCCGGTCGGCCCTTCGATCAATTCGATGACTGCCGCCATTTGTTCCTTGTAGTGGACGCCACCCTCGTCGTAGGTGACCGTGAGCATGGCGGCGTCGAAGCGGCGGGACAGGCCAGGCCCAGCCTTCTGCTGGTATTCCTGGGCCAGTTTGCTGAGGGGCTTGTGGTCAACGACCTCCACATGCTGGGCCTGGGGCCGCTGCCTGGGGAAGACGAATTGGGCCAAAAAGCTCTGGGCGTCCATCAACGGCACGACGATCATGCCCATGTAGTTGCTGCCGACCTGGAAGCCGGGCACGAGGCGCGGATCCTTGTACGAGATGTTGGGAAGCCAGTGCATCATCACCGTGCCGGCCGAGTCCTTCTTCTCGGCGAACTCGATCTTGGCGCCGACCGAGTTCATCGGGCCGCTGGCCGGATTCAAGCGCACGACGCCACCTTCGAAGATCCAGCCTTCCGGCAGGAGCACCGTGAACGCGCCTTCCCTGGGTTCGACGTGTCGGTGCAGGCGCCACACGGCGCCGGCCTTGGGCGGCTTGCCGGGCGGATGGGCGGACAGCGCCACGCCGCTGGCACACATCCCAGAAAGGACGACGAACGCAAACTGCAGCAAGAATCTCTGCCATCTGGACATGGCCACTCCCTCTTCAGTGGATAGCGTTGAAACCAGACCCTTTCGGAGATCTATATCGCAGGCAGAATACTCTTTCGGCGCAACAGCGGAGTGGCAGAAATCGCTGTGCGGCGCCGAACCAGGACGTTCGGGGCCAGCGGTGATCTCGGCGGCGCGCTGATGGGGTAGACTACGCGCTTTCACGGGAGCAACCGTTATGGAGATGAAGAAGGATACGCACACCGAGCTTCCACCCCGGCGCATTCAGGAAGTGGCAAAGGAACTCGGTCTCGATCCCGAGACGATCTATCCGAACGGTCACTACATCGCAAAGGTGCCGATTGACGAACTCGAGGCGCGGAAAGACCAGCCCTCGGGAAAGCTCATCCTCGTGTCGGCCATGTCGCCCACACCCCAGGGAGAAGGCAAGACCACCATGACCATCGGCCTAGCCGACGGACTGCGATTCCTCGGCAAGCGGTCGTGCATCTGCATACGTGAGCCGTCCCTCGGCCCCTACTTCGGTATCAAGGGNNGTGGAAAAGGCGAACAACCTTCTCGCTGCCATGCTCGACAATCACTTGCAGCATGGCAATGCCCTGCAGATCGATCCGCGCCGGATCGTACTGCGCCGGGTGATTGACCTCAACGACCGGGCGTTGCGTGAAATATTCATCGGCTTGGGCGGAGTCAAGCACGGCGTTCCGCGAAAGGACGGTTTCGAAATCACGCCCGCATCCGAGGTGATGGCCATCCTCTGCCTCGCATCGGATTATCGCGACCTCGGCCGCAGGATCGGCGAGATGGTGATCGCCTATACCTACAAGGGTGAGCCGGTCCGGCCGGGCGACATCGAGGCCGTGGGCGCCATGCAGGTGCTTCTGCGCGACGCCATCAACCCGAACATCGTGCAGTCGCTGGAAGGCACCCCGGCCTTCGTGCATGCAGGTCCATTCGCCAACATCGCGCAGGGGACCAACACCGCGATCGCCACCCGCCTGGCATTGAAGCTTTCCGACTATGTCGTGACTGAAGCAGGGTTCGGTACCGACCTTGGCGCCGAGAAGTTCTTTCACATCAAGTGCCGCAGCGCCGGACTGACTCCCAGCGCGACGGTGATTGTGGCAACGGCCAAGGCAATTGCCTATCACGGCGGATTGTCGTCCCATGGCGGCCTGGGCAACCTGGCAAAGCACATCGAGAACATCGGGCTTTTCGGTATCGAACCCGTGGTCGCGATCAACCGGTTCGACAATGACAAGACCAGCGACATGGACGCCATCGTGCGCTTCTGCGAAAAGCAGGGTGTCAAGGCCGTGGTAGCCGAGAATTTTCGCAACGGCGGAAAGGGCGCCGCTGCCCTGGCCACAGCAGTGCTCGATGTGATCGAGAGAAGCAAGAAGAGGAGACTGAGGTTCCTCTATTCGTTGAGCGATTCGATTGAAAAGAAAGTCACGACAATCGCCACGAAGATCTACGGGGCGCAGGGGGTGGATTTTGACGCCCAGGCAAGAAGCGAGCTTGCGACCATCGAGAAGGGCGGCTACGGAAAACTCCCGGTGTGCATCGCCAAGACGCCGCTCTCCCTTTCCGACAACCCCAAGCTCACCGGCCGACCGAAAGATTTCCGCATCACCGTGAACGAGCTGCGGCTTTCCGCAGGGGCCGGGTTCGTTGTGGTCATTTGCGGCAACATCGTGACCATGCCCGGGCTGCCAAAGGTGCCAGCCGCGGCAAGGATCAAGATATTGCCTGACGGACGCGCAGTGGGATTGAGTTGATTCCAACCAAGACCGGAACGAGCTACCAGGCGCGGCCTGCCCCGGTCTTGCTGCGTAGGAGATCGCTTATTGGAATGTTGCGTCCGTAGCACCTGGTGCGGAACCTGCTGTGGAACCCGCTTTCAAGGCGTCGACAATTGTCGGGTAGGTCCAAGACGGAGGATTGGCCCGTCTGTTGAGCAAACCAAAATCGCCGCCCCCATTGTCCCACCACACAGGACACATGCCCCTTGCCGTTACGTCTTGAGTGTAGGCCTTGGCGTGTTTGACTCGGGAAGCGAGGTCATCTTTGGCAACGGAACCCCATTCGCCAATTACCACGGCCCGGTCGGGAAACCAGCCGATGATTTGGTCGAGTGAAGCTGCCATGGCCGTGTAGTCAGAGGCGCTCGCCCCCCAGGTTGTGGGCGACCCGTTCAGGCCGAATCCAGTCGGGTAGTAGGTGTGAAGCGAGATGATGATATTGGGGTCGTTGTTGGGAATGACCAGAGCCTTCACGCCAG
>PMZX01000404.1 GCA_003170035.1 Myxococcales bacterium | reverse complement strand
CGCTCCGCCGCGTCCGAGGGACTATTGGGGTTGTAGCCCGGCACGCTGGCCATGGCCAGGATGTCGCCGGTAAGCGGATCGAGCATGACCGACGTAGCCGCCTTGGCGTTGTGCTTGCTGACCGCTTCTTCAAGAGCGCGTTCGGTCACGTAGGTCAGGTACTTGTCCAGGGNNAGGGTCAGCACCAGATCCTTGCCGGCGTTGGCCGATGCATCGACCGTGCCCTCCATGAGCAAGTCTCGGCCGAGCCGGTCATGCATGCCGGTGACTTCCATCCCGCTGCCGCGCAGGGCCTCGTCGTATGCCAGCTCCACCCCATCCAGGCCGTGGCTATCCAGGCCCGCGTAGCCGATCACGGTGGAGGCCAGCTCGCCGTTGGGATACACGCGNNGTCGACAGCGTCTTGTCGAGTTCACCCGGGTCCAGGTGCACCGCCTTGGCCAGCCTAGGAACCGCCTCGGGCACTAGCTGGCGCGGGTTGCAGAACACCGAATCCAGATCAGCCGTGGAAGCGAGCTCAGCCCCGCGTCGGTCCAGGATACGGCCTCGGCGAGGCGCGATCTCGACCTCACGCAGGTAGTTGTTCTCCGCCCACTCGCGAAGCTGTTCCGCCTCGCGAACCTGGAGCTGGAGAGCGCGACGACCCACCAAGGCAGCGAGCCCGAGCAGCACCAGCCCGCACAGGACAATGCGTACGCGTGTCCAACGAGTCGGCATGTCTCAGTGCGGTCCTTTCCCAGGCGCCGCGATCCCTATCTGCCGGATGTTCTCCGGAGCGGCTGGCCGCATTTCCAGTTTGTCCCGCGCGATGGCGATCACCCGCCCTGGATCCTTAAGCATTCCGATCTCGATCTCCAGGTGACGTCGCTGCTCAGCAAGCTCGCGGTGAATGCGTTCCGCGTCGCCGAGCGCCAGGGCGAGCTCCAGACGTTTGGCGTGCACGGCCACGTGGCCGAGGGCGCCAAGAGTCAGGCCCAGGATAACCAAGCCGATCAGCGCAAGGCTCGCGCGCTGTCTGCGCCGACCAAGATCCAGCAGGGTGGATGCGGTCTGGGGCGAGGTGCCTGGAGAAGGCGGCGATCTCATGAAGGAAGCCTTTCTGCTGCGCGCAGTTTCGCGGAACGGGCGCGGGGATTGCGAGCGACCTCACTTTCAGAGGCCGTGACCACGTGCTTGGTCAGGATCCGGAAGCGCGGAGCGTCCGGCTCGGCCGCGTCCCCTGATGCCAGCGCCCTGAAGCTGCGCTTGACCATGCGGTCCTCCAGCGAGTGGAAGGCGATGACCACCAGGCGGCCACCCGGGCGCAGACAACCAGGCGCGTCTTGCAGGAAACGATCCAGCTCGCCCAGTTCGTTGTTCACGGCGATTCGCAGAGCTTGGAAGACGCGAGTTGCGGGATCCTTGTGCGCCTCGCGACCGGGAACCGAGCGGGCTACGAGTCCGGCGAGTGTCCCGGTCGTGGTCAGCTCACCGTTGTCGCGCGCGCGAGTCACGGCTCGCGCGATCTTGCGGGCAAATCGCTCCTCTCCCAGGTCATGCAGGAGCCGCGCCAGTTCCTCCTCGTCCACGCGCTGTAGAAGCTCGGCTGCTGTTTCCCCTTGCGAGCGGTCCATGCGCATGTCCAGGGGGCCGGACCGGCGGAACGAGAAACCGCGCTCGGGCTGATCGAGATGCAGCGAGGAGACGCCGAGATCCGCGATGCATCCATCGAGCGGAAGGGTAGCGGCCTGCTCGAGCACGGAGCGAATCTGCGAGAAGGGAGCGTGGACCAGTCGTACGCGGTCAGCATGGGGTGCCAAAGTCTCTGCCGCCAACTTGAGGACTTCAGCGTCCCGGTCGATGCCGATGACCCGGCCGTGGGGCGCGGAGCGTTCGATGATGGCGCGGGCATGGCCGCCCACGCCGACCGTGGCGTCGCAGTACTGGCCCNNCACGCGCTTTGGGTCTCTTCACGGCGTTTGACATAGCGCACATAACGCGGAAACCGGTCGAGGCGATGGAATACTGTTGGGTCTACGCTGGTTGATGGAATGGCGTCGGAGACGCGTCCGATCATCCCGCCCGAGCCTACCATGTCAAGTTTTGTGCCGAAGATTTCCCCAATAATTGCGCGCAGATTGCCGACTGGGGAGAGAAGAGGCCGAAGCGTGACGCGAGATCGGCTGAAATTGTTTCGTTCGTAAGTTATGCATTCTAGATCACAGTAAGTTGTCGGCACAAATCCCCTAACCATGCTTGACTAAAGGACTCTCTTGGGCGATAAGACGGATTCGAGGCAAGGCACGAGCCAGGAGAAGGAGCGGTTGTCAATGGAAGCTAGGTTGTTCGAGCTTGACGCCAAGATGGAGGGCCTCCGCGCGAAGGTCGGAGGCTTTCCGGAAAAGTTGAAGAAGGACTACGAGAGCAAGCTCGACGTCTCGTGGATCTTCCATGACAACGCCCTGGAAGGCGTCGTGCTGTCCTACTCCGAGCTGAAGGCCGCCATCGACCAGCGGATCATCAGCGACGTGTCCCTCATCCCGATGTACGAAGAGGTGAAGAACCACAAACTTGCGGTCGACTTCATCCGCGAGACCGCGCGCTCGAAGAAGGCTCCTGACGTGGACCTGGAGTTCATTCGCAGGCTCTACGCCATGGTGACGCCCGACGCGGTATCGAAGGGATTTCCCTATCGCAAGGAAAACCCACTTCACCGGCTCTACTACCATGAGATCACGCCACCCGAGAAAATCGGGTACAAGATGCGCAAGCTCGCGGAATGGTTGGAATCGGTGGAATTCGTCCGCATGCACCCCATCGTGCAAAGTGTGAAGGTTCAGTTTCGCCTGCTGCAGGCCTACCCGTGGACCCGCAACTCGGGGAAGGTGGCGCGTCTGCTGACCAACTACATCCTTCTGCTGAACGGATACCTGCCCGCGGTGGTCCATTCCATCGATCGGCAGCGCTACTACGAAGTTCTGCGCCACGAAAATGACGGCCTCATGACGCTCATCGTGGAGTCGCTGGAGAACAGCATCGACACCACAGCCAGGTTTTTCGACGAGCTTTCCGGCCTGCGCGTCCGCTGCGCGGGCTAGCTTCTTCCTTCCTCTTTGGTGGGCGGGGCGCTATAAGCCCGCTCACCCATGAAGACCAGCAAGAGCAACGATGCTCTCAAACAGTTGGCGGGCCGCGCTGCCGCAAGTCTGGTTGCCGACGGGATGGTGTGCGGGATGGGCACCGGTTCCACAGCCCGTTTCTTCATAGAAGAGGTCGGCCGAAGGATGAGGGAGGAGGGACTTCGCATCGCCGGCGTTCCCACATCTTTCCAGACGCGCATCCTGTGCCAACAAAACGGCATTCCCCTGCGCGATGCTCAGGATTGTCGGGCGATCGACTTGGCGGTTGACGGCGCCGACGAGGTCGANNCCCGACTGGGATCCACCGTCGCCATCCCCATCGAAGTCACCGTTCCGGCCATTGGCTACGTCACCGAAGTGGTGACACGTCTGGGCGGACAGCCGCGGCTACGCATGGGCATCAACAAGGATGGACCGCTGGTCACGGACAACGGCCAGCTGGTCATCGACGCCAAGTTCGGCCCCGACGTCGACCTTCGCGAAGTCGATGCCCGCCTGCACCGTACACCCGGTGTCGTCGAAACCGGGCTATTCTTCGATCTTGCCGCCAAGGTTCTGGTGGGTGTTTCCGACGGCATGAGCGTCAGGACGCTGGAACGGAAGGGCTAAGGGGATAGCCCCTACTCCAGGGCGCCGAGCGCCTTGCGGGCGGTCCCCGCCGGGAGCGCCCGCGCCTTCTGGTGAGGAACGTATACCTGCACCGGCAGGTGCTGGGTGGCCACGTCGGGCGCGAGCTGGTCGCCGGGGCGGGCGGCGTCCGAGCCGGGCCGCACCCGCAGATCGACGCCGTCGAGATTGGCAAACGGGCTGTCGTGGCCCACGATGGTACGGTCGAGGCCCGTGATGGGGGCCATGCCGGGTTCGGGGCGCGTCCGTTCGCCGACTCCGTCGCTGACCCAGTTGGTGCCAAGTCGCAGACGGCCCGGACCGTCCAGCAAGAAGGCATGCGTGCTTCCCTGATGAAACACGATGTTGTTGCGCACATCGGCTGTCTCGTCGGCAGTCTCAAGACGGAAGAGATATGTGTTCCAGCGATCCCTCTTCTCGCCGCGAATGATGACGGTGTTGTTGAAGAAGTAGAGCATTCCCTTGCGGTACAGCGCCGGGTTGCCGTTGTCGCCCCCGTAGTGCACGACGGAGGAGCCGTCGAGCGGCCCATTGAGCAGGACGTTGCCGTAGACGAAGGTTCCCCGGAAACGCGGGTCCACCCTCGCGATCTCGGCGCTGTCCTCGGGCTCGACCAGATCGAGCAGATGGGCCCCGCCTTCGATCCAGTTGTAGCGGATCACGGTGCCGGCCGAGCGGTCTTTGAGGGCATTGCCGCCGGCGTCGGGTCGCAGCGGGCCAAATCGGTTGTATTGATAGACCATACCAACCGCCTCGGTGTAGGCATTGTGTTGGTAGTACGAACCCGCAATCCCGTTGCCGTAGATGTGGTTCCCTTCGGCCAGGATGTCACGTGACACGGTTTCTTCCGAGTCGCCGGAGGCCACGAAAAGCCCATTGGCAGAGTCGGTCAGCGCACAGTGGCGGACGACGATGTGCTCGCCCCGCTCGACGAAGAGTGCGGCGGCGCTGGTGGAAAAGCGATGGCGCTTTCCATTCTGGTCGGTGAACGAATACCGAGGGTGGGCGCCTCGCAGATCGAGCGCTTCAAGCACGACATGACGGGGCTTGAATCCCCAGCTTTGGCCCTCACGTAAGGTTACAATCACGACCCCGCGTTCCTGCGTGGGCGCGTACGGGAAACCCAGCGCCCGGATCGTGACGGCATCCTGGCTGGTGATCACGGGAAGCTGGCCCTGTGGCCCAGGAACGCCGCAGATGCGGACCGGCTGCTCAGCCGTGCCCTGGGCCGAAACCAAAACCTGCTCGCGATAGGGTTGGGGCCGCCAATGCACAAGAACGCGATCGCCCGGGCCGAGAGAATTCCACGGCACGTCGGCCAGCCGCTTCAGACGAGCCTGCGGTCCGATTTCGTAGGTCCGGCCCTGGCCAGGCGGACAACTGGCATCTGCGGTGGCGTCCGTGGCTGCCTGCGCAGCGATCGCACAGCCGGCGAGTGAACCCGCCGCCAAAAGAGCAACCCGTCCCCTCAGCCGCACACAGGGCATGGCCGAAGGTTGAATCGTGCGAAGCGTGATTGCAAGTGGCGAGGGCCAGTTCTCTGCAAAGGATCCGCTCACGGCCCGTCACGCCAAAAAAAAGCGTACACGGCGGAGCTGAAGAAAGGGCATACTCGCCTTCCGTTCTCCCCTCGGTCAGCTACCAGTCGGGTGGGGCGCGCCTACGGCTCGGGCAGTTCAACTCAGCGGAGGTCACGCGTGTCACGCCGTACGCTAGCCATCTCAATCCTACTCACCTCGGTACTTGTCGTTGCCTATCTGGTGGCGCTGGCCTTCACTCAAAGCGTACGCGGGACGCGGGCGGAGGTAGAACCGTACTCGCTGAATATGCCTCGCATGACGGGGCGGGTGGTCCTCTTCATTCTGGACTCCTGGGCGGCAAGAATCGTTGAAGACGAGAGCTACATGCCGCGCCTGTCGTTGCTCAAGAAACGAGGCGCCGCGGGAGTAATCTGGGCCGCCAAGCAGAGCGGGACCGAGCAGGGCATCATCGCCTACGCCACCGGAATGCCAACCGACTCGGTGGACTTTCTCCGGCTGTTCAGCGACGCCAGCCATGAAGGATGGACTCTGTTCGAGGACATCCGCGCACGAGGGGACACGCTTTGCTTCAGCGGAGACCAGAGTTGGGTCACGCACTTCGGTCAGTTCGGAACGCACAATTGTCCCACCAATGGCCGCGCAGGCTCCCTTTTGGCAGGCGACCTGCTGGCCATCAAGAACACCGAAACCGAACTCGCATCGTCGTCGTCCCCGGTTTTCAGCGTCGTTCACATACTGGAAACGGATTTTCTGGCACACCAGTTCGGTACCAGCGGCGCGCAGTATCGGGCTGCCATGGGCCGCTGGGACAACACCATGTGCGACTTCGTGGAGCGCGTACTCGACGACAGAACCACCGTGATCATCACGTCGGATCATGGGAACGACATCTGGGGAAGCCACGGAGGAGCCTACGACATCCACCGCCGGGCGCCGGTGGTGATGGTGGGACGAGGTATTCGACGGACGGAAGGCTTCACCATGAATGCCGTCGACATGCCAGCAACGGTCGCGCTTCTGCTGGGCACGCGGCTGCCAGGGGGGGCTCTCGCGAAGCCAGCCACGGTAGCGCTCGACCTCACCCCCAAAGAAGAGGCAAGGATACTACTGGGAACCTATGAGCATTTGATCGATCTGGGCGAGAAGACCGATGTTCCCGCAGCCTCAGCGCAGCGCCAGACACTCGACGGTCTTCGGCGTCTGGAGGAGGGCGGCCAGTTCGCGGAGTTGACCAGGCAGGCAGAGGAGTCGAGCGTGAGCCTGATCGAGGCGCTGCAGCCTACTGGCAGATTTAGCCTGCTTGGATTCGCTTGGGTCCTTGTCATCTTTGGCGCAGCGGCGTTTCTGCTCTACAAGTCGGGCGTCCTGCCGGACCGCGCTGCGGGTGGATTCCTGCTCGTCGTCTTCCTCACGGTGGAACCGCTGCTCGGGGTACGCTTCTCCCTGGTTCCCGAGATCAAGCAGCTCCTGCACCTGGCGCGGACCCACGCCGTGGTCTCTGCCCTGGGGCTCGCTGCGATCATCCCGCTGGCATGGAGGGCTGCACGTCCTGTGGCGTCGCGGTGTTGGAGAGTGCTGGAAGGGCGCCCGCTCCTCGGGATCGTCGTCGGCTTCCTTTTCCTTTCGGCGTTTCTACCGCTGGGCAACCTTTCCATAGTCTTCCTCTGCCTCCTTGTGGCCGGCCTGTGGCGCGCACGGGTGCCTGCCTCGAAGTCGGCGCTCATCCTGCTCATCTTCGCCGCCTATCTCGTCTTGAGCCCCATCATTGCCTGGCCGCACCTCGGTGAGAACGCTGCGCGCCGATATGCGTACGCGGGCGCGGTGGCAGCGCTTACGGCTGTGTGGCTGCTGCGTGGGCCTCTTCGATCGCTTGGGTGGGGGCCACGGGCTGCACTCGTCCTGCTGCTGGTGATGTCTCCCTTTACCTGGCTGAACATCGCCACCGGCAGCGCGACAATCGACTTGGTGGCGGCGACGGTGTCCCTGGTGGCGCTCGCGGTGCTGGTCAGGATGCGCGGGGGATCGTGGCTGTGCCTTCCTGCTTTGGGCGCAACCGAGCTGGTCTTTCTCGCGCACTCCCATGCGGCCTTCTGGGGGGCGCTGGTCGTCATCGCGGCCGTGGGCATCTACCTTGTCAGGTTCGAAACCAGGGGACGCACGCTCTCGCTGTCAGCGGCCGTTCTGGTTGCCTCCATGCTCTGCGTCCTGTCCAAGCCTGGCGATGTGCCTAGCATCGTGGCGATTTTGGCCATGCTGGTTTGGACCACGGACCTGTTGGTCGAAGGCTCGATGTCCACCGGGGCGCTGGTGGGACTCTGGGCAGTTGTGCTGCTGTGCACGCGCCTTGCCGTCTTCGAGGCGTTTGGCAAGGCCGACGCCCCAGTCCAGGTGTATCTCTTCTCACACATCGACCTTGCGGCGGGATTTCTCGGCAGCGAAAATGAGAGTGTGGCGCGCGCAGCGCTGCTGGTGCTCCTGAAGGTCACGGTGGCCGCCGGCATCGTCTTCTTGCCGCTATTCATGGCGCGCCTCCGAAGTTCGCTGCGCCACGAGATAGCGGCGATGGTCGCGGCGTTCATGCTCATCGAGCTGGCGCAGATGGCTGTCAGACTGAATCTGTCAGTAGGAAGGCTGACGGAGCGTTCTGGCAATTACCTGGTTTCGATCTTCATCTACACCGGGCTCTACCTGACCATAGCGGTTGCGTTCGGCGCGCTGGAGTGGGGATTGTTGCGGCGGCACGACGAGCTGCTCGCTTCGAATTCCCCCTAGACCACGCCCCCGGCGGCACCGCAATTCTGGGATCGCAGCGAGATTCGTTTAGGGTTGGCGGGCAATTGGGATCTAGGACGCCAGGGCCGCGAACGTGCGGCGCAGGCCCTCGTCGGTGCTGACGATGGGCTGCCAGCCCAGGCTCTTGAGCTTCGCGTTGCTGAAGCGATTCCCACCCCAGCTGGCCGCGGTCCGGTACGGCGTGAAGAAGGCAGGAAGCTGGCCCTGGGAATGTTCGTAGTAGCGCTCGCACAGCCACGATAGAGCCTGGCTGACCGGATAGGGCAGGCGGATGGCTCGCAGGGCGCGCACCTCACGCTGGTACCGGCGAAGATAGTCGGCACAGGTGGGCAGGTCGTCGTCGACCACGTTGTAGACTTGCCCGTCGGTTCCGCCGCGCGCGCCAGCGACCACAAGCGCCTCGGCACAGTTGTCGACATAGGTGAGGGGCAGCAGGTTGCGGCCGCCCAGGTGAAGGAAAAGACCGGCCAGGTTCAGCCCGACCCGGCTGGAAATGGGTGTGCCACCCGGACCGTAGATCACGCCCGGACGCACGACGGTCAGGGGGAACCCGTGCCGATCGCGGTATTCCCGGAACAGCTTCTCCTGGCGCAACTTGGCCTGCGAGTAGAGATCGCGGCGCTCGGGATGGGCTTCGAGAGCTGTGTCTTCGTCGACCAGCGCCCCGCGCGCCAGGCCAGCGGTGCCNNCCTCCAGCAGGTTCTTGGACGCCACCACGGTGTTGAGGAACAGATCCGCGGCAGCGCCGCCGGTGCCGGCAGCCAGGTGGTACACCAGGTCCGCATCGCCGATCGCGGCAAGGGCTGCCTCCGGGCTGGCCAGGCTGCCGTGCACCAGAGACAGCTCAGCGTGGCTCTCCGCCAGCCGCTCGAGGCGAGCCGCGCGCGAGCTGGCCCGCACCAGGCAGCGAATGCGCTCGGTGCCGTGGGCAAGCAGGCGCGCAACAACCGCCCCACCCAGAAACCCGGTCGCGCCGGTCACCAGCGCGGTCATGCGATGCCCTCGGCCGCAGGGCTCTGCGCGCGTACCTGGCGGAAAATCTCATCCATCATCCAGGAGATGCGCAGGATGTCCCGGTGGCTGATGGGCGCCGGCCCGTCGTTGACAATGCTNNACCAGGGCGCTGGCCTGCTCGAAGGGCGGCACCAGGCGGCCGATGGCGCTGGGCAGTTTGGGACTCGATTCCAGGGTAACGGTGCGGGCCAGAAGATCGACGTGCGCGATGTTGCGCGTGCCGTACACGCGCACGAACTGGGCCGCGGGTCGGATGTGCGACGAGAAGGTCCCGTAGCCGGTGACCCGCTGGCCGCGCACCAGCACGCGCAACTCGTCCATCATGGTGTCGCGCTCGTCGCCCGAGCGCTCGGGACGCAGGGCGCTGGCCAGCGCGGTAACTTGCGGAACGTCGTCGGGGACGAAATCGACGATCTTGTTGAGCATGTGATCGATGATGTTGTGAAACAGCTTGCCCGGCAGCCCGTGCACCCAGTGGCCGGGATCGGCGAGCAACGCCTTGCCAAATGGGCCGTCGAGGTTGTAGCCGTAGAAACTCTCCACGTGCAAGGGCTCGCCCAGCAGTCCCTCGGCCACCATCTCGCGCAAGCGCAAGATGGGCGGGTCGAACAGGCTGGAATACCCGACCGTGATCTTGCGACGCTGGCTTTCCGCGGCCGCCACGATCTGCGCCGCCTGCGCGCCATCCAGGGCAAAGGGCTTTTCCACGTACACGTGGCAACCTGCAGCTAGGGCCTGCAGGGCCAGGGCCGCGTGTGATTGCGGCGGCGTGGTGACATGGACCACGTCGGGCCGCTCCTGTTCCAGCATGTGCGCGAAATCGTCGTAGTGCGCCGGGACGGCAAAGCGGGTGGCCAGTTGCTCGGCCATCAACCCTTCCCGATCGCAGACCGCGACCACCTGGGCCTGCTCCGGCATCTTGCGGATCTCGTCGACATGGCCGTCGGCGATCTTGCCGCATCCCACGATGGCCACGCGCAAGGGTCGGCGTGCGCCCGGCGAGCGCGATTGGGAATTCTGTTTCATGTTGGCACCCTGGCTTGGGCAGCGTCTTGACAGACCTTGAGGTAGCGGCGGGCCGTGTCCGCGATGGTGTAGCCGTCCATGGCCTGTGCAATCTCTCGCCGATCCCAGCCGCGCGCCAGGGCCTCCTGCAGGCTGCGCGCCAAGGCATCGGGGTTGGCGGGCGGCACGGTCAGGCCGGCGCCGGTCAGCAACATGATGTCGGGCACCCCGCCCACGGCAGAGGCCACCACCGGACAGCCGCAGGCGAAGCTTTCCATGAGCACGTCGGGCCAGCCTTCGGCCAGGCTGGGCAGGCAGAACAAGTCAGCGGCCGAGTAATACAGAGGCATGCGCGCCTCGGGCTGGAAGCCGTCGAAGCGGACGCGGTCGCGCAGCCCACGCCGTCGCACCTCCTGCTCCAGCTCGCGGCGTTGCGCCCCATCACCGACGATGACCAGATGAAAGCGCGAGCCCTGGCCAGCCGACGACATGGCGGCGAGCAGGTGCAGCAAGCCCTTCTCAGGGGAAAGCCGCGAGGCCACCAGGACCAGCGGTCCAGGCGAAAGCTCCAGGGTGGTGCGCGCCAGGGCGCGATCGCGAGGGTGGAAGATCGCTGGCTCGACGCCGGTGGGAACGACAGCGATCTTCTCCTCGGGCACGCCCAGCGCAACGATGGCGTTCGCCAGCGCCCGGCTCACCGCCACCACCCGACCCGCGTGGCGCAAGGCCCAGCGCACCTGGGCGCGCCGTCCTGGCTGCTGCGCCGCTTCGTTGATATCGCCGCCCATGGTGCGCACCACCACCGGGACTCGGGTCAGCTGGCCCAGCGCCACCGCGGCGGTTCCGTCAGGATACGCCCAGGGCGCCAGGATCACGTCGGGACGGAAGCGCGCCACCTCGGCACGTACCATGGGGGCCAGCGACAGGGCATAAAACGCGGCGTTGAGAAAGCGCGCCACGCCGGGGATGTGGAAGGTGCGCGGGTGAGAGACGAGCGAGCCGTCCGGCTCGGTCTCCACCGCCGGGATCTCGCTGGCCGGCCCCTGACCCAGACGATCGCGCCCGGCCTGGAAGAAAGGCACCGGGATGATCACGCGGCAGTCGGCAATGGCACGCAGAGCGCGCAGGATGCGGGCGTTGCCCGGGCTGAGGTTGGGCAGAAGCGGCGTCGAGCAGAGGCTGCTGAGAAATAGGATCTTCACCGTCGCGGATCCTCGGCCGGGTTGCCGGCCCCCCGAATCCTCTGCCGCCCACGGCCGCCCGTCGGGGGACGCAGGGACGCGTACTTGACCTCGATGCCCAACATGATCAGGTTGCGCCGGAAACTGAAGAAGGCCGGCGTCCCACTGCCTGAAGGCGCGTCGGCCAACTGGTCGGTGAAGCTGTACTCCAGGCTGAGCAGAATCGGTCCCGGCACCCCGTAGGTCAGGACGGCCTGGGCCAGCCACACCGCCGCGCCTCCCTGGTTCTCACCGGCAGCGCCGATGGCCGACGCCCGGTCGAAGCTGGCTGAGCCACGCAGCTGCAGCTTCTGCTCCCTGCCAAACCCGGCCGCGGTGTTGACCACCACGCGCGTGCTCAAGAAGATGTTGCCCGCAAACACGTTGGGCGTGGCGCTGCGCTCGACCCGCAAACTGACCTCGCTGGTCTCTCCGCGCGCAGAAACCTCGGCCAGGCCGGCTGGCTGGAATTGTGCGCCCGAGGCGTCAGAGGATTCGATGATCATCCCGCCGCCGGACAGGTAGTCGCTCCAAACCGGCGAGAAGGTGTGTCGCCAGCCCAGATCGCCCTCGGCCACATAGCTGCGGAGCTGGGGCTGGATCACCACGCCCTGGGAGATGACTTGGGTGCTTTGCATGGCCAGTCCGCGAAGGTTGAGCGAGACCCCGTCGCGCACGAAGGTGCGTTCCAGGCCGGCGCCAAGCTCTTCCGAGTAGCTGCTTGGCCGCTCCGTGTTCGCCTCCAGCGGCCAGAAGCCCTGGGCAGCAAATGACTGCAACAGGCGCCAGCTGGGAGACAGTTCCGCGCTGAGGCCTTGCCGGGCGTCAGCCGAGGCGTAGAGCAGAGGCGCCGCCGGGCGTGGTCCCGTGGGCCCGGTCGATATCCCACCTCCGGCCGAGGCCGAGGCCACGTCGAGCGAGGTCAGGCGGCCCTGGGTGGCGGCCAGCGAACTGGTGAGGCGCAGCCAGGCGCGCGGCTGGTAACCGGCCTCCCAGCCCAGCGAGTTGGACAGAATGTCGCCACCTGACTGGCGGACGTAGCGGCTGGCGGTGAAGGCATAGACCAGCCGGTGTTCCGAGAATTGACGGGTGAGGTTCAGGCCGGCATCCGCGCGGCCCAGGAGCAGTCCGTCGCTCCCCGAACCAGGTGTGCCGCTCGGTACGCCGAGGGCATTGTCGGTGAACCCGGCAAAGGCCCCGACGCCCAGCTCGTAGTCGAGCGTGGTGGCGGCGGCCGGCGGCGCCAGGGTCGCCGGCAAGAATGCGACGGCGAGCACCGGCCATCGCCGTCGTGACCTGCGTGTCTTGTCGAGAACCGATTCCACTCGTTTGCGCGGCCGCTGCGGAGATCCGACAACCAGCCACCGGATCCTGACCGACACTGCGGCTTCCCTAGTTTATGCTCTATAGCATGTTCGATGCTCAAGGTACGGGAAACCGTTCGTCACGGCGGGCCGGGGGACTCGATCCAGAGACCATGGCTGTCGCGCGACGGATCCGGGTGCAGGNNCACGGCACGGCGGCTGGCGCGAGCCTTCTGGATCCTGGGCGACCGTGCGGCCGTCATTGATACGGTGTCGCCGCGGGCGCCGGCTGACCGAGCTGGTAGACCGGACGGGGGTTACCGTCCCGCGGCTCTGGAACGCGCCCTGGAGGACGCCGCCGCTCGCTTCAATCGCGTGTTGGTTGCTTTCGGCGCTATCGATGGGGCGGGCTCGGCGGCCTCGCTGCTCCATGCCCTGGACGGCGTCGTGCTGGTCACCCGCTCGGGCGGCGCCACCGAGTTCCGCCTGCACAAGTGGTTGCGACGGATCGATCCGCAGCGCCGGCTCGGGGTTCTGTTCGTGCAATAGGTTGCACGCGCAGGTGCCGATCCAGCGCGGTTTGCTATGGTTGGCTTCCAAATGGACATGAGCTGGGAGAGGAATCTGCATACGTGGGTTCGCGGCTGGGTCTCGCATCGGATCGGCCGCGCGTGGGCCGGCCGGTTTCAAGATCAGCGTCACCTGCTCTTCGCGTTCTGCGACCATCATGAGCCGCTGTGGAATGGCGTGGACGCGGTCCAGGGTCGCGCGCGCATGCAGGCATGGGCCGATGGCTACCCGGCGCTGGCGCGCAACTATCGCGACGCCGACGGGCTGCCGCCGCGGCACAGTTTCTTCTTCCCAGGCGAGCAGGTCCGGCCCGAGTTTCTCGACTCGCTCGCCAAGCTGGCTGGCGCGGGGCTGGGCGAGGTCGAACTGCACCTGCACCACGATGGGGACACGCGGGAAAGCTTGCGCGCCCAGATCGAACAGTCGCTGCGCGTATTCGCCGAACACGGGCACCTGGCCCGGGATCCGGACGGCCGCTTTCGCTACGCCTTCATCCACGGCAACTGGGCCTTGGCCAACGGCCGGCGTGACCGCCGCTGGTGCGGGGTCGACGACGAGATCCCTTTGCTCTTCGAGACCGGCTGCTACGCCGACTTCACCTTTCCCTCGGCGCCAGACGAAACCCAGCCCAACATCGTCAACCGCATCTACTGGCCCAGGGGCGATCTTCACCGCGCCCGCGCCTATGAACAGGGCGAGCCGGCGCGCGTGGGCCACATGCGCGAAGATCGTATTCTAATGATCGAGGGGCCCCTGGCCCTGCACATGCGCAGGGCACGCGTGCCCCTGCGCATCGAGAACGGCAACATCACATCGCACGATCCCGCCACGCCGGCGCGGGTGCGGCGGTGGGTAGCCGAGGGTATTCACGTTTCAGGCCGGCCGGAATGGATCTTCGTCAAAGTTCACACACACGGCGCGCCCGAGCCGGAAGCCGCCTCGTTGTTGGGACAGGGCGGACACCAACTGCACCGGGCCCTGACCGAGACATTCAACAACGGGAGGGACTGGGTCTTGCACTATGTGACAGCACGCGAGATGTACAACATTGCAGTGGCCGCCATGGAGGGACGCTCGGGCAATCCTGCGGAGTATCGTGACCACCGCTTGCCTCCCCCGCCAGCGGCTCGGTGACACATGGCCGGCCTGGAAACGCTCTTCCTGCGATCCCTTTCCGACGCGCCCAAGCTGCGCATTGTCGTCGTGGCCGACAGTCCGCATCTGGGCCGACCCGAGGCGGCGGCGTTGCAGCACATCGAACACTCGAACTTCGCGACCTTGGTCGCGGTGGTCCTGGCCGGGCCGCGGAACGGCGCAGGCCCAGCATCCGGTCCTTTGGGGCTGCAGCCCGCCCCGGCGGAGTTGCACCAGCTTGCCTTCCGCTTGCTCGAGTTGCTCGACCGCCGAGTCTTTCCCCATGTCCACGCGCTCGCCGCACCCGTGGATTGCTCGGAGGTGTTTTCTCGTTTGGCCAAGCTGCCCGCGGAACGTGATGATCGATCCGGTGCGCTCGCTATTTCCGCTGGCACCATGGCCGCCTTGCAGGGGCTGAAACCCGACGTGATTCTGCACTGTGCGCCTGGCCCGGTGCCCGATGTCCTGTGTTCGCTGTCCCGATTCGGGGTGTGGTCGATTCACTTGGGCGACCCGACCGAGCCGCGCTCGAGCACGCCCTATTTCCGTGAGGTGCGCGACAGGCGCCTGCTCTCCCGCGTGGCGTTGCTCATGCACGGGGGCCCGCCCGGTGGCGTGCACGCGCTCACCCAGGCACAGGTCGCCACGGAGCACAGCCTTTTCCGCGGTAAGAATTGTGTGCGTCCTACCTTGACCGCCTTGACCTTCGTGATTCGCAAGTTGCACGAACTGCACCAGTGCGGCTGGGACCAGTTTGCCCAGGGCCTGGTGGCCGTGCCGGCCGCAAAGGATGACGGACCTCATGGGCGCGACATTCCCCGCAACCGCGAGGTCGTGAGATTCCTGGCCCCGCGTATCGGCCGCCGTGTGGTCAATCGGGTACGCCGGGTAGCCACGACCTTTCACTGGCAGATCGCCGTGCGTTGTGGTTCCCCGCGAAAACTGATTGAGGACGCGTCTGATGCCGGGCTGGCGGCCTTCCGCTGGATTCCGTCGTCGCAGGGTGGCTACCTTGCAGATCCCTTCCTGCTGCGACGCCAGGGCCGGCTGTGGTTGTTCTGTGAGGAGATGAGCGTCTCGGAAGGCAAAGGGGTGTTGGTCTGTATGGAGATGTTGCCCGACGGTAGCCTGTCGGAGTCGGTGCGCGTGTTGAGCCGGCCCTACCATCTGTCGTACCCTGCGGTGTTCGAGGCCGAGGGNNCGGATTTTCCCCATTCATGGGTCAAGGTGCGCGACTTGCTGCCCATCCGCGCGGTTGACAGCATGCCGGTTATGTTTGAAGGGCGTGTCTGGCTCTTCGTCACCGCCATCGATCCCGATGAGGCCAGCTATCAATTGCTGTTGTTCCATTCCGACCGGCTGGACGGCGACTGGACCCTGCACCCGTCCAGTCCGCTTTCACTGGACGTTCGTTATGCCCGTTCTGCAGGGGCAATTGTGTCCCACAACGGCAAACTGTATCGCCCCAGTCAGGACTGCGCGCCCTACTACGGGCACAAACTGAACCTTCACGAAATCACCCGGCTGGATACGCGCGGCTATGAAGAGCAGCTGGTTCACACGATCGGGCCGGGCGCCTGGCCCGGCCTGCGCGGCGTGCACACCTATGCCCTGTGCGGCGACGTCGAGATCATCGACGGACAGAGGTGAGGCACCGAACCGGGTTACTGCGGACGAACATTTCCTGTGATGCGAACCTCGCTGATACGGGCTGGCGTGTTCGGTGGCAGGCTGGTGAAAGTGATCCTGACGAAACGACCGCCGGTTCCGGGCGCGCAGGAATCGCTGCGTGTTTGATCTTTGTTGAGCGTTTGTGATTCATCGATGGCCAGGTGCCACCCTTTGCGGTCGTCGGAGGTCTCGATCTTGTAGCGATAGTTACCGGCGGAGGGGAAGGTGAGCTTCGCTTGCTTGATGACACAGAGACGCTCCAGATCGACTTCCCACCAAGCGCCCGCCGCATCGCTGGGCGCGGACCAGAATGTGTCGTTCTTGCCGTCGTTGGCCAGCCGGGCCGGATGATCGGGTGTTTCCGCGGAAGCCCGGGCCGGCGCATCTTTACCAAGCGTCAACTCGGGCGGGGACCGCTCGGCCGCTGAGAAGCGCTTGTAGGGCCGCGCGGTGGCGGGCGCCATGCCGCGAATGAATCGGGGCGAGCCTTCGGTGACGACGGTCAGCCGCGCGTCTTCCAACCCGACAGAACGGGCATGGATGACGGTCGTGCCTGCGTAGTACGATCTAAATTCGCTGGCTGCCTGGCCGTCTCGGATGGCAATGTCGCTTTCGGGGCCGAATGTTATGGCCGGACCGGTGGGGAATTCTCCTGGACCGGATTCGATGGTCAACGTGACCTCCGGCGAGCTGCTGATCGGCTGGCTGCCGGCATCGAGGACCGTGACCACGACCTGCGCGTCGTCAAGCGCATCAGTGCCGTGAATGACCGTCTTGTCCGCCGTCAATTGCAACTTGGCCGGCGTTCCGGAAGCCGGCCACCGAGGCGGCGGGATGTGCCGGTATTCATTGCGATACCAATACCATTGACGCTTGGGCAGCCGGAAATAGTCCACCATGCCCATGCTGCCAAAACGCCCGGCAATGCTGCCGTGGTCAAAGGCGCACCAGAGGGCCTGTCCAGACCGCCAAGCGAATTGCTCCGTCTGCAGATCACCCCAGCCCGGCTCATAACTGCCCGGACGGTCGCANNCGCGCCGTCGCCGTTGTAGCCAGTCACGTCGCCGAGCTTGTCGATGTCGCCGCGCTGAGCGCCGCCAATGGCGACCGGCCGTGTTGGATCCCATTGATGCGAAAGAGCGACCAGATCCTTCAGAAACTGGCGCACCTTGGGCAGGGTTGATGGATCGGTGAAGAAGACTTCGTTGTCCAGGCTCCAGACGATGATGCTGGGATGATTGCGATGGATGCGGATCTCCTCGCGCAGGCTGGCCTTCACGCTGTTCTCGAAGGCTGTCTGATGTTCCGGTTCGGGTGGATAGGCGCTGGCACCCCAGGGGCTCCTGAAGGGGGCCGTGCCCCAAAAAGAATTTTCGGACCAGAACAACAGACCCAAGCGGTCGCAGGCCGCCGAGAAGGCGGGAGCGTGGGGGTAGTGCGAGCCGCGGACGAAATCGAAACCGGCATCCTTGATCAGCTTTATGTCGCGCTCGAAACCGCTGTCGGTCACCGCGTCGCCCCAGCCGGCATGATCCTGATGCGCATTTACGCCTTTGAAGTAAAGGTGTTCGCCGTTCAGAAAGAACCCCTGGTCTGCTGTCCATTTGAACCAGCGGAAGCCAAAGCTGGTGCGATAGGTATCCACCAGAGATTTCCCATCAAAGACCTTGGTCACCAGGGAGTACAGATTCGGATGGTTCGGAGACCAGAGCTTGGGGCTGGCAACGTCCGGGGTCTTCTGGTCGAACGTCACCGAAGTACCGGGCCCGACGGATTGCGAGGTCTGCACCGTCGCCACAATCCGACCGCTGCCGTCCACAACATCCGATTGCACCGTGCATCCCTTCTTTTTGGCCGAGTCATTTCGAATCTCGGTCTTCACATTCAGCGCCCCCGACTCCGCGGAGACCTTGGGCGTGGTGACAAAGGTGCCGTACCAGGTGACGTGCAACGGTTCTGTGATCACCAGGCGGACGTTGCGATAGATGCCCCCGGAAAAGACGTGCTCACCGGCACGCGGGGCGAGTTCCGGATTCCATAGATTGTTGACCCGGACGGCGAGAAGATTGTCGCCCGCACGAAGGGACTCCGTGATGTCGAAGCAAAACCCGGTGTAGCCCCCTTGGTGCCGGCCCACAGCCCGACCGTTGACGAAGACCTCCGCGACTTGAAACACGCCGTCAAATTCGAGAAAGACGCGCTTCTGTTTCCACTCCCGCGCCACCGGCAGATGTTTGCGATACCAGCCGTATCCCGTGTAGAACTCGGACGACAAGAAGTACGGCTCGCTGAACGAGTGCGGCAGCCCGACCGGGTCCCAGGCCTCGTCCGCGAAGCCGGGAGCTTCGGCACCCGCAAAATCCCCCAGCGCGAACTTCCACTCCCGGTTCAGGCTCAGTTGTAGTCTGGGTGACGGTTCCGAGATCATCCCCGCGGCGCCGGCAGTGTTTGCGCCGAGCAGGAGGAGGATCCAGAGGCGATGACGGACCATGAGGCGGAGTCTCTCACGGCACGAAGATCCGGTCCTCCTTCACGATCACCAGATCCATTTCGGGGTGACGGCCCGAGTAGATCTCTTTGAGACTGACCGGAATGGAGCGCGCGCCGGTCGGGCCCTGGCGCAGGATGAGCACCTTGTCCAAGTCGGCGTAGCGGTTGGGGCCGCCCGCCAAGGCGACGGCCTCGGTCACGGTGACGTAGTGCTTGGTGTTGAACATCCCCGATTTCTCCACGTTGCCGGCCACGGTGAAGCGGTAGCTGTTGACCGTCTCCACGATGATCTCGATGGCCGGGTTGTCGTCGCGCAAAAAGGCGGTGAGCTTGCGCTTGATTTCAGCGCGCAGCAGGCTGGGCGTGCGGCCAGCCGCGATCACGTCGCCGATCAAGGGCAGGGTGATGGTGCCATCCGGCCGCACGGTGCACTCCACCGAAAGATCGGGCGTCTTCCACACGTTGATTCGCAGGACGTCGGAGGGGCCCACCACGAACTCGGCCTGCCGTGGATCGGGTTCCTTGCTATAGTCGAACGCGGGCAGGGCGGTCGCGCACCCTAGCACGCCGACCGCCAGGCACAGGGCGAAGGCGCCCATCACCGGGATTCCCCCTTGGCACAAGAAATCGGCGATAGTCGGCACGACACGCCTGGGTGAACCATGTTCTCGCTGCCCGGAGTTCTGACGCTGATTGCATTTGTCTATTTGAGGCCTCACGAGGTCGTCCCCTTTCTGCGTTCTGTTCCTTGCATTCCTCTTCTCTTTGCCATCAGCCTGCTGGGGCTGGTGCTCGATCTGCGGCTGCGTCTGGTGCGCCCATGGCCCGCTCCCCACGCGGCGCTGGCGATTGCAATCTTCTTGTGGGCGCTGGTCGCGACCACGTTGGGCGCCACGGTTTCCGTCAGCCAGGTGGCGGCGGCGCTGATCGTTTCGCCCGCGCTGTACTTCTTGGTTGCCCAGTCCGCCCAGAGCTTCCGCGCCCTGGAAAGCGTTTGTCTGGTCATCGTGGCCATCGTGCTGGTTCTGTCGGTCATGGGCCTGGTGCAGGCGCAGGCCCCTTTGCAATGTATCCGCGTCGAGCCCGGGGCAGCCGCGGCCGAGATGGCGGGCGTGCCCGAGGGCCGTTCCTGTGCGGTGGCCAACGATTGCGACGAGGGCGGCGAGCCCGGGTTCGAATACGTGTGCGAGAAGGCCGGGCTTGTCGGAACCACATCCATCGGCGGCAGCCGCATCCGGTACCGCGGCATCCTGCAAGATCCCAACGAGTTCGCGCTGGCCATCGGGCTGGCGCTCCCCCTGGCTCTCACGCTGTGGGCCCGCCGCCGCTCGTTGCTCAGCTCGTTGATCCTGGTCGCGGTTGTCGGTCTGGGCGGAACCTGCATCATCCTCACCGCCTCGCGCACGGGGCAGATGGTGGCCGTGGCGGTTGCCGCGGCCTACTTCGCAGTTCGTTTTGGCTGGAAGGGCATCGCGCTGGGCGCGGTTCTGGCTGCACCGGCGCTCATCTTCGGCGGGCGTTCGGGCGGGGAAGCCAGCGCTTCCAGCCAGGAACGGCTGGAGGCCTGGGCCGTGGGACTGCGCCTGTGGCGGGAATCGCCGGTCTGGGGCGTGGGCCAGGGCCAATTCCCCGAGCACCACTACATCACCGCGCACAACAGCTTCGTGCTCGCGGCTGCCGAGATGGGCACGGTCGGGCTCTTGCTGTTTGTCGGGTTTTACTACCTGGCGTTCAAGGTCGTGCTGACCGGCATGCGGCGCTACCGGCAGGTGCCCGAGGCGGCGGTCGCCTACCTCTGGGGGCGCGGCCTGCTCGCAGTTCTGTGCGGCATGGTGGCTGGGACGTTCTTCCTGTCGCTGACTTATCATCCTGTGATCTGGCTGTTCTTTGGTCTGACCGGCGCCTATGCACTGGCCGTCCGGAACCACGATCCCGATTGGAAGCTCTCCCTGGGCCGGCGCGACCTGGGCGCGGTCATCGGGATTGCGGCGGTATTGCTGGTGGGGCTGCAAGTCTACACCAGGCTCAAAGGTTTTTGAGCCAGCGCCGCCGCCCGGCAGCGCTGGTACAGCGCGAGGTAGCGGCTGGTCATGGTGGCGGCGGAAAAGCGCCGGCTCTCTTCCCGTGCGCGGCGGCCCATCTCGGCTGCTGCGGTCGGGTCGCTGCGCAGCTGGGTCAGCACCTCACGCAGCGCTGTCTCGTCGCCGCTGGGCACCAGCCGGCCGCTCCAGCCGTCGCGGACTACGTCAGGCACACCGCCCACCGCTGTCGCGACAATGGGCAGTCCCACTGACATGGCTTCCAGCAGCGCCAAGGGAAGTCCTTCGGTGCGCGAGGACAGGGCGAACACATCGAACGCGGCCAGCAGGCGCGGAACATCGTGCCGGGCACCCAGCAAGCTCACGCAGGTACCGGTCGGATGGCAGGCGGCCAGGGCCTGCAGGGACGGGGCCAGAGGCCCGTCGCCCACGAACACCAGGCGCGCGTCAGGTCCGAGCAGCGGCAAGGCGGCGCGCAGGAGCAATTCTGGATTCTTGTCCGCCACCAGGCGCCCCACCGTGCCCACCACCCAGGCTGCCTCGGGCAGTCCCAGTTCGGCGCGCACCTCGCGGCGGGCGTCCGCGTCGGGCCGAAACGCGGACAGGTCCACGCCGTTCTCAATGACCTGCAGCTTGGACTCGGGACACTCGTGATGGCAGCGGGCCCGCGCAACGATGCGCGGCGAGACCCCGACGTAGGCGTCGATGGCCAGCGAGGCCAGGCGGGTCAGCCACAGGCGGCCCGGGGCGAGCGAGCTCTGGCCGTGACAGGTATAGACCACCGTGGCCGCGGCCGCCTTGCCGGCGAGCGCGGCGTAGATCAGGGACTGCGGGTTGTGCGCGTGCACGACCGTCACGCGGTTCTTGCTAAACTCCTCGGCCAGGCGCGCGGGCAGACTGAGGTCGAGGCCGCGGCCTCGTTTGGGCACGGTCAGCGGCTCGATGCCGGCCCGGCGAAATTCTGCGGCCAGCGGTCCCTCGGGTAGCGGTGCCAGGGACACGGCCAGGGCGCGATGGCCGCTGGAGCGTTGTTCGGTGGCCAGGCACAGGGCCACCCGCTCCTGCCCGCCCAGCCCGAACGAAGGCAGCACATGCGCGACGACCAGCGGCACGGCTTGGGCATCCATCACCAGGTCACCTTTTGCACTCCTGCCAGGAATCGCCACAGTCCCACCACGGCCGCGGCGTTGAGGACCACGAAGGTCCGCGCCACGGTCCCCAGCCGGCCCACCCGCGATCCGGCCAGCGCGCCGGCATAGAAGAGCACCTGGCCGGCGAGCAGGGCGGCCAGCAAGGGGAACGCCCGGCCTTCGCCGCGCCACACGCCGAGAGCACAGGCCACCAGCAGGAGGAGCAGAGCCCAGGGGCAGACCAGGCGCATGATCTTGTGCGACCAGGTCTCGAACCACGAGGGGTTGACAAAGGGGACGAGCAAGGCCGGCATGAGGGCGAAGATCTGGTAGTTGCCCGCCAGGGTGCGCACCTTGCGACCGAACTCGCGTTCGTCGTCAAAGGCCTGGTCAAAGGCCACGGCCTCCTCGCAGAAAAGGATGCGACGGCCTTGCAGGCGCAGGCGCATGGGGATCCACACGTCGTCGAGAATCAGGCTGCGGGGCAGGGGTGCCAGGTCGGCGCGCCGGATGGCCGAGAGAGGACCAGTCATGCCCACCACGCTGCGGAAGCGCGCTTCGCTGCGCCGGATCCAGTTCTCGTAGCGCCAGTACACGCCGCTGCCGGCCTGGCCTTCCAGTCGCAGATTGCCCGTCACGCAGCCGACCGAGGGATCGGCCAGCAAGGCCAGCATGGCCCGCAGGGCCCCTGGTTCCACCGGCTGGCGTGCGTCGGTGAGCAGCAGCACCTCTCCGCGCGCCCGTTCGGTCATGGCATTGAGCGCGGTGGGCTTGCCCTTGCGCCCATCGCCGCGGATGAGCTGCACGCGCGGATCGCGAGCCGACCGGGCCGAAACGATTGCGTCGGTGCCATCGGTGGAACCGTCCGAGTAGACCAGAATGTCCAGCTT
>PMZX01000306.1 GCA_003170035.1 Myxococcales bacterium | reverse complement strand
GTGCCCTCGAAGTCGCGCAGGGCGGTTAGCAGCATCTCCTTGGTGGCCATGTCCAGGTGGTTGGTGGGCTCGTCCAGCACCAATAGATTTGGGCGATCGTAGAGCAGCCGCGCCATCACCACGCGGGCCTTCTCGCCGCCCGAGAGCACGCGGCAGATCTTGTCGATGTCGCTGCCCGAGAAGCCGAAGCAGCCGCCCAACGACTTGAGCGTGCCCACCGAGGNNCCCAGGCGCACGCCCGCGCCCAGGGTCACGCTGCCTTCGTCGGGCGCGATCTCGCCTGCCACCAGCTTGAGCAAGGTGGACTTACCCGCCCCGTTGACGCCCATCACGCTCCAGCGCTCCTTGCGCCGGATCATCAGATCGAGGCCGTCGTAGATGATCTTGGATCCGTACTGCTTGTGCAGACTCTCGATCTTGATCACGTCCTCACCCGAGCGCGGCGTCTCGGGAAAGGAGAAGCTGAGGGTGCGGCGGCGGCGCGGCGGCTCCAGCTTCTCGATCTTGTCCAGCTTCTTCACCCGCGACTGCACCTGCGCCGCGTGGCTGGCCTGCGCCTTGAATCGTTCGATGAAGCGGATCTCCTTGGCCAGCATGGCCTGCTGGCGCGCGTACGCCGCCTCGGCCTGGGTTTCGTTCAGCGCGCGTTGCTTTTCGTAGAAATCGTAGTTGCCCGAGTAGGTGGTGAGCACGCCGCCGTCGATCTCGATAATCTTGCTGACCACGCGGTTCATGAACTCGCGATCGTGGGTAGTCATCATCAGCGCGCCGTCGTAGTTCTTGAGAAACCCCTCCAGCCAGATGATGGATTCGATGTCCAGGTGGTTGGACGGCTCGTCGAGCAACATGACGTTGGGCCGCATGAGCAGAATCCGCGCCAGGGCCACGCGCATCTTCCACCCGCCCGATAGATTCCCCACGTCGCCGTCCATCATCTCTTGCGAGAAGCCGAGGCCGGCCATGATCTCGCGCGCTCGCGCTTCCAGCGCGTAGCCGCCCAGCTCGTCGAAGCGCGCCTGCACATGGCCGAAGCGATCGACCAGGGCATCCAGTTCGTCAGCGCGCGCCGGATCGGCCATGGCGTGTTCCAGTTCGCGCATCTCAGTCGCCAGGGCGGACACCGGGCCTGCGCCATCCATGGTGGCAGCGACCGCGGACACGCCCCTCATCTCGCCCACGTCCTGGCTGAAGTGCCCGATGGTCACATTGCGGTCGATGGAGATCTGGCCCTCGTCGGGAGATTCCTCGCCCATGATGAGGCGGAACACGGTCGACTTGCCCGCGCCGTTGGGCCCCACCAGGCCGATCTTCTCGCCGCGCAGGATGGCCGCGCTGGCCTCGATGAACAGGATCTGGGGGCCGTGCTGCTTGCTGATGTTGTCGAGGCGAATCACGAGAGCGAGGGTGTTTACTACGCTCGCCGTCGCGGTTCCAGCACGCCGAGAGACAAATGCCCCTATACTCCGGCACCCATGGCGATTCTCGCCACAGCCCAGGATCTGTCCAAGTCGTTCGGCGCGCGTCCGCTGTTCGACGGCGTCAGCTTCACCTTGGCCGAGGGTGAGCGCGTGGGGCTCATAGGACCGAATGGCGCGGGCAAGACCACGCTGCTGCGAATACTGGCGGGCGCGGACACTGCCGATCGGGGCGAGCTGTCGCTGCGACGCGGGCTGCGCGTGGGCCATGTGGCGCAGGTGCCGGGGTTCAGCGCAGGGCGCACAGTACGCGAGACGATCCTGGAGGGTGCGGCAGGCATCGCCGATCACGACCTCGGCTGGAGGGCGGCGGCGCGCGCGGACGAGTTGATCTCGCGGCTGGATCTGGGCGGCGCGCAGGCGGGCGCGGACGCGCCGGTGGATCGCCTGTCAGGCGGCTGGCGTAAGCGGGTGGCGCTGGCTCGCGAGCTTGTCCGCGAGCCGGAACTGCTGCTGCTCGACGAGCCGACCAATCACCTGGACGTGGACAGCATCCTCTGGCTGGAGAAGCTGCTGGCCGCGGCGCCCTTTGCCACCGTGACCGTCACGCACGATCGCTTGTTCCTGCAGCGGGTGGCCAACCGCATTCTGGAACTGGACCGGCGCAATGCGGGCGGGCTGCTTTCCGTCGACGGCGATTACGCCACCTTCATCGAGCGCAAGGCGGATCTGATGATCGCGCAGGAGCGGCGCGAGGCTTCGTTGCGCAATACCCTGCGGCGCGAGACCGAGTGGCTGCGCGCGGGCGCGCCAGCCCGCACCACCAAGCAGCAGGCGCGCATCCAGCGCGCCGATGCACTGGCAGACGAGGTCGACGAGCTGGCCAGCCGCAATGTCGTGCGCACCGCGGACATCGATTTTGTCGGCACCGGCCGCAACCCGCGCCGCCTGATCGAAGCGCGCGGCATCGCCAAGTCGTACGGCGACAAGATCATCTTCAAGGAACTGGACCTGTTTGTCGGCCCGGGCAGCCGAGTGGGACTCATCGGTCCCAACGGTTGCGGCAAGTCGACCTTGCTGCGCGTATTGGTGGGTGACGAGCCGCCCGACGCCGGCCAGATTCTGCGCGCCGACGGCCTGCAGGTGGCGTACTTTGCCCAGCACCGCGAGGCACTGGATCCGAATCTTGGAGTGGTGGACACGCTCTGTCCCGGCGGCGATCACGTCACTTTCCGCGGCGCACGCGTTCACGTCAGCGGCTACCTGGCGCGTTTCCTGTTTCGCAGCGAGCACAGCAAGCTGGCGGTGGGTCAGCTTTCGGGCGGCGAGCAGAGCCGCCTNNTGCTGGTGACCCACGATCGCTACTTCCTCGACCGGGTGACAAGCAGCCTGCTCGCCTTTCACACCCGGCCGGGCGCCCAGGGGCAAATCAGTTCCATGGTGGGCCTCCGTCAATGGGAGGCCTGGTACGCGGAGGAAGCCGAGGCGACCGCTGCCGCGAACGCTGCCGGGCCCAGGACGACTGCGACCGTCGGTGCGCCAACGCCGCGCCGCAAGCTCAGCTATATCGACCAGCGCGAATGGGACAGCATCGAAGCGCGTATTGCCGCGGCCGAGGCGAGACTGAACATGCTGCGGGCCGAACAGGATAGCCCCGAGGTTGCAACGAACCACAGCCGCCTGGTCGAACTGGAGGCAGAGATCGTTGCTGCCAAGGCCGAGGTCGACCGCCTGTACGCCCGCTGGGCCGAACTGGAGTCGCTGATTCCGCGAGCATGAAGGACATCCATCACAGTGCAGCCGCGGCCTATGCCGCTGGCCAGGGCATATCGGCCGTGACTGCACTGGGATCGTTCGCCTACGGCGATTGAAGACATTCTCTTTCGCGCACGCGCGCCATTCTCCTGCTACTCTACGCACCCCCATGGACGAGCAGTTGAACCGCTTGCGCGCCGAGATCGCGGCCCGGCGCACCTTTGCCATCATTTCGCACCCCGACGCGGGCAAGACCACGTTGACCGAGAAGCTGCTGCTCTACGGGGGCGCGTTGCACGTGGCAGGCTCGGTGCGTAGCCGGGGCGACGGGCGGCAGACCACCAGTGACTGGATGGACATCGAGCGGCAACGCGGGATCTCGGTATCAAGCAGCGTGCTGCAGTTCGAGTACGCCGGCCGCCAGATGAACCTGCTGGATACGCCCGGCCACAACGATTTTTCCGAGGACACCTACCGCACCCTGGCGGCCGCGGACACGGCCATCATGCTCATCGATTGCGT
>PMZX01000514.1 GCA_003170035.1 Myxococcales bacterium | reverse complement strand
TCGCACAAGATGGCCGAGGCGCTGTACAAGGCGGCCGGCGGCAGCGAGGGCGCGCAGGCCGGGAGTGCCCCGTCGGGCGGGGACGGCAAGGGCACGGGCGGCAAGGACGACGTGATCGACGCTGAGTACACCGAGGCGCCGAAACAGTAGTAGCCCGCTGTTCCGCGCCCACGTCCTCGGTCTGTCATTGCAAAGATAGGCCGTGCCTGTCGACTGTCGCGCGACATCGGGGTATGGTCGGTCATGCATCCGATCCTGCTGCAGCTTCCCGCGAAGGCGCTTTTCGTCGCGGCGCTGGTCTTGGCAGTTGCGTCCTTCGTGCGCAATCAGGTGCAGCGCCGGCGCAACCCCAAGGTGCCGTCGACGTCCACCCCGTTGCTACTGGTGGCGGGCGCTTGGTTGCTTCTCGGACTTCGGGGAGGAACCTGGATTCCCTCGGCCGGCGTGTTCGGCAAGCCGTGGTTGCCCGTCCCCATCTTCTCCTATGGCGTGATGTTGACCACCGGCTTCGTGGTGGGGTGGTTTGTGGCCATGCGACTGGCGCGCAAGGACGGCATCCGCGAGGAGGATGCCGGTGCCATCTACATGTGGACCGCGGTTTGGTCGATCGTGGGCGCGCGGGTGCTCTACGTCATCACGCAGTTCCAGGAGTTTTCCAATCCGGTCGACATCGTCATGCTCAACAAAGGTGGACTGGTCGCATACGGCGGGATGCTGGGCGGTTTTGCAGCTAGCTGGTACGGCTGCCATCGGCGCAAGATCCCGCTTCTGCGTTGGGCTGACGTGTCCGCGCCGTCGGTGGTTCTGGGTACCGCGATAACGCGCGTGGGGTGTCTGCTCTTCGGCTGCGACTACGGCAGGCGGTCAACCGTCGCCTGGGCCATCCGCTTCCCCAAGGACTCGCCGGCCTGGAAGGATCACGTGAGCCTGCAGGCGCTGGCNNTGGCGCTCTTTGGTCTGCTCATGTACCTGCGTCGCGTGCGCAGGTTCTCCGGCGAGGTGTTCCTTGGCTGGGTGCTAGGCTATGGCATCATGCGCCCGATCATCGAAATCTACCGCGGCGACGATGACCGGGGCAGCGTCGGGGCCCTGTCGACATCACAGTTCATCGGACTGGCCTCGGTGGTGGCGGGTATTGGCCTGCTCGTCTATCTGGTCAAGCGCTACCGCGCCGACCCTGCGGCCGCGCGCCTGTGGGAGATTCCGCTTTCCACCCAAGCCAAGGCGGAGCCCGATTCAAGCCAGCGTTCGCGCAGGCGCCGCAAGAGCCGGTGACCCGGGTTGGCCGACAGGCTCACGCTGCAGCGGAAATTGGGGTATAAGGTGTCTCAAGTCATAGATGCGAGGGGGCGATCATGAGTCTCAAGCGCAGCCACNNTGAAGAAACTGGCCCAGTCCGGCCAGGTCTTCGCGCCGGTCGACATTGCATTGGCCATCGGTGCCGGCGAGGCGCTGGTGTCACGCTCTCTTCTCGGCCTGGCCGCCGAGGGCTACTTGGAAAAGGTCGAAACGGGCAAATACAAGGCCACGCCGTTCACCGAGATTCCCCAGGCCGAGTTTCTGAAAGCCCTGGCCCGGGCGTCCAAGATGGATTCGACCCGCCAGCGCGACCTGTCGGAGATTGCCCGCCTGAAGCAGAACAACGACGTGATGCGGGCCAAGTTGCTTGCCGCCATCGCGGAGCGGGATCACTACCTGGCGGCACTCAAGCAGCATGGCATCGACGCCGGCCCCGCGCCCGTGCCAGCGGCCGCGCCGACCGGGGGCGCGCCTTCGGCTATGCCGAACGCGCCTTCGCCCGAGCCGGCTACAGCAGGCTCGCCGACCCCGTCTGGTGACGGCGGCGCCGCCGGTTCCTGATCCGGCCGGGCCGGTCTGCACGCCGTGAAGAGCCTGTCCCTTCGCTTTCGCATACGCGCCGGCAGCCGGCAAGGGGCGGCAGCCTCGGTCGAGCGGGTGGTAGCGGTCGAGCCACACGAAGACAGTCTCGTGATTGGCCGCCGACGGGGCAATGGCGTCGAGTTGCCCTTTGCTGACGTGTCCGATCGGCACGCGCGTCTGTCTCGGGGCGACCAGGACTGGCTATTGGCGGATCTGGGCAGCGCCAACGGAACCTACGTCAATGGCCTTCGGCTGACCCCGTTCGTGGTGCGGGCATTGTCGGTGGGCGACGTTGTGCGCCTGGCGACCGTCGAGATGGTTTTCGAGGGCGAGGATCGGGCCGCCCGGGGCGTTGACGGGCAGGGAGTCCAGACCGAATCGACCGCGACCCTGGCGCGTCGTCTGGTGAGTGATCTGTTCGGGACCTGCCGGCCGTCCGAGGTGGCCCGTCTGGTGGTGCTGGATGGCCCTGCCTGTGGGCGCGAGTTGCGCCTGGAAGCCGTGGGGTGCCGCTACCGGATCGGAAGGGGAACTCGCTGCAACCTGGCCGTACCCGACGACGACCTTTCGCGTGAGCACGCGGAGTTTGAACGTCGCTGGGACGGCGTGTTTGTGCGCGACCTCAATTCGAAGAACGGCGTCTCGCTCTTGGGCGAACGCTTGGTAGGCGAACGCCGCCTGTCTGATGGTGATGTGTTGCGCCTGGGTCAGACCACCTTCCGGCTGGAAGATCCCGAGGATCGCTATCTTCGGCAGATGGAGGCAGACGAGGCGCTGGCTTGCCAGGCGGCCCAGACCCGCGTGGGCGGCAAGGCGGTACTCTCGGACACTCACACATCGTCCACCCACGTTTCTAGCCAGGCGGCTTTGCCCAACCCGGTTGCAGCGACGCAGTCTGGGTCTGTCGGCAACGGGCGGCGATCGTCGCGGCATGCCTCGCTGGCCTTGATGGTCATCGCGGCCCTGGTACTGGTCGGTGCGATCGGGATCGCGCTGTCGTTTATCATCGGAAGTTAGGTTAGAAGTAGTCTGAGCCGTGGATCTTCGCGCTCCTCTCACATTTCGACCTGCCTACCAGACCCTCGTGTGGGGTGGGCGCCGTCTGGAACGATGGCGCCCCGACTTGCCGCCAGGACCGATTGGCGAGTCGTGGGACCTGGCGGATCACGAGCGCGGCATGAGTGTGGTGGCGCAAGGTCCGCTGGCCGGGCGCACCCTGCGCCAGTTGGTCGCCGAGGCAGGGCCCGCGCTGGTGGGAAAGGGCTTTCACGGGGGGGTGTTCCCCCTGATGGTCAAGACCATCGATGCCGCCGACCACCTGAGCGTCCAGGTTCATCCCGACGATGCCACGGCGGCGATTCTGGGCGCCGGCGAGCATGGCAAGACCGAGTGCTGGGTGATTCTCGCCGACGGCGGTGCGCTGTTCCAGGGCACGCGCCCAGGGGTGAATCGCGAGGCCTTCGAGCGCGCCCTGGCCGACCATACGCTGGTCGCGACGCTCAATCGCTTCGAGGGACGGGCCGGGGATGTCTTTTTCATCGAGGCGCGCACAGTGCACGCCTTGGACGAGGGTTGCTTGCTCTACGAGATTCAGCAGACCTCGGACATCACGTTTCGCGTCTACGACTGGGACCGCATGGGCCTGGACGGGAAGCCGCGGCCTCTGCACGTGGCCGAGTCCCTCGCCACCATCGATTTTTCCCGCGCCGGCTTCGGCCCACTGCGGCCGGCGTGGCAAGACGATCCCGCAGGCGGGGTCGCGTCGCGCTCGCTGGTCACCTGTCCATACTTCGCCGTGGAGCAATTTCGCGTCTCCGCGGGAGCGACGTTGCGCCGCCCATCACGGGACGTTTGTGCCGTGGTCACATGCATCGACGGGCGCGGCGTTCTGGCGACCGACGGGGGCGCGCTTCAGCTTGTGCCCATGCAGACCGCCCTGTTGCCAGCGGCAGCCGGTGCCTGGCGCGTGCGCAGTGACTCGGCGACGCTCGATCTCCTGGTCGCCTCCCCGCAGTATTAGTCGCGTGGGGAGCCCGCCGGCTTTGCCCCCTACGGGGACTTCGGGACGGACAGCCCGCCCCGCCCGCCCCGCGCTTCGCG
>PMZX01000023.1:2646-2816 GCA_003170035.1 Myxococcales bacterium | reverse complement strand
GCGCCCATCAGCACGCCGCGCTCGCCGGTCAGATCGCTGTACACTTCCTTCTGGAAGGTGGTGGGGAACAGGTAGCCCGAACCCACCGCGATGCCGATGGCGATGGCGCGCTCGCGTGCGCGGCCAGTGGCGTCCTGCTCGACCGCAAAGCTGGAGTTGATGCCCGCGCC
>PMZX01000023.1:2261-2635 GCA_003170035.1 Myxococcales bacterium | reverse complement strand
TAGACCGCGTCGCCCTTCTTGAGGTGCTTCTTAACTTCGGGCCAGATCGCCTTTTGCGCGGCGTCCGAAACCAGCATCTGGATCATGGTGCCGCGCTCCGCGGCTTCCTCGATCTCGAACAGCGTCTTGCCCGGCACCCAGCCGTCGTTGACGGCGCGGTCCCAGTCACGCTTGAACTTGGACGCCTGGCCGATGATGACGTTGACGCCGTTGTCCCGCATGTTGAGTGACTGGGCCGGGCCCTGCACGCCGTAGCCGATCACCGCGACGGTCTCGTTCTTCAAGACCTCGAGCGCCTTCTTCATGGGGAACTCGTCGCGGGTGACGACTTCTTCTTTGACTCCACCGAAATCGATCGTTGCCATGGCTTCTCC
>PMZX01000023.1:0-2182 GCA_003170035.1 Myxococcales bacterium | reverse complement strand
TTCGATCCCGTTCAGCTCCACAAAATTCTTCTTCCTTCTTCTCGGTGACTTAGGCGGCTTCACCCTTTGCCCCTTCACCCTCGGGTTCCTTCGATCCCCCACCAGATCCCCCACGCGCAGTCGCATCATTGCTCTTCTTCTCGGCTGGCGCGAACACCAGCCGCACGACGGCGCGAGCACGCGACGGTACTGAAGCTAGGTCGAACTGACCGAGAAGCAGTTGTTTATGAACTCCTGCGTCGATCCTCCGTCCCCGCTGATCTCGAAGCCCCACTGCACCTGGTCGAGCGTCCAAGTGTTGTCGAATTGCCCGTATTGGGTGGTGTTGTTGGCGATGAGCCAGTCCAGGATGCCCTTGACGTCGATAGTGCCCGATGTGACGTTGGCGGTAGCGCCCGTCGACGGGTTGGTGTTGACGAGCGAAATCGTGGCATTGCTCCCGTTGCTGCCATAGTGGACGGTCCAGGTATAGTCGCCGATCTTGGGCTTCGTCGATGCTACAACGGACGAGATCGGCCCCGTCTTGTAGGTGTACATCCACACCATGAGCTCGATGCGCGTGCCGCCGCCGCCGGGGGTTCTGAGCCATATGTCGTAGGCGGCTTCCCAGGACCCAACGTTGCCGGGCACGGTGATGTCGAAGCTGCTGGTGTAGGTGTTGATGGAGCTGATGAGCAGCTTGGGTGAATACCCGATGTTGGGATAGGATTTCACACCGCCGGTCTGGGGATGATTGGCGGTCACGCCCCACAAGGTTGATGTGGTGGCCCACACGCACTCGGGCCCCGGGCCCGATCCCCAGACGTTGTTGGCCACGGAGAAGGTGCCGGTTTTGTACCCCGGCCCCTCATTGACGCAATTACAGAAGCCCGAGGTGATGCCCGCGGGCACGGCCGGCCCTGTTACGGCGCTTGTGCAGGTGGTGGCGATGGCGCTGGTGTCGTAGGTCGCACCACTCGCGCCGCACGCGGATGTGGTCGCGCCGCCGCTGGCCGTGGTCCCGCCCGTGCCGGTCGCGCCGCCGCTTCTACCCCCGGTCGCCGAACTGCCGCCCGTGCCGGTTGCGCCCCCGGTTCGAGTACTACCCCCGGTCGCTGAACTGCCGCCCGTGCTGGTCGCGCCACCGCTCCTACCGCCGGTCGCCGAATTGCCGCCCGTGCTGGTCGCGCCGCCGCTGGCCGTGGTTCCACCGGTGGCGGTGTTTCCGCCCGTCCTGGTGGTGCCTCCGGTGCTCACGGTTCCACCTGTGCTGGTCGTACCGCCGGTCGGGGTGACACCGCCCGAGGCGCTTCCGCCTGTCGGCGTCACACCGCCTGTGTTCGGGGTTCCTCCACTGGCCGTAATGCCGCCGGCGACAAGCCCGCCACTGCTGGTCACCGTGCTGCCGCCAGTCGTAGCGGCAGTTGTGACCCCACCCGAGCCATTCGAGCCGCCCGTCGCTGTTGCGCCCGCAGGACCCGTCGTGCCCCCGGCTGTCGTCTGTCCGCCGGCAGTGCTGCCGCCTGCGACGCTGCTGGCATTCCCCCCGCTGCCACCTGAAGTGCCCGGTGAACTTGAAGAGGAGCAACCAGCCAGAAGTGCGACGAGCAGAACCGAACCGAGCCCGCGCGGGTCCAGCCCACTCCGCAACCGACTTCGTAGCCGCCGTGATTTCAAGGATCGCTCCATGGTGACTCCTCTCACACCTGGGTTTCACGCTGCGCCGTCGCGCTACTAACCTCTACAGTAGCAGGGCCGGTCATCTCTGGCTCATTTCCCGCAGGGTCCAGAAACGCATCGCAAGAACTCCAGAAGATCGGCAGATTGAGCCGGCAGGCACGCGGGCTGGCTGGCGCCACCCCTCACCACCTCGGCCACATCGGGGCATCCCTGCTCGGGCCGAACGATGATTCGAGACCGTGGACTTAGAGCGTGTCCGTCAGCGGACGGGTTCACGTGGCGGGCGGTCGGGGGCCTCCCCTCGCACCTCGACCGTCGCCCCCGCAGAGTACGCGGTCAGCTCCGGCGCATACATGGACTGCACGGTCGCCGGGGCAACGCGGAAGGTGCCGGACATGGTGGCGCGCAGGCGGTGCTTCAGGGTGTATTCCCCGGCGGGCAGTTCCTCGATGAAGAAGTTGGCGCCGCTGTCGCGGATCTCGCGGTACACGGGGGTAACGAGATCCCACTGCCAGCCAGAGCG
>PMZX01000307.1 GCA_003170035.1 Myxococcales bacterium | reverse complement strand
CCGAGCGCTTCGCCTTCTGGCAAGAGGCCTTCGCGCCGTGCACCCACTGCTACGCTTGCCGCGAGGTCTGTCCGCTGTGCAACTGCACAGTGTGCGTGACCGACCAGAATGCCCCGCGCTGGATCGAGCAGACCGCGAAGCCGTCGTCGAATCTGATGTGGCACATGATTCGCGCCTTCCACCACGCCGGCCGCTGCGTCGACTGCGGCGAGTGCCAGCGGGCCTGTCCCGAGGGCGTGCCCATGCACCTGCTCGACCTGTGCCTGGCGGAGGACGTCGAGGAGCTGTTCGATTTCAAGACCGGGATCAAGCAGGGCGGCAAGTGGCCATTCTTGCTGTTCAACCCGGAAGATCCTGATAGCTGGCTGGGAGGACCCCATCGTGGCTGATGGCATGAAGCTTTCGCGCGAGTCACTTCAAGCGGCGCTGCGCAAGCGGGGCCCGCTTTGGGCGCCCAACGACGCGGGCCACTGGGCCACGGTCGAGGCGTTGCCCGAGCTGGGCCCCATCCGGCCGCGGCGACCGGTCAAGGATCTGTTCACGCCGCCCCGGCGAGAAATCGCTCTTTGGAAGGCCGGCGCACGCCCGGCCGAAATCGAAGCAGCCCTTCCCGACGAAACCCCGGGCAGCGTGTTCGGGGTTCGTCCCTGCGACGCCCGCGCCTTGCTACTTCTCGACCGTGCTTTCTTGCAGGCGCCGTATGTGGATCCGCACTACAAAGCCAGACGCGACAGCCTTCTGTTGATCGGTGTCGCCTGCCAGCCAGGGCCCAACTGCTATTGCGGGGTTTTCGGTTTTGGCCCTGATGACAAAGACGCGGTCGACGTCATGCTGACGCCAGAAGCTGACGGCTTCATCGCCCAGGCCGGCAGCCTGCGCGGCCAGGCGTTCCTGGCCACTGTGCCGGCGGGCGCGGCCGTGCCCGTGACGGCACCGCGGCCCGGACCACGACCCGAGTGGTGGACGGGACTGCCCGACCCCAAGGCGCTGTACGCGAATTTTGACCATCCCATCTGGCGCGAACTGGGCACCTCCTGCATGAACTGCGGCGTGTGCACGCAGTACTGCCCGACCTGCCAGTGCTTCACCGTCGACGACGAATCTTTCAAGGGCGAGATCCAGCGTCTACGCATCGTGGACAACTGCCAGCGCTCGGATTTCACCCGCATGGCGGGCGGGCACAACCCGCGCCAGGTCGCGGCCAGTCGTCTGCGCCAGCGAGTGATGCACAAGTTCTCCTATATGCCGACGCAGAACCCGGGCCTGGTCGGCTGCACCGGTTGCGGTCGTTGCGTGGAGCTGTGCCCGCTCGACCGGCACCTGTTCGCCGACGTGTTCGAGATCATGAAGCGCATCAACCAGGAGGCCGAACGTGTTGCGTGATCCCTTGCTGCCGCTACCTGCGCGCATCAGCGAGCGCATCGACGAGACCGCGGACACGGTCACCTTCCACTTCGAGCTGCTCGACGAATCCGAGCGCAAGGCCTTTCGCTATCTGCCCGGCCAGTTCGCCGAGATCTCGGCCTTTGGCGAGGGCGAATCCACCTTCGTCATCGCGGGCGATCCGGCCAGGCCCGAGCGGCTGACCGTCACCACCAAACGCGTGGGCGCCCACACCGAAGCGCTGCACCACCTGTATGCGGGCGCCATCATCGGCTTCCGCGGGCCCTACGGCAAGGCCTTCCCCGTCGCAGAATGGAAAGGCAAGGACATCGTCATCGCGGGCGGAGGCATCGGCCTGGCGCCGCTCAAGCCCATCATCTGTCACGTGCTCAATCAGCGCGCGGAGTACGGCAAGCTGACCATCGTGTACGGCGCACGCAGCCCGGGCGATCTGATGTACGCGGCGGATCGCGAGATCTGGGCCAAGGCGCCCAGTACCGAATTGGTGGTCACAGTGGACAAGGGCGACGCCAACTGGAAAGGCCGCGAGGGTTTCGTGCCCGCCGTGCTGCGCGCGACTGCGCCCAAGGCCGAGAACGCGGTGGCCATCACCTGCGGCCCGCCCATCATGATCAAGCTGACCCTGCCGGTGTTCAAAGACCTCGGTTTTCCCGCCGAGAGCATCTTCACCACCCTGGAAATGAAGATGAAGTGCGGCTTGGGCCAGTGCGGCCGCTGCAACATCGGGCCGTTTTACGTGTGCAAGGACGGGCCGGTGTTCTCGGTGGCGCAGTTACAGCAACTGCCGCAAGAGTTCTAGAGATCCAGGCTGAGGGTGAACTGGTTCGCGTCGTCGGACATGAACTGGTCGAGGTAGGGCGAGTAGGTCTGGACGCGGATCTCCTTCTTGCCGTAGTCGAACTCCAGCAGCCGCAGATAGCCACTGCCGCCGAGACTGTCAGCCCACTGGTAGTCAGACAGCATCTGGTGCACACGTGAACCATCCGCCCGCAGGCTGGTCAGTCGCGCAACGCCGTAGTGACCACAGAACACCAGACGCACGTTCGGGTTGGCCACGATGAGCTTCTGCCAGATCTGCTCTCCGTCGTTGCTACCCTCCTTGGGCGTGAAGTTGTAGAATTGCGGGTAGTAGGCTTGGCTCGCCCCATAGACAGCGTAGTCGTAGCGGTGCGCGTCCGCGTACAGGTAGGCGTGGGTCACGATGATTGCGGGCAGTGTCCAGTTGGCCTTCAGCACCCCGTCGGCCCAGATGAGCACGGCATCGCGCGGCCCAAACTCCAGACCCAGGACCAGCCATTTCTGCGGCCCAATGTCGACCAGGGCGTAGCTGTTCTCGATCTGGCCTGCGCCCATGGTTCCGGCGATCCACGGCATGGTTGTGGGCGAAAAGTAGTTGTCGATCGATCCCACACGAGTCGCGTCAGTGTCGTGGTTGCCGGGAACAAGCACATAGGGCACCAGCCCGTCCAGCGCTCGCATGGACGAGTTGGCGACCGTCCACTGGGCATTGTCGGTGTTGAGGTCGACCAAGTCGCCCACGTGAAGCGCCGCCGCGATGTTGCGAGCGGACTTCTGCGCGACGATCCAGCGGGTCTGGGCCGCGAAGATGTCGGGGAAGCTGGACGAGTAGTATTGCGTGTCAGGCAGCACGACGACCGTGGCGGGGGTCTGCCCCAGGTCAACTCCGCCAGCGTCGGGAGCGACCGGGCCGCCATCGGCAGCGCCAAGCGCGTCGGCAGGAGGACCTGCGTCGTCCTCAGTGTCAACCGCGACCGACGCGTCGGGCGGAAGAGCAGCGTCAGGGCCGGTATCTGGCAAAACAGAACTGGCGTCAGCCCCGCCCTCCCCTGACAAGTCCGCGTCGCGGTTTCCGGGGCTTACAGAGGTGCTACCGCATCCCGCAACAATGACCACCAACCAGCCCACCACCAGGCAGGCCAGAGGTCTGGGCTGAGCGCGAACCATGGCGTTGATTATGCCCGCCTTTCGGGACCACGCGATACCGAATTGCCAAGAAGCCGTGGAATCTCCGCCAGCGCGTGTATCATGCGCAGTCGAGCGGGGGCCAAGATGGTACCCTCGCCTCCCGCACAAAAGGAACTCACATGGCCGGACCAACACTCCCCTCAGCGTCGCCCCCGGTTTCTTCCACCAGCGAAAAGCCGCGGAGTTATCTTCCCGCCCTTGCGGTTCTCTCCACGCTGTTTTTCATGTGGGGTTTCATAACCTGCCTGAATGACATCATCATCCCCCACCTGAAAGCGGTCTTCGACCTCAACTACGCGCAGGCGATGATGATCCAGTTCGCCTTCTTCACCGCCTATTTCGTCGTGTCGCTGCCCTCAGGCCAGATCGTCCAGCGGGTCGGCTACAAGAGGGGCATCATCATCGGCCTTGTGGTGGTGGGGCTCGGCTGCCTCGCCTTCTACCCGGCCGCCGAAATCCGCTCCTATGCGATCTTCTTGCTGGCCCTCTTTATCCTGGCTTCCGGTATTACCCTTCTGCAAGTCGCGGCCAATCCGTTCGTTGCCATCCTTGGCAAGCCTGAGACCGCTTCCGCGCGCTTGACCCTGACCCAGGCCCTCAACTCGCTGGGCACGACCCTGGCGCCTTTTTTTGGCTCTGCGTTCATCCTCGCGACCCCGTCCAAGCCAGCCGACGAGCTGAAAGCCATGGTTCCTGCTGCTCGCGAAGCCTATCGCGTGGCCGAGGCGGCCTCGGTGCAGAAGCCCTACATCGGGCTTGCTCTCACGCTCTTCGTGTTGGCAGTTGCCATCGCGCTGTCGAAACTCCCCAAGATCGACGCCAGCCAGGAAACCGCGGCCCAGGCTGCCGGCGCCGAAGGCCCCAAGAGCGCCTTCGGATATCGTCACCTCATGCTGGGGGCGGTGGCCATCTTCGTCTATGTCGGGGGCGAGGTGGCAATCGGCAGTTTCCTGGTCAACTACTTGAAAGAACCCGCCATTGCCGGGCTGCCCGAGAAAGTGGGTGCGACCTACCTGCCCTACTACTGGGGAGGCGCCATGGTGGGCCGGTTCCTCGGCACGCCGCTTTTGCGATACTTCAAACCGGGACGCATCCTTGCTTTGTTTGCCTGTGTGGCAGCCCTGCTGGTGATCACCACCATGGTCACCTCGGGATCGGCGGCTATGTGGTCCGTGCTGGCGATTGGGCTCTTCAATTCAATCATGTTCCCGACCATCTTCACCCTGGCCATTGCCGGCCTGGGCAAGCACACCAGTCAGGGATCCGGCATCCTCTGCATGGCCATCGTGGGCGGTGCCCTTGTTCCGGTGATCCAGGGCGCCATTGCCGACCAGATCGGCATCCACCACTGCTTCATCATTCCCGCGCTCTGTTACCTGTACATCGTCTGGTACGGCTGGAAGGGCCACGTTCCACGGCAGGGCCAGGGCGCGACCGCGTAGGCCGCTACCTACTCCTGGTTCGTGTGTTCGCGCACGCGTCCCGCCTCCACCACCCACAGCTAGGCGGCTATCAGAAACTGGAGAGATAGGGCAGCTTCTTGGCCAACGCCACAATTGCGTCGCGATTGGCCAACAGCTCGCCGGTGGTGTCCCAGCGGCCGTCGAGGAATTGCTGGCGCACGCCCTCGGGAATGCGCAGCGGAACACGCAACGCACCGGCGCTCACGACCTTGTCTTTGAGGTCGACGGTCACATCTACGGTTGGATCCGCTGTGACCGCCTTCTGCAAAGCCTCGATCGAGGCTGCATCTACCACCACGCAGGGCACGCCCAGCGAGACGCAGTTGCCGAAGAAGATCTCGGCAAAGCTCTCGCCCACGATGGTGCGAATGCCCTTCTGCCAGCGGCTGATGGCCTGGGGCGCGTGCTCGCGCGACGAGCCGCAGCCGAAGTTCTTGTTGACCAGCAACAAAGTGGCGTCGCGGAATTTCGCATCGTCGAACGGATGCGTGCGACCCTGCTGTTGCAACTGGGCCCGATCGTCTTCGAAGACGTGCTCGCCCAGCCCTTCAAACGTGACTGTGCGCAGGTAACGCGCGGGAATGATGCGATCGGTGTCGATGTCGTTGCCGTGCAAAACAATGCCTCGGCCCTTGATCACGATGCGCTTCGAGTCGTCCATGAGATATCTCCTCGCACTCAACCGTGGATGCCGAACACCTGGCGCGCGTCCGCCACTTCGCCTGCGATGGCTGCTGCGGCCACCATGATCGGGCTCATCAGCAGGGTGCGCCCGGTGGGGCTGCCCTGCCGGCCCTTGAAATTGCGGTTCGATGACGAGGCNNTTCATGGCCAGGCACATCGAACAACCGGCCTCGCGAAACTGGAAACCCGCGGCGGTGAATATCTTGTCCCAGCCGCGCTCTACCAGTTCGCGCTTGACCTGCATCGACCCGGGCACAACCAGAGCCTGAACGTGCGGCGCCACCTTGTACCGGCCCGCTTTCAGCACCTCGACTACCGCCTCGAAGTCGGACCGGCGCCCATTGGTGCACGATCCAATGAAGGCCACGTCGATCTTCTGGCCTTTGATGGGCTGNNTCCTCGGCGCTCTCGCGCTCGTCGGCAGAAAAGGCATCGGGGGCTGGGATGGTTCCACCCACCGCGACCGACTGCCCCGGCGTGATGCCCCAGGTGACCATGGGCTCGATGTCCTCGGCGCGGTACTTCACCACGTCGGCGTAGTGAGCGTCGGCGTCGCTCCTCACGCTGTCCCAGTAGGCGCGCGCACGGTCCCAGGTCGCAACCTTGGGCGCGTAGGTGCGACCCTTGAGATAGTCGTAGGTGACCGCGTCCGGGTTGATATAGCCGCAGCGGGCGCCGCCCTCGATGCTCATGTTACAGACGGTCATGCGCTCGTCCATGGTCATGCGCTCGATCGTGTCGCCGGCGTATTCGTAGGCGAAACTCACCCCGCCGTTCACGCCCAGCTTGTTGATGATGAAGAGGATGACGTCCTTGGCAGTCACGCCTGGGCCCAATCGGCCGCTGACCTCGATGCGCCTGACCTTGAGCCTGTCCATGGACAGGGTTTGCGTGGCCAGCACGTCGCGCACCTGCGAGGTGCCGATGCCAAAGGCAATGGCGCCGAACGCGCCGTGCGTGGCGGTGTGGGAATCGCCGCAGCAGATGGTCATGCCGGGCTGGGTGAGTCCGTTCTCCGGCCCTACCACGTGCACGATGCCCTGCTCGCCGTTTTCCGGCGCGAAGTAGCGGATGCCGTGCTTCTTCACGCTGGCTTCCAGGGCGCGCAGCATGTCCTCGGCCAGCGAATCCTGGTAGGGACGCAACTGGCTGGACGTGGGAATGATGTGGTCCACCGTGGCAAAGGTACGCTCAGGGAACAGCACCTTGAGCTTGCGCTCCTCCAGCATGCTGAAGGCCTGCGGCGAGGTCACCTCGTGGATCAGGTGCAGCCCCATGAAAAGCTGGACCTGCCCCGATGGCAGGCGGCCCACGGTATGGCTGTCGAAGACCTTTTCGTACAGTGTCTTTCCCATTTTCTTTACGTCCCTTCCTTTACCGATTCCGCGTAGTGCGCAAGACGCTGCGCCAGACGGGTTCCGAAGCGGGTGAAGGCGTCCAGCCCAGCGTTGTCAAATCCGATCCACACCGCACGAATGGCGGCTTCCCGTTCCCGGCGCAAGCCCTCGATGCAACGCTTTCCCTTGGCAGTCAGCTCGTAGCGGCGCTGCCGGCCGTCGGGGGCGCCGAGCCGCACCGAAACCAGATCCTTCTGCAGGAGCTGGCGCAGGATCTTGGAGACCGCCGCGGCCGAGCTTTCGCGCTGCCTGGCAAACAGGCTGGGCATGAAGTGCTCGCTCGATATCTCCTCCAGCGCGGCCCATTGCTGGTCGCTCAGCTTCACCGAGCGGGCAAGCTGCTGGCGGCGTTCGGCGAACAGGTCGGTCAGGCGCTGCAAGCAGGCGATGGCGGCATGAACGCGGGGGGCCTGCTTGCTTGACATTGGTAGATAGTGAACTGTGGTTAACTAAATGGCAAGGGTTTTCTTAGTTGCACTATCTCCTGTGCCCTGCGCGTCGGTTATGGTGAAATCCGGGCATGCCCATGAAGGTACTTTTCATCGGTGGTTCGGGAAACATCTCGACCGCGTGCTCGCGCCTGGCCGCGGAGCGCGGCGTCGAACTGGTGCATTTCAACCGGGGCTTGCGCCGGGTCGAGCTGCCGCCCCGGGCGCGCACCATCCACGGCGACATCAACGACCGCCGCGCCATGGCGCAGGCACTGGCTTCCGAGACGTTTGACGTGGTGGTCAACTGGATCGTGTTCGACCCGGCCCAGGCGGCTGCCGATGTCGAGATGTTCGCCGGCAAGATCAAACAGTACGTCTTCATCAGCACGGCCACCGTCTACCAAAAGCCGCCGCGCCACTACGTCGTGACCGAAGAGACGCCGCTGGCCAACCCCTTCTGGGAGTACGCGCAGAAAAAGATCGCGACCGAACAGTTCCTCACCGAAGCGCACCGACGCCACGGCTTCCCGGTGACCATCGTGCGGCCCTCATTCACCTACGGCGACACCTGGATTCCCACCGCTTTCGGTATCGACTTCACCTCGGTGCACCGTATGCGCCACGGGTTGCCCCTGCCGCTTCACGGCGACGGCACTTCCTTGTGGGTGATGACCCACGCCAGTGACTTTGCCAAGGGGCTGCTCGGTTTGCTCGGCCGGCGCGACGCCGTGGGCGAGACCTTTCACATCACCTCCGACGAGGTTTTGACCTGGAACCAGGTCTATGAATGCATCGCCGCCGCGGCCGGGACCCAGGCGCGGCTGGTCCACATTCCGTCGGACTTCATCGCCAAGGTGGACCCCGCCGTCGGTGCCGGGCTTCTGGGCGACAAGGCCCACTCGCTGGTCTTCGACAACTCAAAGATCAAGCGTTTCGTGCCCGAGTTCCGCTGCACGGTTCCCTTTGCCGAGGGCATCCGCCGCGCCATCGCATGGCTCGACGCCCATCCTGCGGAGCAACGCCTGGACAGCAACGCCGTGGTCGAGAAGATCCTCGCGGCCTGGGATTCGCGGGCGAAATCGTGAAATGATTGTTTGTCTTGACCCGGGGTCTCCTGATTGGCAGGAGCTCCCACCTGTCCCTACTGCAGGCGTCTCGCGGCGTTCGGCTGCCCGGTGCCTACTTCAGCTCGAAGAAGCTGCGAATCCGGTTCAGCAGGTGGCTCTTGCTCTCGGCGCTCTGGGCGGCGGCCAGGGCACTCATCTCGCCGCCCTTCCTCTCGATGTGTGACTGTCGCGCGGCCAGAAGCGACGACATCTGATCCGCCACCGCGGGCCGCGTGGTGAGCAGCTGCTGGAACGTGGCGTGGTCCAACTCGAAGCTCATCACGTCGGTGGCTGCCAGACAAGTGGCAGCGCGCGGCTCCCCGGTCATGAGCGACATCTCGCCCACGAAATCGCCGGGGCCGAGGCTGGCGATGACCTTGTTCAGGCCCGCCTGGGTGAGCGACACGTGGACCTCGCCGCGCGCGATGATGAACATGGAATCGCCGGGGGTGCCCTGGCGAATGATGGCCTCGCCTGCGGCAAAGGGCCGGCGGCGCAGGCCGCGCGCCAGCAGCTCGCGTTCGGCGGATTCCAGGGTAGCGAACAGATCCACCTGCTCCAGCGCAGAGAGGCGCGCTGCCAGCTCGGGGCCCGCCCGCTCGTCGGCATCGGCCGCCGGCGCGCTTTGCATGATCACGGTACGAATCGGGAACGGCATCTCCAGGCCGGCGCGCGCGGCCGCGTACCAGACGCGCGTGCGCACCTCGCCCTCGATCTCGGACGCCTGATCGAACTGGTCGATCCAGTAGCGCAAGGCATAGACGACAGCGCTGTCGCCGAACTCGACCGGGAAGCAGTCTGGCTCGCGGAAGCTGAGCACGCCCGGCGCCTCGCGCGCAGCCTCGACTAGCACCTTGCGTACCTCGTTGGGCGGGTGGCGGTAGTGCAACCCGATCTTCAACCAAACGCGATGCCTGGGCGATGGCCGCGAGTAGTTCTGGACTTCCTGCGCGGTGATCTGAGCATTGGGAATGATGATGGTGTCACCGTCAGTGGTGCGCAGAACTGTCGAGCGCCAGTGAATCTCGGCAATGCAGCCTTTCCGGTTGCCAAACTGGACCCAGTCGCCCACCCCGAGGGACCGGTCCATGTGCAGCAAGATGCCGGCCAGGAGGTTGGTGAGCGTGCTCTGCAGCGCAAGGCCCAGGATGGCGGTGAGCACCGCCGAGGTGGTCACCATGGAGGTGACGTCGACGCCGCTCTGGCCCAGCACGCCGAACAGGACCACCACGAAGGCCAGAACCAGGATGAGATCGCGCAGCAAGAGCGGGAAATGAACGTTGGCGCGCGCGGGAAGGATCTCGAACATGCCCATGACCAGCGTGCCCACCGCGCCCATGGCGACGAAGAAGGTGGACAGCACGGCCATGACCCGACCGAAGGCTAGGTGTCCGCCGCCAACCGCCAGCAAGCCCAGCCGCAGCAGGGCCAGCGACGCGCCGATGACCAGGAAGGTCTGCAACACGCTGCCGTGATCGCGGTTCTCGCGCGGAAGCCGCCGGCGCATGAAGATGAGCACGGCCAGTGTGCCGAGCGCCGTGAGAAAACTCATGCCTGGGCCGGTGAACGGCCCGGCCCTGGTCAGATCGAGCAGGCGCTGCCAGAGGTTCATGTTGTCGGGTTAGTGCCCCGGCGGCTCGCCGTCGAGCGGATGTGGAACCACCTCGTCGCGCGTGGGCAGCAGGTGCTCAAGGCCGTGCTTGCGCATGCGATAGTAGAGTGTCGAACGGTTGATGCCCAGGGCGCGTGCGGCGTGGGCGATGTTGCCCTGGGCGCGTTCCACCGCCGAGATGATCTCGCTACGCTCCTGCTCGGATAGACGTCGGTAGAGTGAACGTCCCCCTTCGCCCGAAGGCGCGCTGCCAATCTCGGCCGTGGTCCCGATGGGAATCCCGCCCGACGGGGTCATGCCCAGGCGTCGGCCGAAATCCAGATCAGCCACGGTCAAGGTCGGCCCGGAGACCAGGATCATGGCGCGCTCGATGACGTTCTCCAGCTCGCGCACATTGCCCGGCCAGGGATAGGCGGCCAGCGCGGCCAGGGCGCGCGGGTCCGCGCTGCTGACCATCTTGCCGCTCGACTGGGCGTACTTTTGCATGAAGTGCTCGACCAGCAAGGCAATGTCGCCGGGCCGTTCGCGCAAAGGCGGCATGGTGATGGGAAAGACGTTGAGCCGGTAGTAGAGATCCTCGCGGAATTTTCCCTCGGCAATCAGCCGTTCCAGATCGCGGTGGGTGGCCGAGATGAGACGCACGTCCACCTTGACCGTGTCCACGCCGCCCACGCGTTCGAACTCACGCTCCTGCAAGACCCGCAGCAGTTTGACCTGTACGTCGAGGGGAAGGTCGCCCACCTCGTCGAGAAACAGCGTGCCGCCGTCGGCCAGCTCGAAGCGCCCCGCCCGACGCGCCACNNGCACCGGTGAACGCGCCCTTCTCGTGACCGAACAGCTCGGATTCCAGCACCCCCGCGGCCAGGGCCGCGCAGTTCACCCGCACGAAGGGACGGCTCTCGCGCGTGCTGTTGATGTGAATCGCGCGCGCCACCATCTCCTTGCCGGTGCCGGTTTCCCCGCGCAGAAGCACCGTGGCCGAGGTCTGCGCCACCTGTTCCACCTTGGCCAGCACCTGGCGTAGCGGAGGCGAGTCGCCCACGATGGCACCGAAGTTGTAGGCGCTGTCGGCCTCGCGCGAGAGCACGCGCGCGTACTGGGAAAGCTGGTCCAGCAAACGGCGATTCTCGCGCACCAAGTGGAAACGCTCCACCGCGTGCACCAGGATCCCGCGCAGTTCCTTGCTGTCCCAGGGCTTGGTGATATAGCGGTAGATGCGACCCAGGCTGATGGACTCGATGAGCACATCCACGTCGGTGAAGGCGGTGACGATGATCCCCACGGCGTCGGGGCGGATGTCGCGCACGGCACGCAAGAGTTCAAGGCCCGTCATGCGCGGCATGCGCTGGTCAGTCACCACCACCGCCATGTCGTGCGCCCGCACCAGGGTCAGGGCCTCCTCGGCGCCCGAGGCCAGGTGCAGGGTGAAGGTCTTGCCAAAGGTGAAGCGGAACGCGTCCAGGTTGTCGCTCTCGTCGTCGACCACCAGGATGGGGAACTTCGCCAGTTCGATTTCGCCCACAGCCATGGCCTTGACGGTAACATAAAGTCGAAGGCCAGGACCGTGGATACGCACCGACAACTTCACATGGGAACCCTGGAAGGGTTCGCTCCGCCCTTCGGCACCCCACCTGCCACCCCATCCCCCTCGCTTCCCCCTTCGGGGA
>PMZX01000178.1:40091-40234 GCA_003170035.1 Myxococcales bacterium | reverse complement strand
TCGTTCAGGTTGATGTGCGACAGCACTGCTTTGCCTTGCAGCGAGCCCACGTCCACTGCGAACCCGTGGTTCTGCGAGGTGATCTCCACCTTGCGCGTGGACAGGTCCATCACCGGGTGATTGGCGCCGTGGTGGCCGAACTT
>PMZX01000178.1:39846-39995 GCA_003170035.1 Myxococcales bacterium | reverse complement strand
CGCAGGCGGCGCAGGATCCCGCGCTTGATGCCGAAATCGTAGGCCACCACCCGATGGCGCACGGGCGGCACCGGAGTCTTGGTCGAGGGCGCCTGCCACAGCCCTTCGTCCCACTGGTAGGGCTTTGCGCAGGTCACTTCCTTGGCCAG
>PMZX01000178.1:0-39830 GCA_003170035.1 Myxococcales bacterium | reverse complement strand
GTGATGCCGGCCACGCCCGACTTCTCCATCAGCTCAGCCAGCGTGCCCTGGGCGCGCCAGTTCGACACCCGCGGCGACAGGTCGCGCACCACGAAGCCTGCGCAATAGGGCCGGTCCGACTCGAAGTCCTCGTGGTTCACGCCGACGTTGCCGATCTCGGGCGCAGTCATCATCACGATCTGCCCGCGGTACGAGGGATCGGTCAGCACCTCCTGATACCCGGTGATCGCGGTGTTGAAGACCAGCTCGCCGGTCATGTCGGCGGCTGAACCGAAACCGAAGCCCTGATAGACGGTTCCGTCTTCCAGGGCCAGCAAGGCTGGGGTCAATGGGTTCTTGTCGTCAGGCAACGAGACTTTCCTTGGAGTATGCGATGGCTCCACCTACCACAGTCAGCACCGCCCGGCCACGCATAGCGCGCCCGCCAAAGGGTGTGTTGCGCGCCTTGGAGCGAAAGAGAGCGGAATCGCAGGTCCAGGCTGCCTTGGGATCGATCACGGTCACGTCGGCCGGGGCGCCCGGCGCAAGGCTGCCGCCTGGCAAGTCCAGCACCCTGGTCGGGCCAACGGACATGCGCATGACCAGCTTGGCCGGCGTCAACACGCCTGCCTCGACCAACTCCAGCGCCAACGCCAACGCGGTTTCCAGGCCGATGACACCATTGGCCGCCTGCTCGAACTCGACTTCCTTCTCGACCGGCGAATGAGGCGCGTGGTCCGTGGCGATGGCATCGATGGTGCCGTCGGCCAGAGCCTCGCGCAGCGCCGCCTGGTCTCTGGCCGAGCGCAGCGGCGGGTTCATCTTGAAGAAGGTGTCGTACCCGGCACAGGCATCGTCGGTCAGCATCAGGTTGTGCGGCGTCACCTCGCAGGTGACGGGCAAGCCGCGCTGCTTGGCCTCGCGGATCAGGCGCACCGATTCAGCGCAACTGATGTGGGCCATGTGGTAGCGACCACCGGTCAGCGCCACCAGTTCCAGGTCGCGGGCCAGCATAGCGGATTCCGCCGCAGCCGGCTGGGGGCGAATCCCGAAGCGCGTGGAGGCCAAACCCTCGTGCATGGCCCCGCCGGCCGAGAGCGCGCTGTCCTCGCAGTGCTGCACGATCGGCATGTGGAAGCTGCGCGCGTACTCCAGGGCTCGGCGCATGACTTCGCTGTTCATCACGCCGTGGCCGTCGTCGGACACGGCCACGCAGCCCGCCTCTTGCAGCTCGCCCATGTCGGCCAGGGTCTCGCCCTTCTGGCCCTGTGTGATGCACCCGATGGGATACACGCGCACGCTGCCCTTCTCCCGCGCGCGCTGGACGATCAGGTCGGTCACGGCGCGGGTGTCGTTGGGCGGACTGGTGTTGGGCATGCAGCAAACGGCGGAAAAACCACCCGCTGCCGCTGCGGCTGTCCCGGTCTCGATGTTCTCTTTGTACTCCTGGCCAGGCTCGCGCAGGTGTACGTGCAGGTCGATGAGGCCCGGCACGACCCAGCAGTCCTTGACATCGATGACCTTACTGCCCGGCGCCGCCAGGCCGCGTTCGATGCGCGCGACCTTCCCGTCCTGCAATAGAACGTCTGCCTGGGCGTCAAACTCGCGCGCAGGATCGAGCACCCGACCACCGCGCAGAAGAATGTCAGGCATGAGACTGGCTCCTCAGGTAAGGGTTGCGCTTGCAGGGCATCAAGACTTACTCCATTCCTCGCCGCTGCCACCGCCCAGCAAATACAGGACGGCCATGCGGACGGCCACGCCCCGGCTGACCTGATCCAGGATCACCGAACTCGGGCCGTCGGCCACGCCGGGGTCGATCTCCACGCCCCGGTTCATCGGCCCGGGGTGCATGACGATGGCGTCGGGCTTGGCCAGGGCCAGGCGACGCGGATTCAGGCCGAAGTAGCGCGCGTATTCGCGCGTGTTGGGGAAACGGCTGCCCGCCTTCCGTTCCATCTGGATCCGCAACATCATGACCACGTCAGCGCCTTCCAGCGCCGGCTCGATCCGGTCGTACGCCTCGCAGCCCAGGTTTTCCACCCCTATGGGCAGCAGCGACCGCGGCCCGGCCACCCGCACGCGCGCTCCCAGCGTGCGCAGGGCGAAGATGTTGGAACGGGCCACGCGGCTGTGGTCGATGTCGCCGCAGATCACCACGGTCAGACCCTCGATCCTTTTCTTGTGGGCGCGAATGGTCGAAGCATCGAGCAGCGCCTGGGTCGGGTGCTCGTGCGCGCCGTCGCCCGCGTTGATGATGGCGGCGCGGATGCGCTGGCTGAGCAGCAGGGCCGAGCCGGCCTGGGCGTGGCGAATCACCACGATGTCCGGATTCATGGCGTCCAGGTTCATCGCGGTGTCGATGAGCGTCTCGCCCTTGACCGTGGACGACGAGGAAGCGGTGAAATTGATCCCGTCGGCTGACAGGCGCTTGGCTGCGATCTCGAAGGAGGTGCGGGTGCGCGTGGACGGTTCCAAGAACAGGTTGATGACGGTCTTGCCGCGCAGGGTAGGCACCTTCTTGATGGGCCGGTCCGCGATTTCAAGGAAGCGTTCGCCCAGATCGAGGATGGTGGTGATCTCCTCGCGGCTCAGCGTCTCCATACCCAGCAAGTGCCGCTGCGTGAATCCCTTGGTCATTTGGCGCTCCTCTCTCGCAGGACGACCCGGTCGGTCTCCCCGCGATCGGCCAGCATCACGCGCACAGACTGGTCGGCGGTGGTTTGCAGGCGCACGCCCACGTAGTCGGGCTGGATGGGCAACTCGCGCCGGCCGCGGTCGACCAGCACGGCCAACTGGACAGCACGGGGCCGGCCATAGTCGGCCAGCACGTCCATGGCAGCGCGCACTGTGCGGCCGGTGAACAGGACGTCGTCGACCAACACCACGTTGCGGCCCTCGATGCTTTCGGGCAACTCGGTGGGCCCGATCTCGGGTTTGGGCAGGCCGAGAAAAACATCGTCGCGATAGAGCGTGATGTCGATGGCGCCCAGCACGGGCCGGCTCTCGCCACTGGCAGCCAGCATCTCGACCATGCGCTCGGCCAGCACCGCACCGCCGGTGCGGATGCCGACCAGATAGGGCGCCGGGCCATTGCGCTCGATGATCTCGAAGGCTATGCGGCGCAACACCCGAGAGATCCCCACCGCATCGAGAATTTCCCCTCGTTCGACCAGATTCTTGTCCGGAGGTGCTGGGCGAAGCTTCATGTCCAATTCCCCTGCTTGGGTGGCAGGCCAGGCGCGGCCTTGACCGCCGATAACGCCCGACCCGCGAGCAACTGTCAAGCAGACAAATTGGGTCTACGGACCGCTCAGCTGCCGCCCGCGCCCACGGTGCCACAGCTACTGCTGGAGCCGCCCGCGCTGCTGGCGGCATTCGCCAGGGACGCCAGGATCTGCTCAAAGTCGGACAAGCCCTCTGATCCGACGGCGACACCACAACTCTTTTCATCCCCATACATCTGACTTCCAGCAGGGCTGGTCATGGTCATAGTGATGGTTGCGGGAAAGGATCCGATGTACTCCCAGCATTGACCTTCTCCGCTCACAGTCACCAAGGAAAGGGCGTCTCGCGCGCTCTCAAATTCCGATGATGAAAGACAGGTTGAACCCACCTCCCGCAGGTAGCTACCCGCAATTTGCGGATCGCCAACCACGCTGCAATCCTCCCACCACAGCCGCTGGCTGGCGAGATCCAGGGTGTAGGTCGAGATTCCCGGGCGACACTCGGCGCCCACGGGGACGCTCGGCGGAGAATAGCTCCCCGGGTTGGAGGACGCGCTGGTGTAGGTGACTGCCACCCTCGCGCACGGCGAGACGAGAACACTGGCGCCAGGGGTCGTCGCGAATGGCACGACCGTTGTGCCGCCGGTGGCCCCACAAGCGCCAATGCTTGTGGCACCGGCCACGNNCCCCCATTCGGTGTTCTCGCGTGGCGGACTTCCTGTGGACGACGAGACCACGACACTGGTGCCCCGGATCGTCGCGCATGGATCTGAACCGCCTTTGCCACGCGCGCGCAGGCGCGGAGTCCCGGCAAGCCAAAGACGTGGAGTTTCAGGAAATTGCGAATCCGCGGCGACGTTGCCTCGGGCAAAATCCCTTCCTCAAAGCACGCAGTCAAACGCATGCGGATTACTCAAGCAAGCAATGTGCCATCGCGTGTTCCGGCTCGTTCCACCCGCGGCATTCTCGCCGGTGCGGCAGCAGGCACGACCCGATCAATGCATCTTCGCCATGGCCAGCAAACCCACCAAAACCAGCACCACCGACACGACCAGCTTGACGTAGTACACGTAGCAGGTGCGGGTGGTGGCCCCGGTCTGCAGGGTCAGCAATTCGACGTAGGGCGTGGGCGCGCGGCGGTACCAGCCCTTGGCCACGACCTCCACGCCCTGCAGGTCGCCCCGGCGGAGCAGGCCGAACAGGAACTCCCATATGCGCAGCGGCTGCCGATAGTCGAGGAACATGATCCCGGTCTGGTCGCGTATGACGAAATCCTCGCTCCAGATCAGGCCGGGCACGCCGCGCCCGATCACCGTGCCGCGCAGGGTGCAGGCCACGCCGCGCACCGCGGACACCTTGACCTTCTTCAGCAGCCCGGCCACGTTCAGCGACGGGAAATCCCCCGAGGCGTAGCTAAACCAGGTTTTGACCAGCATGCCCGCGCCCAGGCCGACCAGGCCCAGCCAGTACAGATGCGGCTTGCCCGTTGACAGACCCGCGGCCAGCCCGCCCAGGCCCAGAATCCACGGCAGGAACATCACCAGCACGTCGACGAAGAATTCATCCCAGTACGATTCGGGCTGCTTCTCGTCGAACAGTACCAGGGGCGCGATGTTCATGCTGGCCGCCTGGCGCGACAAAAAATCGAGCCGGTTGGCGATGAGTGGGTGGGTCGAGTGCAGCTCGTAGAACTTGGCCCACGGGTTCCACAGATCCCAGCGCATGGCGCCCTTCAAGTGGTCAGGGTTCAGGTTGGCGCCGCCCGCAGCCACTGCCGACACGGTGAACGCGCGGGCCGCGTTGCCGTCGAAGATGCCCAGCGCGCCCAGCGAATCCACGCCCGGCCGCTGTCCCTGCTCTTCTTCGTCAGCGCGCGCCTTCTGCTTGCCCCGGCTGGCCAGGCCGTAGCCGATCTTGACCAGGGCGCGCGCCAGCAGATTCGGGTTGCCGGTGACCCGGCTGGAGAAGTTGTCGGCTCGGTACTCGCGCGTGCGCGACAGCCAGAGCACCAGGTACTCGGACACGATGTAGACGAAGTACGCGCCGATGGCGATGCCAATGCGCGCGCCGGCCGACTTCCCGCGCGAACGCATCCTGATCAGGGTGCGGTACAGGTAGTACGCAATCAGCGGCACCAACTGCGCCGCGGTCATGATCAGCATGTCCCACTGGACCGCGTGTCCGATCTCGTGCGCCACCACCGCCTCGACCTCCTCGTCCTCCAACAGGTCGTACAGACCCTCGGTGATCACGATGCGGGCGTTGTTCGGGGTGTGTCCGTAGGTGAAGGCGTTGGGCGCGCCATCGTGGATGACACCGATGCGCGGGAACTTCATGTTGTGTACGCCGCACACGCGTTCGATGAACTGGCGCAGCCAGGGGGGCAGCGAGGCCGGGTCGATCCAGCTCACGCTGTAGAACCAGCCGAGCGAGAGATCCATGATCCACGGCCCAAAGACAAACTGCAGCGTGACCACCGCGACGCCGATCAGCACGGCCACTCCGGCCTGCAGACGGCCCGCCTCGACCGCGGCAATGAGCAGCGCACCTAGCAGCGCGTACATCACGACCAGCAGACTGACCGAGCGCACGAACAAATTGGGCAGCGGCTTCATGCCGGCGGCGTAAGCCGCCAGCTGGGCGTGCGGGATGGAGCCGTCGGCGCTGCGCTCGACGGTCGAGCGGGTCGCAGCCTCGTCGACCGAGAGATTGAGCTTGGCGTCGCCCGCTGCCACCACCTGCTGCAACTCGCCCTTGTCCAGCCATAGACCGCCGGTCTCGCTGCACATATCGAGTTCCACACCGAACACCTTCAGCCGCTGCATGGGCTGGCCGGTGGCCGGGCTGGGCACGTCTCCCGACTGCGCCTCCTTCTCTGCCCGGTGCAGTTCCACGATGAGCGTCTTGGCCGAACGGGCGAAGTAGAAGATCTCGCCCTTGTCCAGCCACACGCCGCCGCAGCTCCGGCACTGGTCAACCTCGACACCCTGTTTGGTCAGGGCCGCAGCCAGGGGCTGACCAGCGCAGCGGGGACAGATCATCGATCGCGACTGGTTACCGACCATCGGGGCGCAGTCTACTCCAACCCGGCTTTGTCGAGTCACTGTCAATTGGCCGCTGACGATTTGGTTCCGCCGTCGATCAGCGCACCAGGCCGAACAGTTCCCGTCGAGCGGCCTCATACGCCTGCGCCGAGGTGGACCATGCAGGTGTGGGTCCTGCGCGCGCCTGATCGAGAGCGCTGGGCACCAGCGTCCGGATGATGCGCTCGACACGGTCGCTGTCGATGGTCCGGCCGAGCCGCAGATAGCCAGCGTCGCTGATGCCTCGCCGCCACTGTTTGAGCCGGATGGACGGGAAGACACCGTCATACTCCGCGGAATGGGCCGGGAACACGGTTTGCCTGCCCGGGTACACGAGCACGCCGTCGCCATTGCAAAAGTCGCCGTCCTGATTGTGGAAGGTCTCGGCCCCGGCAAACACATCGTGCGGACCCAACCCTCCCCGGTTGCGGTCATCCCAGAACGTCGAGTCCCAGTAGAACCAACGCTCAATTCGGTAAGCCGACTGGATCCAGGCGTTTGCTCGCAGAGCCACGCGCCACCCGTCGCTGAGGAATTGTCCGGTCTGGGGTAGTTGACCGTTGTAGATCCAGACGTGTTTTCCGCGTTCTGCCGCCTGTTCGGCCAACCGCGGTGAGTACCTGGGTGCTGCCATCATGACCAGGTCGACGGCTTGCGCAGCCGGCGGCTCCGAGCAGGTATGGCCGACGCGCAGGCGCCGCAGCGCCGGGACTTCGGAGTTAGCCAAAGCCTGCCTCCAGAGCCGTCCTCGGGGGCTGTTGCACTGCTCGTCGACTGCGTAGAGGAAGACGTCGAGATCCCCAGGGCGATCCTGGATTCCGAGACGCTCCAGGGCGGCCAAAATGGCAGCCACATCGGCGAGGCTGGCAGGGCTCGGATCCCCGAGTGAACCATAGGCGCCCAGTGCCACGACGCTCGAACCCACCCCGCGACCCGGGCCTCGATAGTCGTGGCCGTCGGTGAACAACGCGCCGGTCAGCGCGGCCGCATGGGCTTCCACGTCCGCGGCCCGGTTGATGGGGAAGATCGTGCTCAGGTGGTGCGCGTGCATGAGCTGCTGGTACTGGCGCACGGCGGTCTTCGAACCGATGGCAGCCTCGATTCGGCCGGGCGCGAAAAACACCATCGTGCGCAGTGAAGCATAGGGAAGGCTCGCGCGACCAACCTCGAGAGTGAGCGGGAACTCGGCCAGCACGTCGATGGCGCCGCTGGACCGGCGGTGGTGAACCACGACTTTGTTGCGATAGGTTCCGGGGTCGATTCCGTCCGGCGGCACGGTGACGTCGATCCAGACCGCGCGATGCTGCCCGGATTGAATGTGCATTGGATAGTCCGCCCACGGCGGTGCCACCTGCACAGGGATCAATGGATCGTCGATCGTGCCCGCAGGAGCGGGACCAGGAGGGGCCGCGCCCGCCTCCCAGCCGAGCGACTCCCCAGGAACCTTGCCGCCGGAACGCCTGGCCATTGGAAGTTCGCACACCACGAAGCGTTCGATCTGCACCGGCACATCCGCTTCGGGTTGAGGCTTACCCTCGGTTACGCGCGCAAACTGATCGAATTCGACCGAAACATCCCGGAGCGCGTCCTTGCCCGCCTGCGCGCCAATCTGAAAGGCGACGGTCTCGCCCCGCAAGGCGAACAGCGCGATGGGCTCCCGGGGAAGCTCCTCGCGCCTGTCACGTCCTTCGGTCGAATGTAACTGCGCTGCGACCACCGACTCACCATCACTTGCGACCCAGACGCGGGGATCTGTACCGGCCGGCAGGGAGGCAGGCTCGACTGGCAGCTTGACTGCGCGCTTGTCTCTGCAGCGGCACCCTTGGCCGACGACCAACAGCAGCGCCAGGAGGGTGAGCGGGGCTCGCATCACGCTGTGCCTTCTACCCGTTTGTTCGCTCCGCGCAAGTCGCCACATTTGGCGGCCCCGAATCTCCCGACAAGCCCTAGTGCCTCCGGTCAGAANNTGCGCCCTCGTCGCGCCTTGCCGACCGGGCGCCTCGTCCACCGAAACATGACCGCTCTTCTGACCGGAGGCACTAGTTGTTGAGCGCGCCCTGATCTACCCAGGTCTGGAAGAGCTGGCGATCCGCATCCGGCAAGGGACCGCTCGGAGGCATGCCTCCGTTCACCAGTACATCGGTCACCGACTGGAGACTGGCTTTGACGTTCGCGTAGGTGTCCACACGAACCCCCATGTTCTGCGCGGTTGGGCCGTGGCAACTCACACAGTTGGCTTTCAGCAGGGGGAGAATCTGAGTCTTGAAGCTGACGGCGGCGGCCGGAGCATCGCTGTTGCCCGTGGAGGTATCCCGAGCCACCTCGGCCACGCCGGATTGAGCGTCGGCCGCGACCGCGTCTCTTCCGCCTCCCCTTGCATCGGGCGAGCGAGCGTCGATCGCTCCGGCATCGGAATTCCCACTGGTGCTCCCGCCCGCGGCCGTATCGCCGCCCGATACGGTGACCCCACCGCCAGACGTGACTCCGCCCGTCGCGCTGCTACCGGCACTCGAAGTACTGCCGCCGGTGACCGTGACGCCGCCGCTCGACGTGAATCCGCCGGTTGCGCTGCTGCCGCCACTGGAGGAATTGCCACCAGTGACCGTGGCGCCTCCGGTAGCAGACGCGACTCCGCCGGTTGCGCTGCTACCGCCACTGGACGAGCTACCAACAACGGCGGTGGTGCCGCCGGAAGAGATCGCGCCTCCGGTCGCCGAATTCCCACCCGTTCCCACCGCGCCGCCCGTGCCCGAAGGCCCACCAGACTTGCTACTCGTGCAGCTGGAAACCAGTCCTATGGCAAATAGGCCGACTAGGATCGTTCTGGAAGCCAGTACTGCGACCTTAGTCATGGATCTCTCCTTCGGTGGAACCTGCCACGCCCCGGCTTCAGGCAAGCGACCTGGCTCGCGCGATCGTCAGCAGGGGTGACTGCTCGCTTTCCCTGGTGAGATGCCGGAGCCAGCCGGAGGTTGCCCGATTTCCCTAAAAATTCGTAAATGCCAAAAGACGACGAATGGCTGCCGAGAGTCTCGCTAGCCTTGCTGCTCGCGAGATGGTGGGCTAGCGCGGCAACCTGCCCGTTCATGCCAGCCGGCATAGGTGGTCGCCTTCGCGCGACGCGGGCCTGGACACCATTGGGAATGAGCCAGGCGCAGTCCCTCCTGCTACTGCAGAGATATGGCGGTGCGAGCGCGCGCCCTAGACCATCAGCTTTGCTCTGAGAGGAGTCACCATGGAACGATACCGGACATCACGGCTACGAAGTTGGTTGCAGAACGATCTGGACCTACGCGGGCTCGGTTCGCTTCTGCTCGTAGCCCTCCTTGCTGGCTGCTCTTCTTCAAATCAACCGGGCGCCTCGGGCGGCAGCGGGGGTGGTGCGAGCAGCGTCGTACCAACCGGCGGCAGCACGAATAGCAACGGAGGACAGACGCCGGTCGGCGGTGCCACGAGCGCCGCTGGGGCAGTCGCTACCGGCGGCACCTCCGCAACCGGGACCACAGGAGGGACTCCCGCGCCGGCAGGAAGCATCCAACCTTCCGGTGGCTCAACCACCACTGGCGGCGCGAGCACCGCAGGAGGCCGGACGACGAACGGCGGCTCCTCCACTGCCGCCACGGTCACAGGTGGCTCCACGGCAGCAGGCGGAACCACTGTGTCCGCAGGAACGACGGCAAGAGGCGGAACCACGGCGTTCGCCGGAACGACAGCAACAGCCGGGACCACGGCGTCCGCAGGAACGACGGCAAGAGGCGGAACCACGGCGTCCACCGGTGGAGCTACGGGTACCGGCGGCGCCACAGCCTCGGGTGGGGCCTCGGCCCGAGGTGGGTCCACGGCAACCGGTGGCGGGCGGGCGGGCGGCGCGAGCGGCGCAGGCGGCGCAGGCGGATCGGGAGGTTCGACAGGCGTGGGTGGCGCGGGCGGCACAGGAGTTCCTCCCGGCGACGGTGGCACGCCGTCCACCTGCGGAACGGGCACAACACCGGCGCCGAATCCATTCGGCTGCTCTTTCGCTTGGGGGGTCAACGGGAATCCAACCAGTTACCTACAGTTCGCTTCCGCCTGGGCTGGCTACAACATCAAGGCCGATGGCACCTTCCCTACTAATGGCTTCGACTCGGGCAACTGGCTCAAGTCCTTTGCCAGCACCACAGCCGTTCCCGCCTATTACGCGTACATCCTCGGGTACTACGGACACGCCAACGGCCTGCAGGACGGAAACGTGAATCCTGGTGGACCCAATCTAACCAACGGGATGGGACCGTTGCTTCTCGGAGTTCTCAATACTGCCTGTCCACAGGGCACGATCTGTGACCAGAATCTGATGGTCAAGGCGTACGCGTGGTACGCCGCACAGACCTATGCCGCCTACAAGAAGCCCGTCATTTGGCTGCTCGAGGGCGACTTCATTCAATACTCGGTGGAGGGCTCGACCTCGGGTCTCTCGTACGTGCAGCTCGGCCAGCTTGCCGCGCAGATTGCCCTGGCGATCAAGTGCAACGATCCCCCTGCCGTCGTCGCTGAGAACTACTCAACCTGGATCAGCACCTCGCAATTGAACTCCTACATTGGCGAGATGAACACTGCCATGGCAGCCCTGGGCACCAGCTACGACATGATCTGGACGACAGGGAAAGGCACCAGCGCGAACGCCGGAGGCAGCGAGACCTGGGCCGCCTTGCACACCTTGACTGGCAAGCCCATCCTTGTCGACGAAAGCTTCGGTCTTTCGGCCGCTGGCGATAGCTGGGCAAATCAGACGGCGGCGACCATCAATGCACGCATCGCCGGAGGCGTCGTGGCGGCGAACATCACGACAGCTACTCCGTCGTACCTGCAGACCAATGTGACGACCACGCTGGCGCCGTCCGCGCTCAGCACGACATGTTTCTGAGCCTATATGCGCTTGGGGAAAAACCACCGGATGAATCGCTGGTTCGTCTTCGCTCGCTAACTACTCCGGTTCGGGAATGTTGGGCGGGTTGGGCGGGTGGTTCAGCAGGTGGCGCTCGACATCGGCAGCGAAGTCATTGCCTGGATACTTTTTGACCATGACCCGGGCTGCTTCTTTGGCCTCTTTGTAATGCTCCATATTGGCCAGGGCCTTGACGAGGTTCCACTCGAATTCAGGCGCCTCGGGACTATTCGGAAAGCGAGCGAGCGCCTCTTTCGCCAATTGCAGTGAGAGCGGCGGGTCGGAGGCCGCCAGGTCATGCAGCTTCGCCATCAGCGCGGCCTCGGAAAGGACTGGCCCAGCGTCCTTCCCAGCAGGTTGCTGACGATGCGCCACCTCCTTCGCGGAGGCCGCCGGAGGCGAGGGTAGGACAGGTTTCACCGGGGCTGCGTCGAGCTTCGGAGCCGGCGCTGCAACTATCTCGTGCTCCTCGATCGGCGTCGGTGGCGGGCGCTTGTCCCGCAGGGCGAACGCCCCCAGTACAACCGCCAACGCAATGACGCCGAGGGCTCCCATGACTACGATTGCAGGCTTGGACATGGATTTCTCGACCGACGCGCTGAACCTACTTCAGTGCTCGAGCAAAGACAACCGCGGGCGGCCGCGCGGGCTCTGACGCTACTTCAGACTCGGTATCAGGTCGCGCGTTATGGTGTGGGAGTCGGCGTAAATAGTCTTGAGACTCGCCCATTGGTTGTTCTCGTACCCCGCCCAGACGCTGAACAGTACCCAGGGCGCCGCAGTGGGGAACATAGTGCCGGGATTTGGGGCTGTCCCGCACTCATGCAGCGCGATCGGCATCGTGCTGCCCATGACGCCTTTGCAACTGCTATAGAGCGAGGTGAACGGTGGGTTAGTCCCGTAGGTATCCCCTCCCGAAATGTCGACCATGGTCGGACCAGGCCAATAGGCGGAAGTCGGAGCGCCGCTGTAGGGCATGAGCCAAATGATATTGGTGTTGCCCTTGGTAGCGGTGAGGTAGTTGAACGTGTACTTCCACAATGCGATTAACTGGGCTCCTGTTCCCTTACTCCACCAGAACCATCCGTTGGATTGCGTCTCGTGAAAGATCGCCAATATCACCGGCATGTTGGCGGCCGCCATGGCCTTGAATTGAACCGTCATGTAGTCGAGCCTGCCATTCCAGGATGTGTTCTCCGCTGTTCCCGCCGTTATGATGTTGGTGAAGAAGCCGCTGCCGGGGGTAGACTCGGAGCAATTAGTACCGGTGTAGCAGTCGTTCATGCAGGTTGTGCCGGACACTGGCATGCCGCTGTGGTAGCGATACATGACCAGCCCCCCCGCGTTCCAATGGGCGATGGCATGGGTGGTGGAAATGTTGACGCCAGTGCAGCCAGCGCTGCTGTGGTACGCGAAATCGGTGCCGTGAACCGCTGGGGTTTTCATGCCTTGGCCGGCGTACGAACTGATGTCAGTGGGGTTGTCGTTCCAGTTGGCCTCCTGCTGCCCTGACAAGACGTGGTTGCCGTAGATGCTATACAGGTAGCAGAGTGCGTTCTTCGTCTGCTGCGTGGCATTGGGGGTGACGGGATTGACGCCACATGCGCTCACGCCGCCAGTCGGGGGCGTACCGCCGGTCGAGGTCGTGCCGCCGCTCGCGGTCGTACCGCCAGTCGACGTCGTGCCGCCACCGCCGCCGCCGCCCCTGCCGCCCCTGCCCCCGGTCGCGGTCGTGCCGCCGCTTGTAGTCGTGCCGCCGGTCACGCTGCTGCCGCCCGTCGGGTTCGTGCCGCCCGTCACACTGCTCCCGCCCGTGACGGTCGCACCCCCGGTCGGGGTCGTGGTTACGCCGCCGCCCCCCCTGCNNCCCGTCGGGGTCACGCTGCTGCCACCGGTCGGGGTCGTGGTTGGGGTCACGGTGCTACCGCCGGTCGGAGTGCTGGTCGGGGTCACAGTGCTACCGCCGGTCGGAGTGCTGGTCGGGGTCACGGTGCTACCGCCGGTCGGAGTGCTGGTCGGGGTCGCGGTGCTGCCACCGGTCGGAGTGCTGGTCGGGGTCACGGTGCTACCGCCGGTCGGAGTGCTGGTCGGGGTCACGGTGCTGCCACCTTTTGCGGTCGTGGCGCTGTTTCCGCCCGCCGCCCCCCCGCTTGTGGACCCGCCGCCGTCGTTCGAACAGGCCGCAAGCGCAGTCATCGAGACCACCAGGGCCATATGGAAAAGGATCTTCTTCATGGACGTCTCCTTGTCGGACGGTTTCCTGAGACAAAACTCGTGTTGCTACCTAGAGGGCACGTTCCTCCCAAAACCTTCAATGCGATTTTGCGAGCTACGGTCGCCTGCTGCGAAGGACGACCCATCGTGTTGCGACCTCGCAAGTCGAAGCCAAGCGCGTCAAACACATGTCGATTCCTGCATTTTAGATGTCGCTTTCGCCGCACAGGCGTCCGATCGGACGGCCCGGCGGCCAGATTGCGTGCGCGTGGCCAGCATGATCGCAGATGCAGACGTGTCGCCGTCTCCAGCACGAAGGTTCCGCCGCAGTCGCCTGGGTTGCGTCGGCTGTGTTCGCCCACGGAACAGTCGCGGCGCCGCCCGACCTGTCCCACTCCTGCCTCTGGACGGCGCTACTGTCCCTGCCTCAACTCGGCCAGGCCAGCGCGTGCAGCCTCTACCACGCGCGCCTCTTTCTCGTGGCTGACTGACCATCTGAGCGCCAGCATAGCACGCGCGCCGCCCATGCGGGCCAAGGCGCGCGCGGCGGCCAAGCGCACGGGCACGTACTCGTCAGTCTTCAAGCGCTCCACCAACGCCGGCTCGGCCAATGCGTCGCCGATCTCTCCCAAAGCCTGCACCACTTCCGCCCGGGTCAACACATCAGGTAGATGCGCGATCAGGGCCGGCACCGCGCGCGCGTCGCGCAGCTTGCCCAAAGTCGCAATGATCGACTTGCACAAAGCCTCGCTGGCCGTGCACGCGTCCAGCGCCTCGCCCAGGATCATCACGCCAACGCCATCCCCGGCTTGCGCCAGGGCGAGCGCAGCTTGCAGTCGCAAGGCCCGACGGGCCTCGCTGCCTGGCCGCGCGACAATGGCCAGCAGGCGCGCTCGACCACCCGCTTCGCCCAGCCTCATCGCTGCCACCGCTGCCCAGTCGGCAACCTCTTCGTCGCCAGCCCCGTTCATCGCCGCCACGACCATCGGCCGCGTATCTTTCCGGGCCGGCAGAGCCTCGACCAGCAGGCGGGCCGCCTCGCGCCGCAACTCCACCGGTGCCCCTGATTGCAACATGGCAGCCAGCTCAAGCGCCGCGTCCGGATCGCCCAATCGGCCGCGCTCGATCGCATAGGGCACGGCCGGCATGTCTACACCAGCCAGGCGTTTGGACTCGAAGCGCGTCTGCTCGTCGAGCCAGGTATCCAGCAACTGGTGCAGCGCCGCCACGCGCTCCGGCCGCGCCTCAGCCAGATCGTGCACTTCGCGCGGATCAGTACCCAGGTCGTGGTATGCGCAGTAGTCCTTGCCCAGGTCGCAGATCAGCTTTTCCTGGCCCTTGACCACCATGCGCTTGTCCTCCACCTCGGCGAAAACCGGCGGCAAGCGATCGTCAGGCGCGGGCGGCAGCGCCAGCCACGGCCCCAGGTCGGTTCCGCGCATGCGCGCCGGCGCAAGCAGGTCGAGCAGGCCCAAGATGGTGGGCGCGATGTCGATCAACTGCACCGGGCCCGCCACCACATGCGCAGGCACGCCGGGCACGTAGATGATGAGCGGCACGCGCACCTGCTCGTCGTACAGCGTGGTGCCGTGGTAGCGCCCGCCGTGCTCGTCGAATTCCTCGCCATGATCCGCGGCCACCACGATGATGGCGTTGGGCCGCTTCTGCTGCACATACGCGATCACCCGGCCCACCACGGCGTCGCAATACGCGATCTCGCTGTCGTAGCGATCGATGTCGCGGCTGCCGAAGTCGTGACCCTTGTGCACCTCATAGGGTTCATGTGGCTCGAACAGGTGCAGCCAGAGGAAGACCCTGCGTGGATTCTCCTTGCGGAAGAAGTCGTCGATCTGCGCGACCCGCTGGTCGGCGTCCAGGTACTCATATTTCACGTACTCGAAGTCGAAGTTACTGGTCTCGAAGGTCTTCATCTTGTGGGCATCGATGAAGAACACCGCGGGCGGGAAGAAGGCGGCGGTCTTCCAGCCGTAACGGCGCAGGGTCAGCGGCAAGGTCTCGTGCTGACTCTGCGGGGCCAGCCGCGCCAGCGTCGGGTAGTACTTGCCGGTCATGAGCGAGGCGATGGAGAACGACGTGTGCGGGGCCTGTGCATAGGCCCGCTCGAAGCGCACCCCACGCCGGGCCAGCGCATCGATGTTGGGCGTGGTGGGGCGAGCATAGCCGTAGGCGCCCACGTGATCGGCGCGCGTGGCGTCCACGGTGATGAGCACGACGTCGGCGTCAGGCCGGTGCGGTCCCTCGGGCAAGCGGCTGACCGCCGCCGACGAAACGGCGCCCGCACGGACGCTGCCCGGCCGCCGCGCGTGTCGGGTGGGCAGCAGGCGCAGCGCCTGCCTGGTGACCTGGGTCTTTTCGTAGGCGAAAAAACGCAGATTCTGGCTTGCTCCCATGACAGAAATCTCGTGCGCTCCCACTCCGGTCAGGGCCAGTACGCTGGCTGCCAGGACCACCGCCGCCTTGCGCCGCCAGGCCCGGCCGCTCAGCGCGGCCCGCGCTGCCAGTACGCAGGCCAGCACGGAGATCAACCCGAGCGACAGGTGGAACCACGGATAGAGTCGCGGCAGCACGACGCGATTGGACTGCTCTGCTGCGGCCGCCACCGCCAGACCCAGCCCTGCGGTCACCAACATGGGGCCGCGTCTCGGCGCACTTTCTAGATAGACGAGCAGTCGCTGCCACAGGCGGCTTGCCAGCGCCACCAGCCCGAGCGTCAGCAAGACCAGCGCCAGGGAGATCGCCTGATGTCCCGGCACCCGGGCGGCCTTGGCCCCGGCGAACAGGGCAAAGGCGTCGTAGATGAGCAGCGGCGCTGCCATGGTCATCGCGACCAGGGCCGCCGGCGAGATCCGCTGCACACGCGCGGCCACCGGCACTGCGACCGCATGAACGAGCGTTGCGAGCAAAGCCAGCCCCAGGCCCAGCACGGCTCCTGCGGCAGCGCCCAGCATGATTGCATCCACGACTGATGGTCTGGTTGGTGCGGTCGCCAGCGTGGCCAGCGCGTCCCCGCTGCCCGCCAGCACGCCACCGAGGAGCCCGGCCCACGAGACACGTTGTACTCGGCCGCTCATCCCGCTTCCTCGGCAATCGGCCGCCGACGCAGCCAGCGTATTTCGATCGTCTGGCGCAAGGCCGCGTGCTCAGGCGAAGTCAGGGCCGGATCCTCGGCCAGCAGGGCTTCCGCTTCGCGGCGCGCGCTTTCGACCAAGGCTGCTGCGCCCGACGGATCGCGTAGCCACAGACCCGGAAGGCCGGTCTGGTTCTCACCGTAGATCTCACCCGGGCCGCGCCGTCGCAGATCCTCCTCGGCGATGCGGAACCCGTCGCTGGTTGCGGCCACGAATGCCAGTCGGTCCAAGGTCTCAGGATCCTGCGCGCCGGTGAGCAAGAAGCAACTGGACGCCTGCCCTCCCCTTCCCACGCGACCGCGCAACTGGTGTAATTGCGCTAGGCCGAAGCGCTCGGCATCCTCGATGACGATGATCGAGGCGGCCGGCACGTCCACGCCCACCTCCAGCACTGTGGTGGCGACCAGGACATCGAGCTTGCCAGCGCGAAAGGCCGCTAGCACCGCCTGCTGCTTGTCGCTCGGCATCTGGCCGTGCAGAAGACCCACGCGCGCAGGCGCAAGCAACGGCCCCAGCTCACGAAAGCGGGGCAGCACCGAGGCACGCCGGCCGCTTTCGCCTTGCTCCTGCTCGACGATGGCCGGACACACCACGAAGCCCTGCCCGCCCGCTGCGACCGCCGCCTTGACCGCAGCCAGGGCCTCGCGGCGCGCAGCCTCGCCCACGCACAGTTGCGTGGCAACAACCTGTCGGCCCGGTGGGGATTGGTCAAGCGTCACAAGGTCAAGATCGCCGTAAGCGGTCAGGGCCAAAGAGCGTGGGATCGGCGTGGCGGACAACACCAGAAGGTGGGGAACCATGCCGGTTTTCTGGTCAGGGATCCAGCCCCCCACTCGCCGCAGGGCAACCCGCTGGCGCACGCCGAAGCGATGCTGCTCGTCCACGATGGCCAGGGCCAGCCGCAAAACGCGCACGCCTTGCTCAAGGAGTGCGTGCGTGCCCACCAGCAAATCGATCGCGCCGGCTGCGACCCCGCCCAGCACCCGGCGCCGCTCCTGCGCAGCCAGCCCGGCATGCAGCACCGCCACCCGCAGGCCCACCTTGCCGCCCCAGGAGGCCAGGGTGCGTCCGTGCTGCTCGGCCAGCACCTCGGTAGGCGCCATGAGCAGGCTCTGTCCACGCGCGCGCGCGACCAGCAAGGCCGCAGCAAATGCCACCGCGGTCTTGCCACTGCCCACGTCACCCTGAAGCAGCCGCTGCATGGGCGTCGCGCTGCCGAGGTCGGCATACAGGGTCCGGATCGCGCGTTCCTGCGCAGATGTGGGAACAAAGGGCAGTGCGGCTCTCACCGACGCCAACGCCGCCTCGCCATCGACGTCACAGTGCCAACCATTGGCGCGGCGGGCGCGGCCCCGTTCCAGTGCCAGCCCGACCTGCACGACAAACAGGTCCTCAAGCGCAAGCCGCCTCTGCGCCGGTGCTTGCCCGGCCATCAGCTCGGCGAGCCTGTCGTCGGGAAGCGAGGCCTCGGGTCGATGGACCTCGCGAAGTGCCTCGGAGATCGAGGGCAGGCCGAGTCGCTTCGCCACGCCCTCGGGCAGCACGTCAGGCACCAGCGCAGCTGCCTGCTCGACCGCGGCAGCGACGAGTTTCTCGATGACCCGGCCAGGAACCTTTTCCACCGCCGGGTAGCGCGGCCGCAGTCCCAGGCCGGACTCTGTGCCCGACGCCTCCTGTGCGAGCAGCAGCGCCGTGACGTTGCGGGGATGGATGATCTCGGGGCTTCCGTCCTTTCCCCGCCGCAAGATTCCAGCCAGGGCCACCAGGCTCCCCTTGGCGTAGGTCTTGACCATGCCCGCGTTGGGCCGGAACCAGCGCGCCCGCATCTGCACCCCGTCCTGCTCCAGGTACACGTCGAGCAAGCGCCGGAAGAAGGGGCGCACCCGCGCGACCCTGGCCCGCACCACCACCGCCTGGCCCTCGGGCAAGCGGGCGAGCGCCGGCAGCGGGTACAGCGTGCGAAAGTCCTCGTACCCTAGCGGCAGAAAGCTGAGAAGATCGCGGATCCGTTCCAGTCCCCGCTCGGCCAAGCGCGCCGCCGTCACCGGCCCGGCCCCTGGCAAGGCGGTCACAGGCTGGTCAAGCAGCGACGGTGTGGGCGCGCCGGCCATGTTCCGCGCCGTACTTGCCTGCTACTTGTACGTGAACCGCAACTGGTACTCGCAGATCGAGAAGACGTCGCCTTCTTCGATCTTCTTGCCCTCGATGCGCTCACCCCCGTAGTCGATGCCGTTGGTCGAGCCAAGGTCCTTGATGTAGTACTCGCCATTGCGCCGGATCACCGCCGCGTGTTTGCGTGAGATATTCCCGTCGCGTATCGGCAGATCCGACGACTTGGTTCCCCGACCGATGATGAACTGATCCTTGTTGATCACGTATCTCTGGTTCCCGAAGATCAGATACAGGGGCGGTGCGGCTCCGGCATCAGTCGGGGCCGGGACCGAGAAACTGGGTAGTGGCGGCGGAGGGGGCGGACGGTTTCCTGACTGCTCGGCGGTGGAGCGGGCCGATGGCAGGGGCGGAGGCCCGGCCCGACGGAGGCCGGTCCGGGAAAGCCCACTCTCGGCCGGCGCATCAGGACGCGAAAGCCCGCTCCCGGCCCGCGCCTCAGGACGCGGCAGCCCCGGCTCGGGCTGCGAGAACCCGTCGCCCGGAGACATGGCGAAGTCCGGCGGGAGAAAACCCTGCTGCTGGGCAAGGACCCGCATGGCCTCGTTCACCAGCTCGTCGACGCCTCGGTCCAGCGCTTCGGACATGCGCTCAAAGCTCTGCCAGAGCACGTCGCGACAGTAGAAATGCCGCAAGGTCTTCCGGGTTGGATCATTCGCCATGACTGCTTTCTACCTCGTCTCGCTGCTAGCTACCCCTTTTCTGCAACACCGCCGCCACGCGCTTGGCCTCGCTTCCAACGGTCAGGCCGGCCGGAAACCCCTTGAGGCTGGCCTTGTCGTCCGCCAGCTTCAGCACGGCCGCCGCATCGCTTGCCGTGCCCAGCGACTGTCTGGGGTTGGCCAGCGGCGCCTCCAGCGCCCAGACCGCCGTGATGCGCGCCAGGGCCGCCGGCGACGAGAGCGCGCTCAGCACCGCGGGCCTGGCCGCAACGCCGAGCTTGGAGATGTCCTTGACCAGGAAGTCCATCACATCTTCCTTCTTGAAACTGAGCTTGTCGGAGAAGGCCTGTAGCGCAGGCTGCACGGCCTCGACCTTGCCCGCCTCCAGGGCTGCCTCGAATGCCCGATAGCGCACCAGGTCCTTTTTGTCATTGCCTATGATGTCCACGAGACCTTTCTGCGCCGCCGGGCCGCCTATTTTCTCTACCACGCCGAACACCTCATCTCGCACCAAGTTGTTGGCTTTCGGGTCCGCCGCAATCTTGAGCGCCAATGGCAGCAGGCTGGGGTAGCGCGCTTGCTGCAGGGCTTTGGCAGCCAACGCTGCCTCTGCCGGCGGGGCCTTCACAAGCTTCTGGGTCAGAAACTCCGTCACGCCTTGCCCGCCCAAGGTGCCCAAGGCAATCCACATGTCGTTGGGGATCTCATGCTCCGCCACCGCCCGCCGCACCAAGGCCCCACCGCCCTTGTCGCGCGCCGACTCATCGCCCACCTTGAGCAGGAGTTCGGCCAGTCCCTTGTAGGGGGCCTTGGGGTCAGAGAGCAGCCTGACCAGCATGGGGCCCGACGGTGTACCTATCGCGACCAGCATCTTCTCCTGTGAGTGACGTCCCCCCGCAAACCGGCCGTCCTTCAAGTCTTTCTCCACCGAGATCAGAATTGCGGCGTCGATCTGCTTCTGATCGTCGGGCTGGGCGTACTGCCGCACGCTGAACAGTCCGTCGCGGGCGTCGCGCGCCTTGGGCACGGGTGCGTTCTCCATGGTCTTGATGTGCAGGGGGATGAGCGACTTGAGGATCTCCCAGCGCTCGTTTGCCGGCAGGGCCGCCATCACCTCGTCGACCTTCTCGGGCATGCCCAGGTCGGCAAGGGCTGCGGCTGCCTCGGCGCGCAGGCTGGGCGCCAGGTCGGCGCTGCGCAGGGCCTCCTCGATCCTTGGCGGCCCCTTCTGCGTGCCCTTCCACTGCTCGATCTTCTCCGAACTGACGCTTTCGCAGGCCGACAACCCGATGAGCCCGATCCCGATGGCTAGCAGACATCGCATGGCGAGGGATGTTATCCACCCGCCGATCTTCGGGTCAAGCGGCCTTCGCAACGGACCCTATCGTTTGTGGCCGAGGGCCACCGGCACGGGCTAAACTGCCGGTATGAACAAAGCCTGGTGGGTAGAACCCGCGTGTGCCGCCTTGTTTCTTGCGGCGGTGGCATCCGGCTGTGCCTCTCTGGGCGCGGCCGGGGCCGGCAAGCCGAGCGAAGCAGCAGCGCGCCTGGCCAACGAGGCCGCCACCCTGCCCGCGATCGCAAACGAGGAGGACTACCTGGAGGCCAAGTTCCTCTATCAAGCCCTGGCCCAGGGCTCCGAGGAACAAGCGCGTCTTCGCCTCAAGCTGGTCGAATACCTGCTTGGCCCGCTGGCGTCTCTCGACGCGCAGCGCTTGCGGCGCAACCCCGGCATCCTGGGCAGCGACGATGACTTCGACCGGCTCCACGATTCCCTTCGCGACGCCCTGGATCTCTTCCCGGCGCCCTTGCTCTGGCGGCCCGAAGGCCTGGCTGTGTCCGATCGCGAGCGCAAATTGTTGGGGGCGGCGGCACGTCTGATCGTGGGTGCCTACTCGCCGCGCGGCAATGAGCTGCCCGTGGCCATGGGTCTTTTCGTGCTGCAGACGCTGGAGCCGCAAAACCCGGAATGGCCGGCGCGCATCGAGCAAGTTCTCGCTTGGCTCGACACTGAGGCACAGCTCTCCGTGGGCACTCCTGGGCCTCGCACCCAGCCGACCACCGCTGACATTCTGGACGGGGTTGCGGCAAACTGGCCCAGCCCAGCCGTGGTCGAACGCGTGGCCCGACTGGCCTGGGCGCAGCAGGAGCGGCTCACCGGCATGTTGCGCCGGCCGCCCGGCACAGGGGTCGGCGGGCGCGGCATGCTGAGCGAGTTGTTGCTCGACACCGAGTCGCTCTCGGCCATGGCGATCAACGCCGCAACGCTCTATCTCCGCTGTGGCCAGATGGCCCGCGCTGCCGAGGCTGCCGCGCGCTTTACCGACAAGCCGGGCGACGATCCCGAGTTCCGGCAACTCCTGGCCGCTGTCAACCGTTCCGCGGCCCAGCCTGTCCATTACATGGCTCTAGCTCGTCGCCTTCTGCCTCGCGGTGAACTGCTGCTTGGCACCTCCACGGACCGGGTCGATCCCGCGGCCGCAGCCGAGATCCTGCGTCGTGGGCTCATGCTCTTCCCCGGCGACGCTGAGATGTTGGTGCTCGCTTCACGCGTGGCGCGCTTTGCTCCGGCTCCCTTCCTGGCCCTGCGCTACCTCGATGAGGCGCTCGCCGTCTTGGAGCGCCAGAAGCCCGACCCGGACAAGCTTGCCGATCTGGTAGCCGAGCGGATGGAGTTGGCCTTCTTGCGCCTCAAATCGCGCATCGATCCCGACCGCATGCAGCCGGTCTTGCCCAACGCCGAGATGTTGCGCAACCAACTGAGGCAAAGCCAGCAGCGCTTCGGCAGCAAGCGCCTCAAGCTGGGCGAGGCCGATGTGGACCTCGCCGTGGCGCGGGGCTTGGTGGACGCCGGGAAGCTGGAAGAAGCCGAACCTCTACTCCTGCGCGCGCAGCAGGAGGACGCAGGTGACGCTGAGGTGACTCTGCAGATCGCCAACCTGGATCTGAAGCGGGGCCGTCCCGAACAGGCCGCGCGCCTACTGAGGAAGGCATTCGACACCCGGCAACGCGAGGCACCCGCCGAGGAAACCGTGTCGTTCGTCGAGGGGCAGTCACGCCTGGCCTATACCCTGGGCGTGGCCTACGAGATGAACGGCAACATGGACGACGCACGCAAGGCCTGGCGGTCTGCGGCGCGCGGCTGGGAGCGGCTGATGATCGAGCAGTTGCGCCGCAAGAACCTGGGCTCGTCGGCAGGGACCATCTTCGAGGTGGGCCGGCTCTACTATCTGCTCGGCCGACGCGAGGATGGCCTGCGCAAGTTCGACGAGGCCATCGAGCAGGACGAAGCCCGCGACCAGAGCTACATCGACGCCATTGCTTTTCTGGTTCAGCGGGGCGACGCCGAGCCAGCGCTCGACATCTATCGGCGCGCCATCTCCAAGTCGAGCCGCGTGGTCTCGGAATACGTCAAGGTCTACGCCTCGCTGTGGATCCTGGACATCACCCGCCGCCGCGCTGATGCGCCCGACGCCGCAGCCCTGTCCTATCTGCGTGCCCTGGATGCCCGCCAGATCGAGCTGCGCCCACCGCGCGCCTCGGCCTGGTACCGGCAACTGGTGCGCTACGCGCTCGGCCGCATCAGCTACGACCGCTTGCTGGCCATGGCGGACACGCCCGGCAAGCGGGCCGAAATCTTCTTCTACCAGGCCATGCGCCTGCTGGCCGAGGGCAAGAGCAACGAGGCTCACGCCCTGTGGTCCAAGGTCATCGACACCAAGATGGCCTCGTTCTTCGAGTACGAGATGGCATCGCGCTACCTGCGCGTCGGCGCACCCACGCAACCTGGCACGTCGGACAGCGGAGAGGCGATCTAGGACCTCGCCGCCAGCACGCTCAGGGTTCGCATGGCCCGATAGCGATCCGGCACGCATTGTGGCGCTTCGACGCGCAGCCGGTCCAGGGTCCGCGTGAACTTCAGCCCGGGCCCGCTCTCACGCGCGACATCGGGCGGCCAGACCAGGCGCGGCTCGACATCGGCGGCAGCCGCTAGCAGGGCTGCAAGATCCGAGCCTGCTGAAGGCTCGCTGCCCGACCCGAACAGCTGGTGCAACCAGTGCACGTGTGCGAGGAAGCGAATCGCGAAGGCGATTTCCTCCGCGCTGGCTGGGGCACCCTTGTCCCCGGCCGAGCCAAAGCGCAGAAGAGCGGTGGCCAGGGCAGAAGCGGTCGGCTCGCTCCCCATCTCCAGCACGCGGCCCGCGACCGCCCGGCCCAGCGCGGGAAAGCGCAGCACCGGTAGGATGCGCCGCCAGGAAAGTGGCGGATGCAGGCGCAACGGCTCCATTGCTTCGAGCAGTGGACACGTGCAAAACAGGGTTTCGATCGCTTCGTCAGCGCAGACGGGAAAGCCTATTTCCTTCCACCAGTCGTGGCGGCGCGAGGCCAGAGGCGTCGAGGTCAGGTGGGCCAGTGCGCGCATGGCCGCGCTGGGTGAGCCCCCCGTGGCCCGCAGTTCGAATCGCAACCAGTTTGGGCCAACGCTCACGTGGTGTTCCACCCGCACGACCTCCGGCAAGCGCGCCAACAACGAGTATCGGGCGACCGCCTCGCGCAGATCCACCGGCGGGCCGAGATCGGCAAGTTCCTGCGCCAGCGCGCAGATGCGCTCCTGGTCCCGGTAGCGGCGCGCAATCTCAGGGTGCCCGAGCAGCAGCAGATTGTGCGCAGCCGCTGCCAAACGCAGCGACGGCTCGTCGAGGGGAAGCGGGTCAGCATCAGGCACGAACGCAGCGGCGCAAAGCTGCCGCATCTGGGCCACCTCGGCCGCGGCCCGTGCTTCGGGTCGCGTGCCGCCGGCCTGGTGGGCCAGGCGCCGTCGCAGACGGGCCAGGGCGGGCCAGCCCACCGGACGCCCCACGTGCAGACGTCCACCCTTGACCATGGGCAAGACGAAACCGCTGACGAAATCCGGAGGCATGTTGCTACATCCGTTTTGATTTCAGCCCCCAAAGGGGAAACGGCCCCAACGGATCGGTCTCGATTTCCACCGTCTCCTCTCGCTCCACGACTACATGAGACCTCGCTACGAGGGGCCGCGCCTCGACGGTCAGCTCGGAGAGAATGCGGCGATCAAGTGTTTGCAGCGCGGCCGCGGGAATGCGCAGCGGCGGTTCACCTGGCGAGGGAAAGACGAGCAGAGAGCTTTCGCCCGTGCCCAGCCTTTCTGCCAGCGCCTCGGGATCGACGGCCGGCATCAGCCTCATCCCGGCCGGCACCAACACGCCGGGCGCTGCCTGGTCGAGAAGTTTTCCCAAGGGCAGAGCCGCCAGCTCGTCGGCTGCCACCACCAGCACCGCATCGTCCAACAAGGCCACACGATGTCCGCGCAGTGCAGTGGGCGGCAGCGCCTGGCACAGCCGCCGCAACCAACCGACCTGCGACCAGGGGAGGTAGGCTGCCTTGGCGCGGGCCGGGGCCTCGGCTGCCCAGGCCAGACGCAGCGGCACATCCAGCCTCTTGGCCTGGGCAGAACGCGCGGACGCCGCCGGCTGCTCGCCTGCCGAGAACGCGGGCAAGGGCAAGAGATCGGCAATGTCAGCGAACACGGGCGCTGGATCGAGCAGGGTGGCCCCGGTCGGGCGCGGAGCCAAGAGCAGCAGGCGATCGTGGGGAAACAGCACGCGGCATGCCGCCAGATTGATGGGGTGGCAATAGCCGGCAGCGACCGCCACCCCGTCCGCGACCGGCCGATACAGCGCCAATCCCGGGGTTTCCGACATCAGGCCGCAAAGTCGCGCCGGCAAGTCCTCGATGTGAAACAGCCAGAAGCCTGCGCGCAGGCCAAAGGCGCTCTCTGCCGTCGACTCGCAAACGGCCGCCCGGGCCTGCACCCCCACGCGGCCAAGATATTCGCACAGGCGCGCTCCCAATCCGCGGCGAGCGGTGACATAGCAGGCACCGTCGTCGCCCGCAGCGGCCCGGGATCCACTGGGCCGGCGGAGAAGATCGAGCCCCAGCAAGAGCCGCACCAGCGACCTCTCGCCTTCGACCTGACAGGCGAGGACTTGGTCGGGAGTATAGAAGACAAAGTCCCCTGCGCCGCGCGCGACCTCACCCACGTCGTAGCCCAGGGACGCGCGGCTGTCGCGATACTCGACGAAGTGCCGGCCCGCGCCGGTCGCGGCCTGCCCGCCTGCGGTGCGTGCCGCCCGCGCCACCAGGTCGGCCGCCTCTGTCGACGGCACTGGCATCAGCAGCACCATCTCGCGCAGCCCGAGCGGCGAGCGCACCAGCATGAGGCGCAGGCCCAACCAGCATTCATCCAGATCGCCGGCAGCGGATAGCAGGCGCAAGAACCACACCACGCGGTCGAGCGTGGCAAAGCGCGCCGCCATATCCCGTCCACTCACCACGCCACGGGCGTCGGCTGCAAGACCTGGAAGCGTGAAGCGCGCCTGGCCAACCGCGACAGGAGCAATCATGGGTATGAGTGTACTCTTAGGGTGAATGGCAAAGGATGGCTCACGGCTCAAACCGAGCGCCGAGACAGGCTCCACCCGGTCCCGCGGCCTGCCCGCGCTGGTTCGCATGCTGGCGCTCGACAGCGAATGGGCGTCGCTGGATGCCGTGATGCTGGAAGCGCGCACCGCGGGGCTGTCCCTGTCTGAGATCCACGATCTGGCCCGCGCGCTGCGCGCGACGGAGTCCACCCAACCGGCGGTGGAACGCGAAGCCATGGCCGCGGAGATCCACGCGGCCAAGCGTCAGGCCGCCACGCTCCTTCTCGATCGCATTTCTCGCGCGGCGCTGACCGCCGACGATCGGGAGGCCTTGCTCACCACCGGCGGGCTGCTCATGGATCTGGGTGACTACGGGGAGGCGGCCGCGGCGTTCGAGCGCGCCGGCGACGATCAGCGGGCCGCCCAGGCCTACGGTGCTGCTGGCGACATCGACCGCATGGAGACATGCCTGGCGCGTGAGGATGGGCAACGCCACCGACGCCGCGACCTGCGCGAGCGCGTGTCCCGCTTCGAGACACTGCTGGCTGCCGGCCAGCGCTTGGCCGCGCTGGACATGGCCGCCGCATTCCCCGCCAACGTTCCCGAGGCTGCTGACCTGCGCGCGGCCGCAGCCTTGGTCGACCAGCGCCTGTGCCGGGGCCGCACCGTGGCCTTGCGCAGTCCCGACGGCGCCGTGACCCGTTTTGTCGCCCTACCTGCCCTGCTGGGCCGCGACGGTTTCTGTCAGATCGTTCTGCGCGACGCCGGAGTTTCCCGCCGGCACGCCCGCGTCCTCGCGGCGCCGGCTGGGTTCTTGGTCGAGGATGCCGGCTCACGCGCGGGCACCTTGTTGTGCGGAGCCAGAGTGTCGGCCCCTGTGCCACTGCCTGCGCGCGGCCAGCTTGCCCTGGGCAAACACTGCCGCCTCGACTTCGCGACAAGCGAGACCTCGCTGCTGGAACTGACCGGCGCGGATGGGCTCGACCGCGGCCTGCGTGCCTTCTTAGGCGCGGGCGCTCTTCCGCTCGCCGCAGCCTTCCCAGCGCTGGCTGGCCTGCACGTCCTTCCCGAAGAACGAACCGCGCGTGTCGAGTGTGCGCAGCCGGCGCGTCTGTCCGGCCAGCTGGTGGGGCCCAATTTCGAACTTCTGCGCGGCGACGTGATCGAAGTAGCCGGACAACGCCTGGAGATCGTGTGAAGCCCCAAAACCCGCAACTCGCCCTGGCCCGGCAACTGGCCTCGCAAGGCGAGGCAGCCGCGGCCCGCGCGCTTCTCACTGCGCTTGAAGCTGGCCACGATGCTCCCCGCCGGGATGCCACCGCCCAACTGGCTGCGCTCGACGAGCAGGAGGGGTACTTCGAAGCCGCAGCCGCGCGTTGGGAACGCCTGCTGGCTGACGACATCGACGATCCGGAAGCTGCTACCCGGCTCGCTCAGTTGCGCCGGCGCCTGGGCGGCGCGGCCCCGCCTGCAAGCAAGCCCGTCGCAGCCATGCAGACCCTGATTCAGCCGGAGAGTGTGTCCCTGTCTCGCTACGAGATCCTGCGCGAGATCGGCCGCGGCGCCACGTCGACGGTCTACCTGGCCCGCGATCGCAGCCTGGGCATCGAGCTTGCGCTCAAGGTGTTCCACCCGCCGGCCCGGTTAAGTGAGGCCAGCCAGCGCTTCTTCTCCGAAGCGCGCCTGGTGGCCGGCCTGCGCCACCCCGGCGTGGTCGCCATCTACGACCTGGACGAAACGGCCCACACCCTGGTCATGGAACACCTGGCCGGGGGCAGCTTGCGCGACCGGCTCGCGCGTGCCCGGCCCTCTGCCCTACCTTGCGATGAGACCATCGCTCTGGCTCGCTCCCTGCTGTCGACGCTGGCCTACGTGCATGCCGCCAGGGTGGTTCACGGCGACATCACTCCACGCAATATCCTGTACCGTGGCCCCGGTGAACCGGTGCTGGCCGACTTCGGATCAGCCCGCCTGCTGGGGACCGACAACGCCAGCGAGTTGGCCGCTGGCACCCCCACCTACCTCGCGCCCGAGCAGCTTCGGGGCGCGGTCTCGTCACCTCTCACCGATCTCTTCGCCGTTGGCGCCATCCTGTGGGAGGCGCTGGCCGGCCGGCCCATGCGACAGCACGCGGACCTGCTCGCAGGCCGCATCAAGCGCCCTGCACTGCCCCGCGTACCGGATCACCCCGCCCACGCACGCCTGGCGGCCCTGGTCGAGCGGCTGACGGAGAGCGAGCCTGACAAGCGGCCCGGCGACGCAGGCCAAGCGCTGCAGAAACTGGGCGATGTCTCAGCCGAACAATGATCGCAGTGGTGGAAATACTCCCACCAGGCGGTAGTCCCAGGGCCAGATCGCCTTCTTGGTGTGCACGGACATGGCGCGCAGGGTTTGGCGATGCAGCCGGGCCACGGTGTGATTCGGCTTCGTCATGTGCGCGACCGCATATTCGCGCAGGTTCTTGATGGCTTCCTTCTGGCGGCGTGCCGCGCTCGCGCCTTCCAGGGAGAGGACGGCGGCGAGCTCCCTGGCCAGGGTGGCTTTCCACGACCAGCAGAGGGCTTTCTCTTCCGTACTGGCTTCGGCCAGCGTCGCGCGCGCCCTCCCCGCCTCGCCCGCGAGCGCCTGCGCGTAGGCGAGCTGGGCGATCACGCAGGGGAAGGCGGAGCCACGCAGATTGCGTCGGTAGATCTCCTCGGCCACCCTTGAGGCTTCTTCCTCGCGCCCCAGTTCGCTGTACGCCAAGACCAAGTTCGTGGCCATCCACACTTCGAGATCTTCCCGCGCGAGCACGTCACGCAACCATTCGACGGTTTTCTTCCACAGGCCCGAACTGGCCAGCGCGTAGCCGAGCTGGCCGAGCAAGTGCGTTCGCTCGCGCACCCACGGGCAGGCAGAGGATTTGAACAAACCCAACGCCTTGCGGGCCGCTCGATGTTCAGCCAGCACGACGAAGAAAGCATTCACCGCGGGAACCGCCTCCTCGTTTCCGCGTGCGATCCAATCCGGGAAGCACTTCCACGCCGCCCAACGGCCATAGGAAGCCTCCTTCTTCACCCAGAGTGCGGCGAAGGCCATGCCAAGGGTACGCTGGCGCGCGGACCGGGTAAGGGCCTTGTGCCAGCGTCCGCCCCAGCCGAGATCGCGCAACTCGCGATCGAGATCGTCCAGGGCGAAGTCGACTGGCTCGGGTGAACGAATCACTTCCTTCATTCGCTTCTTCGCCGCCGTCCTCTTGCCCTCCCAGGCATCGGCCAGAACCAGCCACATCTGCGCCACGGTCTCAGTCACGCCAGGCAAAGCCTTGGCGGCCAGTTCGCGAAGGCGTCGTATGTCGCGCTTGTTCCACAGAATGGCGAGGCAGCGGAAGATCGGCTCCCCGCTGCCGGGAAATCGCGCCAGCGCCCGCTCGTAGAGAGCCAGCGCCTCCTGATCGTGACCGCTCAAGTGCTCGGATGCGCCCGCCGCACAAAGCGCCTGCAGACTATCCGGGGCCAGCCGTGCCAGGGCAGCGCGGGCCTTGGCAGCAACCTGATCGTTTTCGAGCTCCGTCGCCCATTCCAAGATCTCCTGCCAGCCCCAGAAGTAGTCGGGATGCGCCCGCAGAAGGGACTCCATCGACGCGAGGGCTTCTGCCTTCTGGCCTTCCTGAAACTCGATCCACGCAGCCCTTCCCTTGAGCGTGTACGGAGGCTCGTCGGCAAAGCATGCGGGGCGACAGGCAGCCTTGGCCTCGACATAGCGAGCCTGTCCAGCCAGCAAAAACGCCTTGAGATCGTGGGCATCGAGGTTGCGCGGATCGCGATCCAAAGCCTTGTCGACCGCGGCGAGTTTCTCCTCCATGGCCGATCGGGGCAGGCACCGGCACAGCAGCATCCAGGAGTCCGCCTCGCCCGGTCGCTCGTACACCAGGCGACGGACGGCGGCCAGCAACTCGTCCTGTTTGCCCAGGGCGTCCGCCCAGGAATCCGCCCAACGCCATCCTGTCTCCTCCTTGGGAAACCGCACCAGCGTGGCGAGAATGGACGAGAGTGCCTCTTGCCGACGGCCCATCCGCCACAGCATCGACGCGCGTAGCGTGGCCAGGTTGGCCGCGCCGGGAATGCGACGAATCGCACGATCGAGGACTTCGACGGCCTGGCTGGAATCGCCGGAATCCTCGAGCGCGTCCGCCAGGGCATACCAGCCCATGGGCCAATCCGGGTTGGCCTGACAAGCCGTGCGTGCGCACGCCAAGACCGCGGGCCAGTCGGGCTTGCGGCGGTGGATGCGAGCCATGGTCAACCAGGCCCCCGGCAGTCGAGCGAAACGTTTGCTGGCTTGCTCGGCAAGCCGCTGCGCTTCTTCCAATCGTCCCATGTCCGTCAGGTGCTCGATGAGGGCGACCCAGGCCTCGTAGAGATCCGGGCGGGCCTTGTGGACTATTGCAAGCTGGTCGAGCAAGACCTCGGGCTCGAGCAGGGGGAACGCGCGTTCGCGATAGGCCGCGATGGCAGCTCCCTGCAGTACCTGGCGGACCATTTCGTTGTGGATGAAGTCCAGCTCCTCCCGTCGCTGCCGGGCGTCCCGCGCCCCGTCGAGCAGCCCGTGGATGGCGAAGGTGTAGTCCACGTCCAGGGTCAGCGCCTGGCGGAACGCCTGGCGCGCTTCATCGGCGCGTCCAAGGGATTGCAGAATCGAAGCGTGGATCCCATGGGCTGCGGCCACGCGTGGGTTGAGATCGAGCGCGCGCTGAGCCTCGATGAGAGCGTCGTGGAATCGACCTTGCCTCTCCAGGATGACGGCGAGTTCACGGGCCGCCCAATCATGGCTGGGGTGCAGGCGACGCATGGTCCGGGCTGCTGCCTCGGCATCCCCGAGCGGTGCTCTGCGCAGCCATTCGACCAGGACCTGGTGCAACCCCACGTGGTGCGGGAAACGCCTGACCGCTGCCTCGAGGTGTGCGCGTGCCTGGGCGTCGCCTTCCACCACCGCCAGCAGGTGGGCGACGGCTTCCTGCACCCTGGTCGAGGTGGGCTCTCCGTCCGCGATCTCTTTCCATGTCGCCAGGGCCTCGCGATGTTCGCCAAAACGCTCGTGCAGCTGGGCCCTGGCATAGAGCCACGAACCACCAGCGCAGTGCTTCTTCGCGTGAGCCAGCTGTTCTTGCGCCCGCTCCTTGTTCCCCTGCCTGGCCGCCAGCCAAACCGCATCCAGCCGCAGGAGGCCGTCGTCAGGATGCAACTTCAGCGCCTGGGACATGACGGCCGCCGCCTCTTCGTCCAGATAGTATCGGTCGAGCATCCAGAGCAGAGTCCGCGAAGGCTGGGCCGACTTGTGGCCGAGGCGCCGGTTCCTTTCGCGCAAGCGTTCGAGCGCATCCTCCCGTCGCCCGATCATGTGGGCGGCATCGAACCAGGTCTGGGCCAAGTGCTCGTCCCCTGCTGCGAAGCAACTGGCGAATCCGTAGGTTTCGACCGCCGCCTCTTGCCAGCCGAGGCCCCACTGGCGATGTCCCCATGCCTCCAGCACGCCGGTGTCGAAGGGATTCGCCGCATGCGCCTTGCGCAGCCACCACCAAGATTCAGCCTCGTCACAGACCGGACCGCTTAAGGCGATGGCCAGATCGCGCCAGATACTTGGATCCGTGCGTTCGGCCTCGGCGGTCTTGCGCAGGAACGCGATCACGTCGTCCCTATGCCCAAGCTCGCGAAGCAGTCTGGCCCGCTGAGCACAAAGCCGCGGGTCATCGGGAAACAGCCGCGCCAGCCCCTGACTCGCTTCGTTCTCCTGGAAGAGATTCCCGTCGTAACAAGCCAACTCCAGTCTGGCCCGCCAGAACATGGGATGATCAGGGGCCTCGCACCGCATCTGCTCGAGCTGTTCCTCCGCGCGGACACGGTCGTGAAGGAAGAGCGCGCTGCGCAGCTGAAATAGCCGATCAAACAGGCCCGCATCGGGCAACTCGATGCGGTCGAGTTCGGCGCGATGGCTTTCCGGCACCATGGCCAGGCCGCGTGGACCATGCAACGCATATTCCTTGAGAAAAGTCGCCGCCTGCACTTCGCGATACAGGAGGCTCGCGGGATCTTGGATGAGAAAAGACTCCCTTGCCTCGTCGTAGCCGACGAAAGCCTGCATGTGCGCTGTGCTCACTTCCGACGTGGCCACAGCGAAGGGAATGCCGGCGTCCAGCAGCGTCCGCCCGGCGTCCCAGGTCAGACGAAACTCACGCACGCAAAAACCTTGCTCGAGGCACCACGTGCGTTCGCGACGATCACAGGTTCCTTCGTAGGCGATGGCCTCGCCGATGGCGTCATCCGAAGTCGGGTGATGCCAGTAGCGGGCCAGCATCGCCAGGGTCGAAGGACCACATGTGTTGTGCTTCTGGATGATCCGCGGGGGCGTCAGTCGAATCCGCCGTGTCGCCAGCGATGCACTCCGCAGTTTGCGTGCCAGCGTTGCGAAATACGGCCCGGAAACGAGCTCGGCTTGCTGGGCAGCCTTGTCCCACGCCCCTTCCAGGCAGTAGGCATCGCAGCGACGCGCAGCCAACCATTCCCGATCCTCCGGCTCGATCAGCAACGCCAGGGATTCGTATTCGTCGAGCAGATCGATCATCCCCTGGGGATCGTCCAGTTCGCGAAGGATGCCGATCCGCTGGCCAACAATGTCCGGACTTTGCACGTGCTGACTGGCCTGGTGAAGCAGTTCGGCCGCTTCCTCCACGCGACCCTGGCGCATCAGAATCATGGCGTTGACCTGCACGCTGGGGCAGTGCCACTGGGCGACGCTACGGCCCCGCGCGATGGCCTGTTCCGCCTCGTCGACCCGATCCTCGCACAGGTGAATTCCGGCTCGCTCGCACCAGGTCCAGGCCGAATCGGCGGCCAATTGGGTGGCTTCGTCGGCAAGCGGCCACGCCAAGGCAAAATCGCGATACTGCCCAGCCACCCGGGCCCGCAAGAGCAGATGATCCGCGCGCCGGCGTTCGTCGAGGTTTGTGAAAGACTTCCAGTCCCGCGTGAATTCCCACACCGCCAAGGGTCCCCGCCGCGCCCAGAGCCAATAGCCATGGAACAAACAGGTGCTGGCGTCGCGAGGCGATTCACGCCAAGCCGTGAAACAAAGAAAGCGTGACAATCGATTGCCTTCGAGGTGACCGGCCAGACGAGAAGCCAAAAGGCGGGCCTCGAAGCCGGCCCAGCAGTGAAGAGGGGCGACCGCGATCGCCGCGGCGTAGGCGTCGACGAACCGGCCTTGGTCGTAGAGGGCCTTGACCGAGGCAAGCGCTTCAGCAGGCACCGACACGCGCTGGGATCGCGGACAGCCGAACGGGATGCGGACCGGAGGGCGCGAGGACATCGGCTCTATGTAACATCGGTCCGCCCGCGGCAAAACGTGAGTATTCGAGGGGCACCGATTCCTGGAGATTCGCAGCTGGTTTAGGTCGCCGGGGCCGGGGCCGGAAACCGAATCCGGTTCCGAATCCGGGACTGGCAGCCGGCTCCGGCGACCGGCTCCGCCGCCGTCAACCCGGCCGCCCAACCAGCTACGGAGGTGGCGTTACGGTCGCTCGTCGGCTCCTGGGCGCCGCATGTGGCGGTACCAACGCTGGTACAGGGGCGCGGCCAGGGCGCACAGAGCAGTCAGTGCGGCCATGCCAGCGACAAAGACCGTGTGCTCGATCAACAACCAGGGCCTTCCGCGCAGGATGAGCGGCAAAACGGCGACGAGGAACGACGTCACGATGGCGTTGACGTAGTCGATGGGTGCGCGGCCAATCCAACGGCGGCTGTGCCACCAGATCTCTCCCTTGCGAAAACGTCCCCAGCCGTAGACCGGGTTGAGCAAGAACCAGAGGAAGTCCCAGGTCACGCTCCAGACCAGATAGGCGGCGACAATGCGGGCCTCGAGGCCGAGCGACCACGGCTGGCCAAAGGCGATGCCAATGTGGAAAGCGCAAAGCGGGATGAAAAACATGATGGCGTGGTAGCCGGTCAGCGGCTTGCCTGACATGAACAGGCCGTACAGGCGCGCGTAGGCGGGACTGCGGCGATACCAGGTGGGCAGCTTGCTGGCCCACCCGTCGGCGCCCTCGATCTCTATCTCGACCAGGGCGAACAGCAGGGCGAAGCCGAACAGGAAAGCGATGCGGGGCAAGGCTGCCAGGAAGAAGGCCGTCAGGTCGCTCATGTGCGTCCTTTCGCGAACAGGATAGACTGCTCGACATGAAAATTCTCTACGGAGTCGTTGGTGAAGGCATGGGGCACGCCATGCGCTCACGGGTGGTGCTCGATGCCCTGTCGGCACAGCACGATCTGCAGGTGGTGGTCTCGGGCCGCGCGCACGCCTACCTGAGCCAGCGGGCCAGCGAGCATTTGACTGTGAACAGGATCTGGGGCTGCACCCTGGTCTACGAGGACAACGAGCTGCGAAAGTGGCGCACGGTGGTGCAGAACGTGAAGGGGGCGCTGACCGGGTTGCCCAAGAACGCGCGCACCTACTTCGAGGTGACGGAACGGTTCGCACCCGACGTGGTCATCTCGGATTTCGAGAGCTGGAGCTACCTCTTCGGGCAGCGCCACGACCTGCCGGTGATCTCCATCGACAACATGCAGATCATCAACCGGTGCACCCATGACCCGGACCTTCTCGCGGGTGTGGAGGGCGATTTCCGCCTCACCAATGCGGTGGTGAAGGGAAAGATCCCCGGCGCGTTTCACTACCACATCACCACGTTCTTCTACCCGCCTTTGCGCAAACCCCACACCAGCTTGCATCCGCCCATCCTGCGGCCCGAGATCCTGGCCGCGCAGCCCGAGCCGGGATCCCACTTGCTGGTGTACCAGACCTCCACCTCGAACAGCGCCCTGCCCGAGATCCTCAAACGCAGCGGACGCGCGTGCCGCATCTACGGCCTCCGCCGCGACATCACCGAGGACGTAGCGGACGGAAATCTGCTCTACCGGCCCTTCTCCGAGGCGGGCTTCATCGACGATCTGCGTACCGCCGCGGGTGTGGTGGCCAGTGCCGGTTTCACGCTGATGGGCGAGGCGGTATACCTGCGGCGGCCCATGCTGGCGGTGCCCATCAAGGGTCAGTTCGAGCAGATGCTGAACGGACGCTATCTGGAAAAGCTGGGCTACGGCCTAACCGCCGACGAGTTGAGCGAAGAACGACTGGGCCAGTTCATCGAGCGCATCCCCAATTTCGAACGCAGCCTGGCCGATTACAAGCAGGACGGCAACCGACACCTGCTGGCCGCGCTCGAGCAGACCCTCAACGCGGCGGTGGCGGGAAAGCCGTCGCCAGGATAGCGCAGCTCTGCCCTGCTTGGCAGACTACTCCTCCGCCTCGTCTTCCTCCGGTAGCCGCTCCATCGGTGGAGCATCCCCCACCTGATCCGGTGCTTTGCCGCCCAGCCCGAGTTGCAGCGAGGCGTAGCCCTCCAGCATGAGCCCGAAGTGGGGACCTGCCGCCAAGAAACGCAGCTCGACGTTGGCCGCAATGTGGCGGGTGAAGTGATAGATGAAACCAGTACCTGCGCCGTACACGAACGGTCCACTGCGAATCGTATCCGTGAGCAGGGTGGGCTTCGGGACGCAATTGCTCGTGCCGGGGTAGTAGAGGCACCTTCCATCCGTCCTATTCGGGTCTATCACTTTTGCTGTGCCACCGGGATTGGTCGGTGGGTAGGAGAAGCGATATCCGTCGCCCCCGCCCAGATCGGCCGAGAACTGGATCTGCGCATTGCCGGCGCCCAGGTCCAGGTAGTACAGACCTCGCCCGATCACCGCGATCGCTCCCCCGGCCGGCCGGCCTGGGTTGATGTCGCCGGATCCCTGAATCGAAATGTACTCCAGCCGGGCCTGGACCGCGGCCCCGATGTGGTCGGTGATGAGGTAGCCAATCTCGGGATAGAAGGTGATCAAGCCCGCCACGCGCACGCCGGCCGTGACAGGAGGGGCGTCGCGCCGCCATTCCAGCAAGGAGGCCTTGTGATAGGCGAAGCCGGTTCCCGCTCCTACGCTCCCCCAAAAAGCGCCCCTACGTCGGCGGTGGAGACCCAGTTCCTTGACCTCGGCGTCCCGTTCGTGCTTGATCCCGAACAGGGGATCTTCCCCGTCGCCCTTGTTGCCGCGAGCCACTCTCGGCTGCGCGGTGGTTGTCTCGGACGAAGCCGGCTTGAGTATGATCGGGTTGGGAATGTCCGCCTGCCCGTTGGTGGCCACCTCGTTGTCGGCACTGTCCCGGGCCTCGCAGTAGTACTGCATGCTCTCCCCGGTCGCGGCCTCGGCTGGGATGCTAGCCGCCAGCCAGCCCTTGGGAGCGTTCTGCATGGCCGCGACGTTGTACGTGGGAGCACCGGAGGCCCGGTAGTAGAGCAAGACCCGTTCGGCCTTCAGGCTCGGCTTGGTCGCGCAGCGAAGCACGATCTCGCGACCTTCGGTCGCCTCTTCAACCGTGGGGCAGTACAGGTCGGAGGGCAACACGACGGGCAACTCCGGTTCGACGGGCTCAACCGGCGGCGGCGGGGGAGGCGGTGGTGGCGGCGCTTTGGGCGGAGCAGGAGCAGGCACGCGTGTTGTCGAACGAGGGCCGGAGGCCGCGGCCTCTGCCCAAGGGTCGGTCTCCGCTGTGGCGGGCGTCGCCTTGTCAAACACGGCGGTCAAGCTCGGGGTTGCCAGCGACGGCGTTAGCTTGATGTCGGCACGAACACCCTTGGCCAGGCCGAAATACCGCGTCGCCTGGTCGCGATCGCTGAAACCCAAGAAGTAGACCGCGCCCAGGTGAACGTAGGTCCGAGCCAGCATCTTGTGCTTGAGCAGGTTCGCCTGTTTGGCCACCGTCTCCGCCTGCACAAGACCATCGCGGGCCACATCGAACCGTTTGGCGTCGATAGCAGCCAGGGCCATCTTGTTCAGATCGATGATCTTCTTGACCGCCTTTTGATCGACTTGCCCCAGTACCGGCTTGCCCGACGCGACAAGGACAGCGCCAATCAGCCCGACCCGCAGAACCAGCGACGCCCATCGGGCCATGCGCGATGGTGCCGCCGGCCGTCGTGTAGTCGTGTTTCCCATCTTGGGTTCGTCCTTCCCTACTGCTGGGTTATCATGAATTCGACCCGTCGGTTCCTCTCACGTCCGGCAGAGGTCTTGTTGGTCTCGATCGGCTGATCAGGTCCAAAGCCCACCGATACCATCCGACTGGCTTCGATGCCACGGCCAACGAGGTAGGCCTTGACCGCATCGGCCCGCGACTGCGAAAGGCGCATGTTGCTGGCCCGGCTGCCGCGGCCGTCGGTGTGTCCTTCGACCCTGACCTGCATGGTGGTCCGCGCCTTGAGCACATCCGCGACCTCATTCAGCAAGGCAAAACTCTGCGGCATGATGGTCGCCCGGCCCGTGGCAAAGAACACCGCCTGGTGCAGCTCGATCTTCTCCTGGGTGACGGAGACGAGCGAGTGCTTCTTGGGACACCCCTTTTCCTCAGGGGGGCCCGGCTCGTTGGGGCACAGGTCAGCCGTGTCGGGAATGCCGTCCTGATCGTTGTCGAGGTCAGGGCAACCATCCTCGTCCTCGAAGCCGTCCTTGTCCTCGGGATCGTTGGGGCACTTGTCCAGAGCGTCGGGAATGCCGTCCTGGTCGTTGTCGAGGTCAGGGCAACCATCCTCGTCCTGAAAACCGTCCTTGTCCTCGGGCTCATTGGGGCATTGGTCAAGGGCGTCCGGAATGCCGTCGCCATCCGTGTCCGCCGGGCTAGCCGGTGCGCGAATCACCGCTGGTTTTCCGCACGACGAACGCAGGGCCTCCTTGGCGTTGGCCTCGGCGACCTCGATGTGGTCCAGCGCTCGGAAGTACTCGCCCCTGTCGAGTTCGCGCTCAGCGAACTCCACGTTGGCCTCGGAAAGCGCCAGAGGACGCGGAGCGCATTCGTAGGCTCCGTTCTCGCGCGCTTTGTGCAGGTCATGGCGAACGCCACTGGCCCGTACGGCCAGGTCCTGACCAGCACAGCCCAGCAACAGCAGCCCGGCAGCGCTCCCGAGTGCCACTCGCCGTCGGCTGCTCATGGCTCACCACAGGTTGTATGGTCAGGGTGTGCGCCTCGGCCCGCGGGCTGGGACTGCTTGGCGCGCGCGATCGCCTTGCGCGAACAGTCCTCACTGCGGCGGCCCCAATCGATGGCGGTCTGGTAGTACGAGTGGGCCGCGTCCTCACGAGCCTTGTGATAGTACTCGGCCGCCTTCGCATACTCGTAGGGAGCCTTCTGCTCCGCGCCTTCTCGCCCGGCCTCGGCCAAGGCAGAGGCAGCGCGCGAGCTTACCCGAGTCAGGTATTCGACCGGTCCGCAACCCAGCGGAACGACAAGACCCAGCGCGAGCGCCCAAAGGCAGCGACGGGACGGCACGGTGCGACCGTAGACAAATACCGCGAGCGAGTCAAGACGTGGCGTGCGCCGGCGCCCGGCCCCTGCGGCCGTCCACGTACGGATTTGCGAAAGCACGCCAGTCGCCCGCCACCAGCAGGCCGCAACCCACTTCCTTGCCTCGGGGTTGGCCCCCGCCGCCTGCTGCCATCCCGCCTCACCGTCCAAGTGGACATTCGGGACGACGCAGGACGAGGCAACCCCTCGCTCTTGCGTCGGCTCCGTCGCAAAAAAAGCATGGACCGCCATCCGATTCCCCCTTGATTTTCATAGCGTTTTCGGGATATTAGCAAACGTTCCTGGGATTCGATCGTTACCCCCCGCCGGAGGACACTGTGAAACAACTCATCGCCTTTCTCCTGGACCACGCGATGCTCGACTTCTCTGGCGGGCTCACGATCGAGATGGTCAAGGATTTCATCCGCGATGACGACAGCCGGGAGGCGCGCGCCCTGCTGGCCAAGATCATGCAAGACGGCGGCGTCGAGGACATGCAACTGACCCTGGCTGACTGCCTGCAGGAACAACTGCGTACCGGACTGAATGAAGACGTCGTTCGCGAGCAGCTCAAGCTGTACGTCGAAAGCTGAGACCCCCGCGATCACCTAGCCTAGCCGCGCCAGGGCCATGTCCAGGCGCGTCATGGCTCCCTCGATCTCGGCCAGGCGGGCTCGGTCCTTGTCCAGCACAGCGGCAGGCGCACGTTCGAGAAACTGTGGGTTGGCCAGCTTCTTGGCCAGGTGATCCCGATCCTTGTCCAGCTTGGCGCGATCCTTCTCCAACTTGGCGCGCTCGGCGCCGGAGTCCGCCGCGGCCTCCAACACGAGAATGACCTCCACGTCTCCGGCCAGGCCGGTGACCACGGTCCCCTCAGGCGCCTCGCCGGTCCGACGCACCACCAAGTCGCCCAGCTTGGCCTGCTCGAGTACCAGGTGGCGGTAGCCGTCCAGGATGGTCTTCTTGTAGTCGTCAGTCACGTTTAGGATCACGCGGGGCCGCTGGATCGACGGAACGCTCTTCTCGGTGCGCAACATCCGGATGGTGGTGACCACCTTCTGCACGAGCGCCATCGACGCCTCACTGGCATCGTCGACGTGGCGCGGATCCGGGATGGGGTAGAGCGTGATCATGATGCTCTGGGGCGCACCCTGCGGTTTGGGCAACTGCTGCCAGAGCTCCTCGGTGAGGAAGGGCATGAACGGGTGCAGAAGGCGCATGGCCGCGTCCAGCACCGTGACCAGGGTTCCCTGGATCTTCCAGCGCTCCGCCGCCTTGCTCGGGTCTTGTAAACGCGCCTTGGCCAGCTCGATGTACCAGTCGCAGATGTCGTTCCAGATGAAGTGGTANNAGCCCCTGCGCCGCCTCGGCGATCTTGAAGTCCTCGAGCGCGCAGTTGATCTCCGCGCCGGTACGTTGGGCCCGCGACAGGATCCAGCGCTCGGGCAGGTCGAATTCGACGCTGTCCGGGCCTTCCGCGGTCCGGTCGGCGAACTGGTCGGCGTCGTAGTCGGTGAGATTCATCAACACGAAGCGCGTCGCGTTCCAGATCTTGTTGGCGAAGCGCCGCGCGTC
>PMZX01000352.1 GCA_003170035.1 Myxococcales bacterium | reverse complement strand
GCTGAAGGACAGCGACCCCGAGGTCGTCATGTTTGCGGCCAGCGTGCTGGGCCGCACTCGCGATCCCGCAGCCATACCCCACCTGGTGTCGCTTCTCGACCACGCGGACCCCAACGTGGCCCAGGCGGCCATCGACAGCCTGGCCCAGCTGCGCGCGACTGTGGCGATCGACTCGCTGGTGAAGATCCTGGACCGCGACCCCTGGCTGCGCTTTGCCGTGGTCAACGCCCTGGGCGAGATCGGCGACACCAAGGCGGTGGAGCCGCTGGCCTCTCTGCTCTCCGACGAGACGATCCGCCTGGGGGTGATCGAGGCGCTGGGCAAGATCGGCTCGGCGGCGGCGCTCGGGCATTTGGCCCGGATGCTGCACGAAAGTCAGGACAGCGCGACCTTCGGAGCGTGTCTCAAGGCCATCGGCCAGGCGCTGGAGTCGCAGCCTGACGAGAAGTAGCCGAAGAACATCGGCTCGTGGGCGCTGCTTTCCTCGCCGGACGCGGCCGTCCGGCGCGCGACGGTCATGGCGCTCAGCCGTTTCCCCTCGCGGGTTGTCATGCGCCACCTTGTCGCCGCCGCGAAGGACTCCGACATCCCCGTCCGCCGGGCCGTCGTCGAGGCGCTGGCCCAGTATGCCGATCTGGCGGCACGAGCCGCGCTGGCGCGGTGTTGCCTGGATCTCGATCCGGAGGTGGCAAGTGCGGCCTGGCGCCATACGGAAACCGCTGGCTAGCTCACGCGACCCTGACGTTATGCCGGCGCAGACTTGAGCCGTAGCAGCAGTTCAAGTCAACGTAGCTCAAGACTACTCCAATGGCTTGTCAATATGCTTCAAGGCGTCGGGACGCAGGCCGAAGTTGGCCCGAACCAGCTTGATGTCGACCACGGTTTTCACCGAAAGGGGTAGCTCCACGGGATGACTTTCTACCTGCCAGTCGTTGTCCGCCAGGTCGAACAAGAGATTCGCAGCCTGCAAGCCCAGAGCCTCATGATCGGGCACAACAGCCAGCGTTCCCAAAGGAAAGCTCGGCTCGACCAGATTGGGCACGCCCACAATGAGTGGCAACTTGGACTCGCTCAGTTCCGCGCGCCACGTATCGTCGACAAACGCAGCGTTGCGCACAAGGCCATTGTCATTAAGCATCCAGACGGCGTCGACTTTGCTGCTCGTGGCGAGGTTGTGAAGAGCCTCGCGCAGGCCGGCCGCTGTCACATCATCGGGCACGGAGACAGAAATGAGATCTACGTGTTCCTTGGCCGCCAGGAGCTTCTGGCGCTCCACGAATCTTCGGAATGGCAGACGATAAATGACCCCCACGCGGTTAATCGGGACGCCAATCACAGATCGGAGATGTACGAAGGCGGTGACTCCGGGGACCTCATATGAGATGCCCGTTGCCCGCCGAAGTCGGGGCTGCACCTCTTCTACAAAAGAGGCCATCAAGAGGACCGCGGGGGGCATGGGAGTGGTCGGATTTGCCGTCTGGTACTGGCGATACAGGTTCATGGTCGCGTTGTTCATCAACACCACGCACACCGGTCTGACGGTTTGGATGACCGAGGCGAAATCTGCAGCCGTTGTTTGCGGCCCGACGGCATAAGTATGGATGTTGAAGTTCTTTTGTACTTCCGATACCAGGCTCTTGCGGACTTCGACGAAGTTTGGTGAGTTCGGCATGGCAATGAGGAGATCAGGCGCGCCACGTCGTGCAGGCGGATCGGTAATAGGGGGAAAGACCGGAGTGGGCACGCCATATTCGTTGCCCGTTGTGGCGCAGGCTGCGAGGAACAGCAGAATGGTGGCCGACAGCGAGACCATTCTCCAATTTGGGGTGCTGCGGGCAGTCATTGCACGCTCCAGGAGTCGATGCCCACGAGCTGCATCGTGGGTGCGTCGAGTTTTTGAAAGGATCTGACGACGACGTCGCGGACGGCCGGATTCAACACCGCCACGGTGGGCAGGCCCACCGGGCCCCCCGGTACTTCCTTGGCCTTGATGACTAGGCGGGTCCGTTCCAACAGCCGGCCCAGCATGGAACTGGGAAGAACAATGCCATCGGCCGCGGAAAACTCGAGAAGCGGCAGAAGGTCCTCGACCTTCGCCACGCGCTTGATCTTGATGTCCGTTGCCTTGAGTAGACGCTTGACGAAGGCCTGAGTGCCATCGCGGCCGAGCAGGTCGACCACACCGATTGTCTTTCCAGCCAATGAGCCCTCCAATGGCTGGTTGACCGAAACAAGCAGATAGGGTTCGGCACCCTTCCCCCCGCGGCGCCCTTGCAGGGACGCCGTCTTCCCGCGTTGCTCCAAGACGGGCGCAATGCTTAGCACCGCATCGGGGCGGCCGTTGGTCAACTCCTCTTCAAAGTCGCGAAAGCGCCCGAACACGACGATGCCTAGTTCGGGCAATTGCTGCTGTAGCGTCTTCTCGACAACGCTCGACTTGGCATCGAGCTGGAGAAAAACATGGACCACCGGCTTGGTGCCCTGGGCCGTCGCCCGTGGCAGCGGCTGATAGGCGAGCACGAGGCCGATCCCAACCAGCAGCCACGCCATGGGCCGCGGCAGGTTTCGGCGTTGCTCATGAAGGTGAGTCATCGGGTTGACTCGGGAATTCCCCGGTGTGGACGCCGAAGCGCGGTCCTACGTCGGGCAGTGGGAAGACAAAGCGGAAACAGGTGCCTTGGCCGGGGCTGGTGATGACCGCGATGTGGCCACCCAGGTCCCGCACCTGCTGGTGGACCGCGGAAAGGCCAATGCCGCGGCCGGAGACCGTAGAGACCTCACGCTTGGTGGTGAGTCCTGAGACGAAGATCGCGCGAACCAAATCGTCGTTGGTGGCGACGGGCAACCCCATCTTGACCGCAACGCCCTTCACACCCTCCCAATTGATGCCACGACCGTAGTCCTCGATTTCAACCACCAGCCTGCGGCCGATGACCGCAGTCGAGAAGCGCAGCTTGGGCCGTCCCGGCTTGCCCGCTCGTTCGCGTTCAGCAGACGTCTCCAGACCGTGATCGACCGCATTGCGCACGACGTGAACCAGATCGGTCCAGAAGCCGGCCCAGGCCTTGGGCGTCAACCGTACCCCGCGGGGTTGAATCTCGACCTCGATCTCGCCTTTGCCCTGTTGGTTGGCAAGAGCCGTGGCGTAGCGGCCCAGGCGCTTGAGCGGTCTGTCGGTCTCCTCCAGCCACCAGGAGGCCAAGCGATCCAGAACATGCTCTGTGGGCGCGTTGGTGCGGATTTCTTGCTCGAGTTTCTCGATCTCCTTGGTGCTGAGCTCGAGCACGTCGCGTCCCTTCTCGCCCAGAAAGTTCTTCAGGGCTTCGTTCAATGCGGCCCAGCGCTGCTCCAGTGGTGTCAGCGCTTCGGCCGGCAGCGGCGTCCACCGGTCGGCCAGCTCGTCCTCGGCCTGGTGGCATAGATTGGAGACGATGGGAAAGCCCATCAGCGCGGCGTTGCCCTTCAAGGTGTGCAGGAGACGCTTCTGCATGGGCAGGTCGGCGCCGCGCACCTGCTTGAACAGATTGTCGGCCTCGTCGACGAAGGACAGGAACCCGGTGCGATCCCTGGTCAGTGCTTCGAACATCGAGAGGATTTCTCTGCGCTCGGCTTCCTGGCGGGTGTGCAGCAGTTCCGCGGTCACGTCGTTGATGACCACGAGCAGGCCGTCGAATTGATCGCCCTTCATGATTGCGGTGTAGGAACAGCGGAACTCGCAGCCGTTGTGGCGCAGGCGGGCCGGCATCTGTTCCAGGCACAATTCCCGCGGAAGAATGTCGTCGATCACAGCCTCGTAGCCCATATCGAAACTGGCGGCGTACATCGCGTCGGCCTTGGCGATGTAGTCCACGAACTTGCTTTCGCCTTCGCACGGACCAAACCAGCGGTCTACGATCGCCGAACGTTCCTGCGCGAGCACGCCCGAGGTCGAGACCGTGAGGAAGCCTTGGTTGACATTGTCCAAGACCAGGCGCATGTCACGGTTGCGGTTCGCCAACTCGCGGGTGCGTTCCTGCACCTTCACTTCCAACGTGCGGTTCATGTGCTCCAGACGTTCGTAGGAGTCCTTCAATTCGGCGGCCATGTGGTTGAAGGCGCCGCCGAGGATCTCCAATTCGTCGCCGCTGGCTATGTCGACCCGGATGTCGCGTTGGCCGGAGGCGAGGGCGTTCGCTGCCTGGGTCAAGTCGGTCACCGGCCGGGTGATGCGGGCGGCGGATCGTTGGCTACGCAACGCACCCATGACGATGGTCACGGTGCCGAGCAAGAGCAGCAGGCCCACTGTGAGCAAGAGAGCGCGCCGGGAATCAGCGTGGGCCTCGCTCAACGCCTTCTGCAAGGGAGCGTCCGACAGGCCGTAGTAGAGTCTGCCGAGCGCGGTGCCCTTGTCGTCGACCACCGCCATTGAGAATTCGAAGACGTTCTGTCCCGGCGCCTCGCGGTAGATCGTCTGCAAGCCCGGTTTCTTCTCGGCCCTCACGTCGATGTTGAGCCGTTTCCAATCGTCGGGGCCCCTGGTCGCACGTTGCCGGGTAGCGAAGCCCCAGGGCTTTTGCTGCTCGTCGAGGAAAAGGCCGTAGACGAGCTGTTCATCCTTATCCACCGTCCGTTCGACCAAACGCGCCACGTCGCCGAAGGCGTTGTCCATGACCAGATCGCGCAAGCCCAAGGCTTGGTTGGTGACTAGCCCGCTGCCCTTGTCCTCGATGCCGGCGCGCAGGTGTTCCTCGATCGTCTTCAGCGTCTTCTGCGCGGCGAAGTAGTTCATCCCCGCCACCACCAGCAACGTTGCGGTCGAAACGACGATCAGCGTCGCGATCATCGTCCGAACCAGTTTCGCTCGCAGGCTCGTCCCCATGGCGGATTCCCCGAGAGAACTAGCGGCAGAAGGATCGAGAAACTTGAGCCGCTTGGGAGTCCCGTCAGCGCGCGATCGAGACCCTGCGCGCGTTCGGTTGGCCGCGAGGACAGGAAGGTTTTCTCAAGCATTTCGCCGAACTGCCGAAAAGAGATAGGAGACCCCATGCTTGTCAGCGGACAACGCCGACGCGATGCCCGAAACTCACGCCAGGTTTGTGAGCGTCGGAGGAACCGGGAAGGCGAGGGCCAGTCGGCGGAACTGCCATGAGCCCTGGGTATTCGGTCATCCTCATCGATCCGGAGGAGCAGACGCGCGACGTTCTCATCGAGCGTCTGCGCATGCAGGGCTACCGGGCCACGGGATTCGCAGGGCCCGTCGCGGGGATCACTGCAGCACTGGGCAGCCCGCCCTCCGCCGTGATCGCGGATCTGTGGATGGCCGGCATTTCGGGTGTACAGCTCACACGGCTCTTGCGGGCCGAGCCTGCTACCGAGCGTGTGCCCGTGATCTTGCGTGGTCCCGACAGTCCTCGGAACCGGTTTTGGGCCGAGCGAGCGGGCGCGGCCGCGTACGTTGTCAAAGGTCACATGGGGGATCTGGTGCGGGCCATCGGCCGTTCCATCCCCCCCGTGGCGACCGAGGACGAGGGGTTCTTCACGCAGCTTCAGGATGACGAGTCTACCATTCGCGATCGCATCGCGGCCTATCTGGATGCCGCTCTTTTCGAATCCGTGCTCGCGGCCGAGGTGAGCGCTCTCTCGACCTGTGGAGCATTCGATCGACTCTTCGATCTGCTCACCCAATTCGTATCCCAAGTCATGTCCTACCGGTGGCTGGCGCTGTCGGTGAATCGACCCTCGCACGTCGGTCTTCACGCGCATCCGGCTGCACACGAGCAATGCGAGCGAGAAGCACGCGAGACCTTCAATCTTCCCTCGGACATCGCGATCCTGCACATCGAGGATGAGGATGCCTCGGCGGAGCCTCCAAGCGCCCGGCCGCTGGTTCGTCCCATCGAGTTCGGTCGAGAAATCATAGCCCACATTGCTCTTTGCCAGAAGGGTTCCGGGGATCGTCAGGATGCGCGCATTCTTGATGTGGTTGCTCGCGAGATGGGTGGTCCCTTGCGCATGGCACTGCTGGTCGAGGAAACTCAGCGCGCAGCGACCACGGATCCGCTTACCGGGATCATGAACCGACGTGCGCTCCTGGCGGCTTTGGACCTAGAACAGTCCCGTTCCGAGCGCCACGGCTATCCGTTGTCACTCCTGATGCTTGACGTCGATCACTTCAAGCCGATCAACGACGAGCACGGACATGCCATGGGCGATCGGGTGCTGGCCGCGCTCGGCCGGCTGTTCGCCCACCAGGCGCGCAGGACGGACCTCGTGGGGCGCTGGGGGGGCGAGGAGTTCGTGGTCGTGCTCGCGGGTGCTGCCGAGCCGGGCGCGCGCATCGCAGCCGAGCGCATCCGCAGCGCCGTGGAAAAGATGTCGGTGCTGGACGACAAGGGTCACCGTGTGGCGGTGACGGTCTCGATTGGCATCGCGTGCCTTGAGGTGAGAGACAACGTGGAGGTGTTCATCGATCGCGCCGACCGCGCCATGTACCAGGCCAAGGCGGCTGGACGCAATCGCGTGGCTGTGTCGCCCTCAGTACTGCGGCGCACGGGGCCGGATCTGGAGATACCCAAGGAGATTGCTTGAAATGACTCTGGAAGGGTTCGCTCGGCTGCCTCCCCACGCGCGTACTTCAGCTTTTCCGGGCTCCGCCGAAAGCGAAAAGAGGAACTCATGGCGCCTGGTGATTCCAACGAAGCGCGATTGACGGAGCTTCTCTGTCTGTCCGCGGCCACGTTGCTCGCCGACTTGGGGGTGCAGCCCGAGTGGCGCACCGGGGTGCGGCAGCCGCCGCCCACCGGCGAGAGCGTCGCGGCCTTCAGCGGGTTCGCCAACAATGAACTTCGGGGCTCGTTCGCTTTCTTGGGTCCCAGAAAGCTCTTCGCGCGACTTCATCCTTTGCCCCAGACTATGACGCTGCGAGACTGGGCCGACTGGGCCCGCGAACTTGTGAGCCAGGCGGTTGGCCGCTTTTGCAACCGGTTGCTGGCCTACGGGGTACAGTTGGCTACTAGCGTTCCGCAGGGCGCATTGGCCAAGGAGGTGCGCCTGGCCTCCAGTCTCGATCCTGCCCGGAGTCCCATCCTGTTCACCATCGAAGGTTTGGTATTGGAAGGCTGGCTTGAGCTAGACATAGCACCAAGTTTTCGACTCGAGGAAAGTCCTTTGCACGAAGCGCGAGCAGCCCTTAGGGAAGGTACTATTGTCTTTTTCTAGACCCCGCAGCGCAACGTCATGAACAACAAGGCCGTCCTCGTCGTAGATGACTCCCTCACGGTCCGGCAACAGGTTGGCCTGACCTTGACGTCGGCGGGGTACCAGATCGTCGAGGCCTGTGATGGACAGGAAGCCGTGGATGCCCTGCGCGCGCACGCAGAAGTCGCCATGGTCTTGTGCGACGTCACGATGCCCGGCATGGACGGGCTTGAGTTTCTCGAAACCATCAAGGGCGACGCGGCAGGGCCGCCCGTGCCAGTGGTCATGCTGACCACGGATGGATCGCCCGATCTCATCGCCCGGGCCAAGCGCGCCGGGGCCAAGGGCTGGATCGTCAAGCCGTTCCAGCCCCATCTTCTTCTGGCAGCCGTGCGCCGCATCGCAGGCGAGCCCGGCTGAGCAGTCGCCGCAGCCAGGGACGAACGACCAAGCACTTTTCCTCAGGAACAGGGCGACCCTTTGACGACCACGTCTGCTGGCCAACCAATCTGGCCAGGTTCGCTGCCCATCATCGCCACGGTCGGAGGTCAGAGGTCGCGCGTGATCTCGTGGCGAAAGGGGACCAGGAGCCGGCGTGAACAGGTGCAATCGAGTCGTTGCGAGCTGCCTCGCGAACCCGGCTCTAAAGTTCCACGCTCCTTCCGCCGATGCCAAACCACGCTCGCGCCGACTCTTGTTGTCAAGTGCCTCGGTGGAGTGCTTCCGACGGAAAAGGAGATGTGAGATCGAGGGACAATAGCGCCTTCGCCAATCGGCTCTGCGCTCGAAGAAAGAAGGAGGGCCCTATGGTGCGAGATTTCTGTCGGGCCTTGTGGTCGGCGGCCTTGTTGGCGGCAAGCATTCTGGTCGCGAACGTGGCGACAGGGGACGAGATTGCGAAAGCGCCCAACGAAGAGGCGCCGGCCCCGGCGGAGGGGATGGCCGCAGCCACCGCGCCACCTCCGGATGCCGGTGCGGCTGATGCGATTCCGGCGGCCCCGGCGCAGGAGATGGCCGCGGCCACCGCGCCGCCGGCAGGGAAGGCGACCGTGACCGCCGCTGCGCCCGAGGCGAAGAGTGCGTTCGACGAGCTTTCACTCTCCCAATTGCTCGAGGTCAGCGTGGTATCGAGCAAACGTTCCGAGTCGATCGCCGATGCCCCGTCATCGATCACCGTCTTCACAAAGGAGAAAATCGCCATCCTCGGCTTGAAGACGCTCAATGACGTTCTTCAGCTGGTGCCTGGCTTTGACGTGCGGCGTTCCAAACAGCAGCTCCAGCTGATTACGGTTCGCGGCGTCACGAGCGATCTCAACGAGCGCTTGCTGATCATGATCGATGGCGTGCGGCTCGGCAGTCTCAATGACGGTGGCACGGGCAAGACGGTGCGTGCGATCAGCCTCATGGACGTGGAACGCATTGAGATCATCCGCGGTCCCGGCTCGGCGCTCTACGGCGCGAATGCGTTCGTCGCCGTCGTCAGCGTCATTACCAAGAAGGGCTCGGAGACAGGGGGGGTGCACGTGACCGGCGAGGCTGGATCCAATGCGGCCGGGGCCGTGGACGTGACGGCCGGCGAGAAGTTTGGCGACTTCAACGTCAACGGTCACTTCGGCTACGCAGAGAACCGAGGCGAGAACTTCTTCATCGAGCAGGACGGTGCAGGCGTATCCGGCAACATCCGCGATCCGTACAAGGAGGTTGTTGGCAATCTCAAGCTTGGGTACAAGGACATGCTCCAGCTGAGCGTCAGCGGCGCCCACCAGGTGAGCCCACAGTTCATCACGGTTGGCGACGTCTTGGACCCGAGGAGCACTGATAAGGCTACATGGTCGATCGCCAGCCTCGACTACTACCAAACCTTCAGCAAGGCCCTGAAATGGCAAACCCAGCTCAATTTCGCCTACATGGACTGGGGTCCCATTGTCGGCTTACTCTGGCCTGCGGGAGTGAAGCCTCTGTTTCCTGATGGCATGTACGCGCACCCCCATTCCAGGGACTTCCGCTATGGCCTTGACACCTACCTGAGCTACCAGCCAATCCGCGACCTGAACCTCATTGCGGGGGGAGCGGCCGAGTACGTTACGACGAACGACGACGACCGCGTTTCCAACGGTCCGGACCCGACGGGCGTACCCGCCACGAAGTTCTACGACAACCCAGACCGCTACGTGCTGGCTGCCTATGCGCAAGCGGACTATCGGTTCTTCACAGGGCTCAAGCTCACCGCCGGCGTGCGCTACGACCACTACAATGACTTCGGCGGAACCACGAACCCCAGGGTGGCCCTCGTGTACAACTACCAGGACAAGGCCTGGGTCAAGGGCTTGTTTGCGACGGCGTTCCGAGCGCCAACCTACCGCGAGTTGTGGTCGAGCAACCCAGCGATTGTCGGTAACGCGAACACCAAGCCCGAGACTATCATGACCGAGGAACTCGTGTTTGGAATCGCTCCTTGGCGTCAGCTGACCGCGGGGGTCAGCTTGTTCTACAGCAACGTCAACGATATGATTTTCGTAAGCCAAATTGCCCCTGGCGTTCTCCAATACAACAACATTGGAAGCCTCGTCACTCAAGGCGTCGAAACGGAGATAAGACTACAAATCCTTCCGCAGCTAGAGCTCGCCGGCAACTACACGTATGTCCACGCAGAAAACACGCTTCTCAGTGTCACGTACTCCGCGCCGATGGTCTCGCGGCACGCTGCCAACTTCACCATTTCACGCGACCTCTACCATCACCTGCGCCTCTCCCTGCTCGGCGAGTACAGAAGTGCCAAGGTTCGCGCCACGTCCGACATCCGCCCGCCCGTCGGCGAGGCGTTGGTGATGGGTGCCTTCGCCAAGATTTACGATCTGGCCGAAGGCGTGGCCGGCTACGTCAGGGTGACGAACATGTTCGACATCCAGTACCAGACGCCGTCCACCTATCCGGCCAAGGTCGCTGGCGTCACGCCCGACGACATCCACAACCGGGGCTTCGAGATCCAAGTCGGACTTACCTACAGCTTCCGATAGGTCTCCGGGTCGGGTGGGGGGCCGAGGGGTGAAGCGAACCCCTTCAGGGTTCCCATATCAGAGACTGCGAACAAAAGCCGATCGCTCGGGCCCAATCGTGGCAACATAGTGTGTGGGCAGGCGGCGCTGGCACAGGCCGGGTTGCTCGCGGCCGTCGGGATGTAGTTCGATTGCCGGCCGGCCAGGATCGACAGCCAAGGAGGAACGGATTGGACGAAAACGGTCAGAGCTCGCTGTGGCAGCGTCTGATCGGACCCAGCGCGCGCATCCAGGGCGCCGAGCAGCGCGCGGCTGCGCACCTGATGGCCGTGCTCATGCTGGCCCATGTTGCAGCCATCGTGCTGGGACTGGTCTTGAGCGACCTGTTCTGGCGACGCACGGTCGGCACCACTATCCTGCGCGGCTGGGATGTCTTCGGGATCATCACGGGCACCGGCCTGATCGCGGTCTCGTTTCTGCTGGTGCGTGCGGGCCGTTACCGCACGGGCGTGGCGCTGTATCTCGCCTGCGCGACCGCGATACCGCTGACCGTGCCCTTCCTGGGGTCTGTCCGCTACGAGATCGCCATGCTGGCTTCGGGGATCATTCCGGTCCTGATCGCCGCCATCGCCCTGTCTCACCGCTGGGTGCTCGGGGTGCTGGCGACCATCGTGGTCGTCGGGATGGTGGAACTGCTGGTCATCCCCTTGCTGCCCAACCTGGCCACCACCGGCTTCGAAATGCTNNACATTCGCTTGCAGACCATGCACGCCAACGAGGCTGCCGCGCGGCGGAGCGAGCGGCACTATCGCACCCTGTTCGAGACGGTCACCGACGGGATATTCCTGGTCAGGCACGACGAGAAATTGATCGAGGTCAACAACGCGGCCTGCCGCGAGTTAGGCTACACCCGCGAGGAATTGCTAGGCATGCCGCTTGCCCAGATCGTGGCGCCGGAGGCACGAGAGAAACTGCCCGAAGTACAACGCGAGGTGATCTCCAAGGGCTTCGTGAGGGTCGAGGGGGGGCAGCAGCGGAAGGACGGTAGCACCTACCCGGTCGACTTGACCGTGAGCATGACCGAATTGGATGGCGCGCCCGCATTCATGGGCGTGGCCCGTGACATCACCGAGCGACGGCGTGCCGAGGCGGACCACCGCCGCTTGGAGGACCAGCTCCAGCATGCGGTGAAGATGGAATCCATCGGCCGGCTGGCCGGCGGCGTGGCCCACGACTTCAACAACCTGCTCACCGCCATCCTGGGCAATGTTGAAATGGCCAACCATCGTCTGCAGCGCAACCAGAGCGTCCAGGATTTGCTGGGCGAGGTGCGCGAGGCCGCGGTGAGCGCGGCCGGGCTGACCCGGCAATTGCTGGCCTTCTCGCGCCGGCAGATCGTCGAGCCGCGCCTGGTAGACCTGAACGATCTGATCGCGCACATGCACAGGATGCTGGTGCGCCTGATCGGTGAAGACATCGAGCTGCGCACCTTGCCTGGCCAGGGACTGGCCACGGTGAGGATCGACCCGGGGTTGGCCGAGCAGGTGCTGGTGAACCTGGCGGTCAATGCCCGCGACGCCATGGCAGGCGGCGGGGTTCTGATCATCGAGACCGCCACGGTCACGTTGGACGAGGAGTACAAGCGCAGCCACCCGCTGGTGGAGCCGGGCCCGTATGTCCGGCTGGCCGTCAGCGACACCGGTTGCGGTATGAGCGACGAGGTGAAGCGCCACCTGTTTGAACCGTTCTTCACCACCAAGCCGCGCGGTGAGGGCACCGGGCTGGGCCTGGCCACCATATACGGCGCCATCCGACAGAGCAACGGCCACGTCGAGGTCTATTCCGAGGTGGGCAAGGGCACGACCTTCAAGATCTACCTGCCGGCCGAGTCCGGGGCGCCCGAGGCGCTGACCCCGACGCCTGACCCACGGACAGTCACCGGGGGCAGCGAGACCATCCTGGTGGTCGAGGACGACGAGCGCGTGCGCAACATCGTGACCCGCGTGCTGCGCGACGCCGGCTATCGCGTTTTGGTGGCCGGCAACGGCGAGGACGCGCTGGCGCTGGTGGGCACCGACGGCAAGCCCATCCACCTGTTGGTCACCGACGTCGTGATGCCGGGCATGAACGGCCGGCAACTGGCCGATCGCCTGGCCCAGGCGCACCCCGAGACCCGCACCCTCTTCACCTCGGGCTACACCGAGAACATCATCGCCCACCACGGCGTGCTGGAGCGTGGGATCGAGTTCATCAGCAAGCCGTATACGATCGACGTGCTGACCCGCCGGGTGCGCGAGGTGCTGGACAAGGCGCCACGCTGACTGGCCCTTCAGGCCGGCGTGCGTCCGGCTCTGCGCTATGATGCTGCTCTGATGGCAGCCGTGGATCTGTCCTTCTCTCGTTACGTCGCCGCGTGCAAGGACGCCGGGCAGGCGCGTGCGCGCGAAGCCTCTGCCTACGCCTTTGGCGGCGATTGGCGGGTGCGCGCCACCCTGGACAAGCTGCGGCCGGTGACCCTGGCCATGGAGTCCACGGTCCGTTTCTGGAATACCGTGGGCCGCAGCCGTTTGGTCGGCAGCGCCGTGCGGGTGGGGGAGCGCCAGTTCCCTGCGCTTTTTGCCAAGGTCGCTCGTTGCGCCGATGTGCTACAGATTGCGGTGCCCGCGGTCTACGTTTCGCCCGAGCTGGCCTCGCTCGGCGCCCACACCTTCGGGTCCAGCGAGGATGCCACCCTGGTGCTGTCGGGCGCCTTGGTCGACCACCTGAGCGAGGCCGAGTTGCTTTTCGTCATCGGTCACGAGTGCGGTCACATCCAGAACAACCACGTCGTGTACTTGACCGCGTTGTACTNNCGCGGCGCGCGGAGATCACCAGCGATCGGGCCGGTCTGCTTTGCGCGCGCGACCTGGGAACCGCCACCGCGGCGCTCATCAAGCTGGCACTCGGCTCGCGCAAGCTCTACGGCGAGATCAACGTCGACGAGTACCTGCGCCAGTTCGAGGAGGCGCGCGATGATCTGCGCCGGCTGGGCGAGGCCTTTTCCACCCATCCCTATCTGCCCACGCGGGTGAAGGCCCTGCGTCTGTTCGCGCAGACGGCGTACTTCCGCGGCGTCGTCGGCGACGGTCAGGGCGGGGCCGGGCTTTCACGCGAGGAATGCGACACCCAGGTTGCGGATCTTTTGGCGGTGCTCCGATGAGCGACGAGAACCGCTCGGCTGCACGCAAGGCTGCCATCCGCGAGGTGCTGGGCAGCCTGGCCGACGTGGCGGCCACGGCCGGACTCGAGTCCACGGCCCACGACATTCGCCAGGTGCGCATCGCAAAGCTCGACCAAGGGCGCTTCTCTCTGGTCGTGCTGGGCGAGTTCAACCACGGCAAGTCGACCTTCATCAATGCCCTGCTTGCCCTCCACGATCCCTGGTCTGCGGACGCCGGCCCCGCGCAGCCTGCGGCCGAGACCTTGTTGCCGGTGGGGATCACGCCCACCACCGCGGTGCTGACACTGATCCGTCACGGCGAGCGGGCCGCGGCCCAGGCTGTGTTCGAAGACGGCCGGCGCCAGACCATCGACTCGGCCAAGCTGGCGGATTGGCTGACCGTGGCAGGTGCGCAGGCGACCAACGAATCCCTGTCGCATGTCGATATCGAGCACCCGGCGCCGTTCTTGCGCGAGCAGATCACAGTCGTAGACACGCCGGGGGTCAACGACATCAATGAACAGCGCGCGGACATCACCTATGGCTACGTACCGCGTGCCGATGCGGCCTTGTTCTTGCTGGACGCCACGCAGATCCTCACGGCTTCCGAACGCCGCTTCATCGAGGAACGCATCCTGCGCTCCTGTCGCGATCGGCTGGTGTTCGTGGTCAGCAAGGCCGATCTGCTCGACGACGCAGAGTTGGAAGAGGCGACCGAGTTCGCGCGGCGCCACCTGTCGGGGATCGTGCACGCGCCGGCGGTGTTCCCTGTCTCGGCCAAGCGAGCCCTGGCCGGCGACCTGGCGGGCTCGCGCCTGCAGCCGCTGCTGGCGCACCTGCGTCTGACCTTGGGTGCGGAGCGGGTGCGCCTGTTGCTCGACCATGCCCTGCAGGACGCGGGCCGGCTGGCGGTCTTTGTGCGAGACAGCTTGGGCATGCGGCGGCGCTCGCTGGAACTGCCGCCCGAGGATCTGGCCGCGCGCGTGNNCGCACGCGCAGGAGCGACTGAAGGAAGGGCGCCGGGCGCTCGACCAGGCCGCCTCCGGGGTGGTGGCCGAGGCTGCGGCTCTGAAGGCCCGCGTGCGCCAGGACCTGGCTGCCTTCGCCCGCGACTTCGTGGCCGCGCTTCCGCCCGAGATCGCCAGCGCCGACGCGGCGGACGTGCGGCGCTACCTGGGACCGTTTCTGCAAGACACGTGGAAGGCCTGGCTGGAGGCCGAGGGCGAGTGTATGGCCGCCGAGCTGGATCGCCTGGCCGAGCGGGCCATCGAGGTCGCCAACCAGCGCGTGGAAGGATTGACCCGCGCGATCGCCGACGAGCTGTCGTCGCCCGAGGCGCGGCTTCACATCTCGGTGGACACCTTCAAGTACGACGCCTCGGTGTTTGCCCTGGGCGCTCTCGGCACGACGATTCTATTGTTCGTCAACACCTTGGCCGGCGGGCTGATGACACTGGCCGCGCCGGTGCTGGCCATCATCTTCAGGGGCAAAGTGGCGCAAGAGGTGAAGGCCGAGGCCGGGCAGGCCGCCCCCGAGGCGGTGACCAAAGCCGCGGCTGCGCTGGCGCCCAAGCTGGACCAGATCGTCGATGATTTCGTGCAGCGGCTGCAGGAGTTCATTGCCGAGGCGGGCGC
>PMZX01000271.1:16363-25966 GCA_003170035.1 Myxococcales bacterium | reverse complement strand
CTGCGTCCCGGCCCGTGGCCCCGGCCGCGTCGCCTGCACCGGTCCCGCCTCCGGTGCCGGTCCCGCTGTCCGTCTGGCTGGCGGTCACAACGGTGGTCGCGGTTGCAGTGGTGCTGACCGTGGTTATCGCGGTCGCGCTCGTGGCCGTGGTCGCAGTGGTGGTGCGGATTCCCGTCGTGTCGCCCGTGCCTCGGCTGGCATCGGGGATCCCGACCGATCGGCCGCTGCTGTTGCAGGCGGCCATGAGCACCAGAGTTGTTAGGCAAAGAGGGCGAATGCGGATTCCTTGCATCAGGGGCTCCTCCCTCGCCAACTGCAGTTGCCACCGAGTCGGCGGCTCGGAGAGTTCCTCGAAGCATAGCCCCAACCTGCTCACTTTGGGGAGATGGCACGATGGGGCTTCACGCTGTCAATTGACGCGCACATTCCGCCAAAACGCGAGGTGTGGTATCAAGGCCAGCATGATGGGCCATGAGAGACGGTTCTGCGGTGTCATTGCACGACATGGGTCCGGGTGTTCGAGGCTGCGTCCGCTCACGCGAACTCTGCTGGTTGCACTTCTTGTGGCTTTCCGGGCGTCGCCTGCGCGGGCCGAAGAAAAACCTGCAGCGCCTGTGTCCACAACCACTACCCCGCCGGCATCCCCGAGTGCGGCCGGCGGCAAGATCGAATCCGAAAAGACGGCCCCGGCGACAACAGCCAAGGCAGCGGAGTGCGCCTGCGTTCCTGTCCAACCTCCGCTCCCAGTCTTCGTGGACGATGCGGCCCGACTGGCAGAGCTGACGAGGTCGGACCCCTTGGTGTCCGAACAGGCTGACCAGCTTGCATCGAGGAGAACGGCCGCGAAGAATGTGGCCGGGGTTGGCGCCATTCTTGGTCTTGGGACTCTCGGGCTTGGAGCCATCATGAGGCTCAACGAGGGCCATTGGACCACCGGAAACGCTGCTACGGCTATATCGGGTGGGGTGCTGACAGTTGCGGCGCTTCTGCTGGGTTGGGCGATGTGGCCAGACCGACAAGACCGCCTCGACGTCATCAACGCCTGGAACCAGCGCCATCCGCAGGATGTCCTCTGGCCCTGATGCAAGACGACCAGTCCCCCAGACCAAGGCCTGATTTCCGAAAACCGCGATCCGTAGGAGACGCGTAGGTGCGTGGGGAGCCCGCCGGCTCTGCCGGCGGCGCACCATCGCGGGGGGGAATGGGAACCCTTCCAGGGTTCCCATATCTAGAACGTTCTGCGCTATGCTCTTTGCCCATGAGCGACGGAGAGAAAAGCCTTCCTTCTCTCGACGCCACGATCCTGGTCCGCAACCCGACCGAGATGGAGGCCCGCGTGTCCGCCGACGCGCTGGAAGGCACCTGCCTCAAGCATTTCGAGGTCGTGCGTCTGCTCGGCCGCGGGGGCATGGGCGCGGTCTACTACGGCAGCGACACGTCGCTGGAACGCCCGGTAGCCATCAAGGTGCTGGCGCCCGAGATCGCCCACGACCCGGAGGTGGTGGTTCGCTTCGAGCGCGAGGCGCGCGCGCAGGCGAGGTTGCGCCATCCCAACATCGCGCAGATCTATTTCATCGGGGAGGACCGCGGGTTTCACTTCTTCGTCATGGAGTATCTGGAAGGGCCGGGACTGGACTCGCTGCTGGCTCGGCCGCAGCCGCTGCCCTGGGCCGAGGCCCTGGAATACACCATCGCCGCGGCCCGCGGCCTGCGCGCCGCCTCTGCCCAGGGCTTCGTTCATCGCGACGTCAAGCCATCTAACCTGATGCTCGATCGCGAGGCGGGCATCAAGATTCTCGACTTCGGGCTGGTCAAGAGCATGCTCGGTGACTCGCAGCTCACGCGCGACGGGGCCATCATCGGCTCGCCGCTTTACATGTCACCCGAGCAGGGACGCGGCGGCACCGTCGACCTTCGCTCGGACATCTACTCGCTCGGCTGCGCGCTCTACCACATGCTGTGCGGCCGGCCGCCGTTTACCGGCCCCTCGCCGGTCGGCGTGATTTCGATGCACGTCACCGACAAGGCCCCGCCGGTACGCGTGGTCAATCCCAACGTGCCCGAGGTATTGGCCCGCATCGCCGAGCGCATGATGGCCAAGGAGCCCGCGGCACGTTTTGCCAACTACGACGAGCTGCTGGCGGCGCTGGAGTCGGCACGCGCTGACCGGCGCGAGCTATCCGGGTTTCGCACGCGCGGGATCGCCCTGGCCATCGACGCGGTTCTGCTGGGGGCGGCTGGCTACTTCGCCGGCCCGTGGGTCATTGCTGTGGCGCTTGCCTACTTCGTCCTCTGCCACCATTTCCTGGGGCAAACCGCGGGCAAGTGGCTGCTCGGCATCCGGGTCGAAGATCCAGCGGGCAGCCGCATTTCGTGGAAAGCGGCGCTGATCCGGTTCCTGGTCTTTGCCTGGGGCCCGTTGGCCTGGACACTGCTGGCCGTGGTGGTCTATTCCCTGCACCGCGACCAGCACGTGGCCTTTCGCATGGCCAGTCTGACCCTGTCGCAACTCGCGTTGCCGGCACTCTACGTCGCGCTGGCAACTGCGATCCTGGTCGCGTACCTGGCGGGATTCCTCCTGGTCGCCTTCCATCCCAGACGGCTGGCCCTGCACGACATCCTGGCGCACACCGAAGTCCGCTTCAAAGCGCGGCCGCCGGCCGAACAGGTGGTCGAGGCGGTGAAAGCGACGACGTTTACTCGGCGTTCGCGCTAGCCCCGTTGGCGCGCGCGGAGCCGTTCTTGCTCGGACGTTTGGTCGCACGGGCCGACTTGCTCGCGCCATTGACACCCTTGGCGGCCTCGCGCAGCGCCTCGGCCCGGTCGGTGCGCTCCCAGGTGAACTCGGCGTCGCTGCGGCCGAAGTGACCGTAGGCCGCGGTCTTGCGGAAGATGGGACGGCGCAGGTCAAGCTCGCGGATCAGGGCGCCAGGGCGCGCGTCGAAGTTGGCCTGCACCAGCTCGGACAGGCGGTCGTCGGGCAGGGCGCCGGTGCCGAAACTCTGCACCAGCAGCGACACCGGTTCCGCCACGCCGATGGCGTAGGCAAGCTGCACCTCGCAGCGACGGGCCAGGCCGGACGCCACCAGGTTCTTGGCGATGTAGCGCGCGTAGTAGCAGGCGGACCGATCGACCTTGGAGGGATCCTTGCCCGAGAACGCCCCGCCACCGTGGCGTCCCATGCCGCCGTAGGTGTCCACGATGATCTTGCGACCGGTCAGCCCCGAGTCACCCATGGGACCGCCCACCACGAACCGGCCGGTGGGGTTGATGAAGTACTTGGTCTTGCCCGTCACCAGGCGAGCGGGCAGCACCGGCTTGATGACTTCTTCCATCACCACCTCGCGCAAGAGCTTGTACTTCACGCTCTCGCTATGCTGGGTGGAAATGACAACGGCGTCGATGGCGACCGGCTGGTTCTTCTCGTCGTAGCGAATCGTGACCTGGCTCTTGCCGTCGGGACGGAAGAAATCCACGATGCGCTTCTTGCGCACATCCGACAGCCGCTTGGCCAGCTTGTGCGCCAGCATGATGGGCGCCGGCATCAGCTCGGGCGTCTCGTCGCAGGCGTAGCCGAACATCATTCCTTGATCGCCCGCGCCCTGCTCGTCGTGGGTATAGACGCCGTGGCCGTCCACCCCTTGGGCGATGTCAGGCGACTGGCGCTCGATAGCCACCAGCACCCCGCAGGTCTTCCAGTCGAAGCCCATGGCCGAATCCTCGTAGCCGATGCCCTTGACCACGTCGCGCACGATGGCGGGAAACTCGACCTTGGCTGTGGTCGTGATCTCGCCGGCCACCATCACGAAGCCGGTCTTGGTCAGGGCCTCGCAGGCCACCCGGCAGGTCTTGTCTTCGCTGATGATGGCGTCGAGCACGCCGTCCGACACCTGGTCGCACAGCTTGTCGGGGTGGCCTTCGGTAACGCTCTCGGATGTGAACAAATACTCAGACATGCGGATGGTCTCCAAAATCGGTTGCGGGGTTGAGCACGCAAGTCTCCCAGCCAGGGCACGATCCGTCAACGGCGATAGTGAGGTCGGAGGCCGGCGTGGCGGGGTGCGGTGTGGGTGATTGGGGCAATGACGGCGAGCCCGGCGGCAGCCGATCGCTGATCGCACGCTTTCGCCTACGCTCCCGAACGCGCACAAGTACAATTTCTCCGGGCCAGCGGAATACTGCTGGTCGCTATTGACCGCCGGGACAGCACAGCTAGCATGACGAGCGCGTGGAAGGCGCAGCATGAACGCAACCAAGCGAGGCACCGCGCGGCCGGCAGCATTGATGACCGGTCGTTCGATTGGGGGGCATTTCCTGCTTGCGGTCGCTGTCGTCCTGGCAGGCTGTGGACGACAAAACGGACTGCATGCCAGCGGCACGAGGCCGGCGCCAGTTGAGGATGCCGCCGCAGGCGGGGGCGCCGGGAACGACGGGGGCGCGGACGCCAGTGGTGCCACGGCCGGCGAGGGCAGCACGACTGTCCAGGCCGGCGGCGGCGCGCCTGGCGGCGGCACCGGCGGGGCGGCGACGGGCGCGGTCGCTGGTGCCTCCTCGGGCGGAAGTGCCGGTACCAGCACCAGCACGGGAGGAGTGACCGCGAGCGGCGGCGTGACTTCCTCAGGGGGCAGCGCAGGAGCCAGCAGTGCCACGCCCGGCGGGGGCAGCACAGCCTCCCAAGTCGGAGGGGCCGTTTCTAGCGGCGGCACCGGCGGGGCGACAACCGGCGCAGTCGGGGGCGACTCCTTGGGCGGAAGCGCCAGTGCAAGCAGCAGCACGGGAGGTGTGAGCGCGAGCGGCGGCTCGCCGCCGGCAGACGCACCCCCGGCGGAAGTGTGGAAGGTCACAATCGACGTGTTCTCCGGTATGCCGAACCCGGTCTTCACCCTCGAACCGTCTGAGGTGGCGGAAGTGCGGGCTCGCCTGGGTAGCGCCCCCTTGGTCCGGCCCATGGCCAGCGCCAATGAGACGGTCCGGCCAGCCCGTCTGGGGTATCGAGGGATGCTCGTAAAAGCAACAGCCGGCACAAACGCGATCGAGGATACCGAGATCAGCGAGGGCAAGATTCTGCGCAAGACGGCGGGAGCGCTGTACGATGGCAGTTCGGCCGGCATCGAAGGCTACCTTCTGTCGTTGGCCGTCTCCAAGGGTGCGATCGATCAGGGGCTCGCCGACCAAATCAAGTCGCAGTCGCACGGGACCATTCCCTAACCCCCTTCGGCAACAACCCAATCCGCTCAGAGGCTCGCGCTTTGTGCTAGCCTTTGGCAAGGGTGGAACAGCTCAAGAAGTCGCGCAGGTCCGGCCTCGAGCACCTGGTCAGGTTCGCCAAGGCGCTGCCCGTGCCGTCGCCGCGTGAGATCTACCGGCGGCTCGAGGAGCTTGGCTACCGCGGCCAGAACCAGGCACGTCGGGCGGTCGCCCTCATGGCCTACCGCCATGTCCGCCGCATCAAGCGCATCTACGTCGACGGGGTCAAGCGCGAGCAGCTTCTGCCCAAGTCTAACACCCTGCTCATAGGGCCCACCGGGTGCGGCAAGACCTTTCTGGTCGAGCTGCTGTTCCAGCAGATCCTGCACCTGCCCACCGTGATCATCGACATCACCACCTACTCGGAAACTGGCTATGTCGGCCAGGACCCGAGCACGATCCTCACCCGCCTGCTGCACGCGGCGGACGACAATCCCCTGCTGGCCGCCATCGGGATCGTGTGTCTTGATGAGTTCGACAAGATCGCGTCTGGCCAGAACAACGCGATCTTCGCCGGTGCCGGGACCACCAAGGACGTCACCGGCCTGGGCGTGCAGCGCGAGTTGCTCAAGATGCTGGAGGCGTCCGAGGTTGTGGTGCCGCTCGAGTTGACCCATTCCAGCTACAGCGATCACGTTCTGATGTCGACCGCCGATGTGGCGTTCATCGCGGCCGGGGCATTCTCCGGTTTTCAACAGGTGGCACGCCGTCGCGCCGCTGGCGATTCCATCGGGTTTGGCCGCAGCCCCCAGGGCAGCAGCCCGCCGGACGCGGTTGCCGTCAGTTACACACCGGAAGAGGTCGAGCACGTGGCCAATTTCCAAGCCTACGGCTTTCTGCCCGAGCTGCTCGCGCGTTTCTCGCGTTTCGTGCCGTTCGAGCCGCTGGATGCGGTCACCCTGACCGACATCTTGAAATCGAACGTGGTCGACCGGCTCACCCGGGAATTCGAAGAAGAGGGTTTCGAGCTTCAGGTCGAGGAGCCGGTCATTCAGAAGATCGTGGCCGAGAGCATAAAGCGCGAGACCGGCGCACGCGGCTTGCAGCAGGTCCTGACCCGCCACATAGAGAACGCCGCGTTCGAGTCCTTTGCCGAGGCGTCGAGCGGTCTCGTGCGCGTTTACCTGGACGGCAGTTCAATCAANNGCGAGGCAGGCTCGGAGGAAGGCTGACTATCCCCCCGGCTTTTGCGGCAGATAGCCGGGCGGCGGTGCGAGCAGGAAAGCGTCGGTCGGAAAAGCAGGGTTGAGGATGCGGTCCCGGACCTTGATCTCCACACCATCGTCGAAGTCGCGCCCGGGCTCGGCGAAACGAATGAGCTTGGGGAACGACTGCCCGTCGATGCGCTGCATATCCTGATAGGACACACGCCAACGCCCTCGGGAGAACACCGGCTGACCTGAAACCGCGACCACGTCCCAGGCAGCGACCAGAGGCGCAGGCCTGTGTAGACTCACCCACGACTCGGCCCCGTCCGGCGCCTGCAAATGCAGCACATCCGCGCCTCGATCCCACCCGACATCGAGCGCCTTGCTTCCCTCGGAAACAAACACGTCGCCCAGCAGGATCGCGGCCACCGCCTGGGGTGGCAGGGGAATGCGAATCAAGGAAGCCACATCGCTCGGAGTGGCCAGGCCCTGGCGAAAGGTCTTCTTCTGGTGGTCGACGAAGACGAATTGGCCGTCATTCACCGCAAGCGCCGCCACCGTGCCCTGCAATGAGACCTCGGCCTCGAAGCGCAGATTGCCGCCGCGCTCGACCAGCATCTGCACCGTGCCGCGCACGCGCTCGCCGCCCAGCCAACTGGTGGTGCGCGTCTCCAGATTCAGGCTGTGCGCAGCGGCCTGGCGCGCACGCAGAGCCGCCAGCAGCTCGTCGGCGCTGGGAACCGGATACGTCCGTTGCGCCGGCGCGGTCGCGCAGGCGGCAAACAGCAGGGAGAGGACCGCAGTCCCGCGATAGCCCCATGAGGCCGTGGCCGTNNCGTGGTCGGAGCGATTGTGCAGCCCAGCGGCCCGTGTTCGCCACGCACGATCATTCGACTTATCCGCTATCGCCCAGCGGCGCGCCGGGATTCGAGGCCTGCCAGGCTCTCTTCCAGCCGCCGGCGCAAGCGCTCCTCGGGTTTCTTGCTCAAGGCCTTGCGGTACGCGGCCGCGGCCCGTTCGCGTTCGGATCGTTTCGCGTACAGATCTCCCAGGTGCGCCAGGATCTCGGCGTCGCCAGGGTCGAGCCGACCAGCCTGCTCCAGGAAGAGACCGGCCTGCTCCAGTTGCCCCGCGCGAAAGCTCACCCAGCCCAGGCTGTCCAGCACCGCACCCGCGCCAGGCTCGAGAGCCGCCGCAGCCTGCAACCGCTTGCGTGCCTTGTCCAGGTCATGGCCGTGGTCCGCTGCCACGAAGCCCCAGAAGTTGAGTGCCTCCACCGAACCCGGCTTCTTCTTGATGAGCGGCTCGACCAGATCGAGGGCACGCTGCCATGCGCCCCGTCGTTCTTCGATCATGGCCAGGCTCAGGGTCAGCTTGGCATGGTCGGGATGACTGGCCCGCAGCGCCTCCAACCTGCGCGTGGCCATGATGGCATCGCCGCGTTTCTCGTCGATGAAGGCCAGCGCAATCGCGGCCTCCAACTTCTGTTCCGCATTGTCGCTGGCCGCCGGGGCGCTTTCTGCCAGACGCGCCGCCTCGGTCGTCTTGCCTTCGTCACGCAACAACTCCGCCGCACGCAGATGTGCCTCGAAAAACAGGAGCGAACTCTTGGGCACCGCGAGCAGGGTCGCCACCGCCTCGGCGCTGCGGCCTTGCTCTTTGAGCAGCGCGGCTGCGCTCAAAGCCAACCGCGTCTTGGCGTCGTCGGAAACGCCTGCCTCCTGCGCTTTCTTCACCAGCGCGAGGGCTCTGTCCAGCCGGTGCGCCGAACGCTCCAGTTCGATGCTGCCGGGCAGAGCATCGGGATCCGCGCTGGCCAGGGGAGACACGAGATCGTCGGCCACCTGCTCGGCGGCCGTGCCGTCGCCGATGCTCACCAAAAAGCGCGCGTAGGCCGCCGCGATCTCCAGCGCCCCCTCTCCCCTGTCCAGGGCTTCCCGAAANNTCGGCCAGCGTCTGGCGCAGATGCGTCTCGCTTAGCCTGGTGTCTCCCAGAGCCCAGGCCACGGCCATGAGCCGCATGTGCCCCGAAAGCGACGCCGGTTCTTGCCGGCAAAGGTCGGCCAGGGTGCTGGCTGCGCCCGGGACGTCGAGCGACAGGATCTGCGCGTCCGCCAGTTCGAGATAGACCGTCTCGGCTGTGTCGGGCTCGTCGGCCAGATCGACCTTGCCCTTCGCCCGCTGCAGGGACTGCACGGCCCCTGCCACGTCACCCTGCGCTTGGCGCAGATGCGCCTCGGCCATCAAGCCATCAGGCGTGACTTCGATCTTGAACGAGGTGTGGATGGCCGCGTCCGCATCGGGCAGGCGTCCCAGGCGTATGAAGATCTCGGCCAGGTGAGCCTGCAATTCAGGCGCGTCGTCGTCGAATGCCAAGGCCCTCTGCAACTCGGCCGCCGCGTCCTGCCAGCGCTCCTCCTCTTCATAGAGGAACGCCCGGCTGGCGTGCTCGTAGGCACTGGCACTCACCGAACGCGTGACGATGCGCCGGTCGTTGACCAGCTTGGTAACGGGCGGTGGCTGGGTGGCGCAAGCCCCCAGGCATGCCGCGGCCAGGGCAAGAAGAGGGGGCCTGGCGGTTCGCGGAGTCACACGGTGAGGCTACCACAGTGAAGGGCCGTCGAAGGGTGCGGCGTGGGATGCTCGACCCTTGGGGTGATTCGGCGACGCCTTCGACGAAGAAAAGGGGGCCGGTGCCGCCGCTCGCACTCCTGCCAGTGCCGCCCCCTTGGCCATTCGACCCCGCAACGTGAACGCGGTGTATGCTTGCCGCCGCGACGCCCTGGATGGTCGCGAATGGATTCTGCCCAAAGGGGGACAGGAGGGAAATGCTGATGCCACTCATCCGTCAGATCGCCCTGGTTCTTGCCGCCACAGCCGCTGCAGGCTGCCCGAACGATTCACTGCCGCCAGAAACCATCCCCGATTCCTCGACCGTCTCGACGGTCAGCAGCCTGGGGATCGGCCGTCCCTGCGACATTCTGTGTGATGCCGGCGCGATGCAGGCCGTCTACAACAGCCAGGCACTCGAGTGCCCGAGCCGCATTTGCCTGAAACCGCTGGACGGGACAGGCGAAGCGGATACGGGCGCCTTTTGCTCGTCCGAATGCTCGACGGACAGCGACTGTGTCGGTGCGACTCGGGATCCAAGCAACCCGAGTGATAGGCACTGCGTGACCGGCTACACCTGTGGGGTGGCGTTCGTGGT
>PMZX01000271.1:0-16277 GCA_003170035.1 Myxococcales bacterium | reverse complement strand
ATCGTTCGAGGAAAGACTGAAGCGCGATCCGATGCTCCGTCCTCTTTTCACTGGCGCAAGTCACGGACGGTCGGTCCTGGGCCTGGCGAGGTCGCGCAGCAGAGGGCTGCCTTTGCTGCGCAACTCCTCGATGGCCTTCGCGTCCGTGGGATCGGTGGAATCGACCAGGCAGGAGAGCATCTCGGCTGCGTCTTCTGCCGGCGTGCCGGGCGCCAGCACAAGCTCGCGCCAAGGCCGAGTTGGCGNNTGCTCGCCTCGCGCAAGGCCGAAAGCCCGCGCGCGCCGTTGGGCGACAGGACCAGCACGGCGGCGCGGCGGATGTCCGGCGAAGGATCGTGCATGAGAGCCAGAAGGTCGTTCCGGCCAGCGCATAGCGCGCTGACGTCGGCCAGACTTTGCAGGGCGGCCAGCCGCAGGTTGGTCGGTCGATCTCTCCTGCCAGCCGCAGCGGCCAGAACCCGACACGCGCGCGCTGCGACCTCGTCCGGAACTTCCCACGCATCGAGAAGACTCGAATCAGCGTCCCCCAGCAGTGCACCTATTGTACGCAATGCACGCTCGCCAATCTGCGCGTCGGCCGAATCACATTGGGCCAGCACGCCGTCAAGCAGCAGCAGGCGATCCGGCAAATACAGCACGCTGTCGAGCGCGGCCAGGGCCAGGCCACGATCTGGGTCAGCCAATGCCTTCGCCAGTCGCGCCACACCGATGCGTGCCGCCCAGCGACCCAGCTCGGCCCGATCGCCGCGTTCGGCCGCCTTGCGCAGCCCTGCCAGGGGCACCTCCAGCAGGCCGGTACGACGGTTGTAGGATGGACGCTCGGCCGCGGCGCTCGGCACGATGAACAGCAACGACAGGGCCAGGGCCCAAGCTGCAGCGTTGTGTCTCATCCGGGCTTCACGCTAGCCGAGCCGAGGCCGCCGCGCAATTGCCGGGACACGAGCCAGGAAACTAGCGACCCAACTCGACNNACCAGCATATGGTCGCGTTCCAGAGCCCCATGCGAGCCGTTGTGCGGCTGGTACTCGAAGCGCGAGCGCAGGTCGAAGCCAGCCCGGGCGCACACGACAAGATCGCCAGCGCGGAGCGAGCGAAAGAACTCGACCAACTGCCAGGGCGCATCGGGAAACCCCGTGCCGGCCGTCAGGGCGGCCACCTCGTCACGGGTCATGCGACCAGGCAGGGCAGCGTAGCCGAGCGGGTTCTCACCCTCGACGGAGAATCCGATGCGGGGCGACTCAGCGTCAACCGAAGCTTCCCGCGCGTCGACCACCGCCCTGCCCGCTTTTCCCGCCAGCACGTAGACCTCGGGGGTACGGCGGTAGATGACATGCGCAATGGCAGGATGGGCGAGCAGCGCGGCCACCAGATCGGCGGCCTTCCTGCCGGGCGCCTCGAAGTCGGGTCGTTCCTGCCACCCGGTCTCGCCCCGTATGTAGAGGTTGGCCATCGAGTTTCCCGACACCATGGCCGCTGCCTGCGCCGAAAAGAGATGACGCCACAACTTGGGATAAACCAGCGTGCGCGGAAAGAAGGGCCGAATGAGATCGTCGATGTCCACGTGGGTGTGGGTTCCGGTTTGGCCGTGGTCCGAGGTGATCACAATGAGCGTGCGCTCCAGCCAGCCGCGGCGATGTAGCTCCTCGATCAGCCGACCCAGGCTGGCGTCGAAGCGGCGGTAGGCTTCGTGGCTCTGCTCGCTGTGTGGTCCGCAGCGATGCCCCAGTTCGTCGATGGCGGGAAACACGGCGAACACCGACGGGAAACCGCGCTGCCAGGCGCGTCGCACGGCCGCTTCCGCCTGCAGATTCGACGCCTGCCAGTCGGTGGTGGCCAGTGCTTTCACGAAGGTCGCGGCCTTGGAAAAACGGGTCATGCGCGCGCGCGACGGGCAGCCGCGCACGAACCAGGTGTTGACGTCGGCCAGGCCGGGTACATGGTGGAAGAGGGTGCGCACCGAGGCCGGGATGTCGCGTTCCAATTTGGCCGCCCGCCAGGGCGCCATGTACGAGCGGGTGCGAAAGAGGAAGTTGCCGCGCTTGCCCGCCGGGCGCTCGGCCCAGCGAATGCCGGGCAGGTTGGCGCGCCCCGGGTGCAGGCCGGCCAGAAGCGGCAGATGCGCCGGGCCGCTGACCGAGGGAAACACCGACGTGGCCGGGCGCAAGCCGCCGCGCTCGACGAAGTGGCGCTGTAGACTTGGCATCTCGCCCGCCGACGCCAGGCGCTCGACCACGTCCCATCCCGCACCGTCGGCCAGGATGGCGAGCACGCGGTCGAAGCGAGGCAGCTCCGGCATCGCATCCATCTAGCACGAATCCTCCGGTTGCGTCTGACCTGGTAGACTCTGCGCTATGAATCGCCGCCGCGTCCTAGTTAGCCTGACTGGGCTTTGCCTGGCTCTCGGGCTGGCGATGGCGTTCAGGATTCCCGCCGCGCGCTCGCTGCCGGCGGGCCGTCACACGGACGACCCTTCAGGCTCATTGTGGTCCANNATGCTCAAGGAAATCGCGGCCCTGGGCGCGACCCATGTGTCACTGGTCGTGCCCTTGTACCAGACGAATGCGGCCTCGACCGCGTTGAAGCTCGACACCCGATTGTCGCCCACCCTGGATGCGATTGCGGATGCCATCCGACTCTCGCGCCGGGAAGGCCTGGAGGTCACGCTCTTCCCCATCGTGCGGCTCTCCGATCCGCGCAGCTCGAAGGAATGGCGGGGCACCCTGGCGCCCGCGAATCGAGATGCGTGGTTTGCCAGCTACGGTCAGTTGCTGGCTGACCTGGCCTCGCTGGGTGCGCTGACCGGCGCCTCCCGACTGGTGGTGGGCAGCGAGCTGTCGTCGCTGGACGGCGATCGAGCGCACTGGCAGCCCCTGGTGGCACGCATTCGCGCCCTCTTCCCCGGTACGCTCGTGTACTCGGCCAACTGGGACCACTACCAGGACGCAGGGCTGTATGATCTGGTGGACGAGATCGGCGTGGTCGCCTACTTCAGCCTGCGCGAAAAGGACGGTCCCGGCGACGTGGCTGCGCTGACCGAGCGCTGGCGCAGCGTGCGGCGCGAGATCGAATCCAACCTGGCTGCGTACGCAAAACCGTTCGTGTTGACCGAATTGGGCTACCGCTCGCGCACCGGTGCGACCGCTGCGCCCTGGGACGAGGTCCCAGGCGGCGTGCCCGACGTCGGTGAGCAGACGCGCGCCTTCCAGGCGTTCCGACAGGCATGGACCGCTCGCGGCCAGACATCCTCGCGCCTGGCCGGCCTCTATGTGTGGAACTGGTACGGATACGGCGGGCCGGAAACCACCAGCTACACCCCGCGCGGCAAACCTGCCGTCGACGTCATCCGGAAGATCCTAGACGAGATGTAGCAGCACGCCGCTGGGCTACTCGGGCGGAGTGTATTCAGGCTCGGGCGCAAGCTCGGTTTCAGGCCCGGGCGCGGCGGCGCGGTGTACGCCGAGGGTCCAGAGGTTCACCTGGGCCGACAGCCCCGCCTCAAACACGGTAGCCACATCCCAGAAGCCAGCCAGCCCTCGCAACTCCGCCGCGAGCGTGAGGTAGTTGGTCAGGTGGTAGGCAAGACCGCCGCCCACGCCGGCCACCAAGGGACCGCCATGCACGCTATCGCTGGATGGAAAATCGTTAAGAAGGCCGGGGTGCGGGCTGGGCGCCACGTAGAGACGAAACGCCGTACCGCCACCCAGGTTGCCGGTCGCGAAGAGCTGGAAGTTGCTCGCGCTGCCGAAGAGGCGGTCAGAAAACCAATATACACGGCCGAGCACGGCCAAGGCCCAGCTCTTCGCCTGCGAGGCGCTCGTGCTCCCGACGCTCTCGGTATGCACGAATTGATAGCGCGCCTGCAAAGAGAACGCGATATGGTCGGTCCACTGGTAGCCAATCTCAGGCAACAGGTGCAGGATTCCGCCCGACGCCGCCCCTTTTACCCTCGCGCCCTTGTAGAGATCCGGGGTTCGGGTCGGGAACCAACCGTAGCCCGAACCCAAGCCGATGGCCCCCCACACGTTCCGGGCCGGCCGGCGGCGGCCTTCATTGCTCATCCCGCTTTCGGCTTCGCGCTCCTTTTGGATACGCGCCAGCGGGTCCTCGTCCGCCACAGGCTGGTCTGTGCCGCCGGTTCCCGCCGTGCCTGAGCCGCCCTTTCGGATGAGCAAGATGTTCGGACTCTCGTCGGTGCCATTCGAGGCGGTCAGCTTGTTGTTCGCGTTGTGCGCCTGGGCGAAAAACTGCAGCGAACTGCCCTTCACCTCGGCGCCCTTGATGATGACGACGTACCAGCCCCTGCGCGAGCGGGTCGCGTCTGCCGTGAGGAAGTGTTCGGTGCCCGATGGCCGGTAGTGGAGCGCGACCTTTCGCGCACCCAGCGCGGGTTTGACGGCGCAACGAATGGTTAGGTCGGTGCCTGGCTGCACCTCGGAAGGCGTGGGGCAATAGAGTGGCTCCGGAAGCTTTGATGGAATCTCTGGTTCGGGCGGCGGTGGCGGCGGCGCCGGCGGCTTCTTTGCTTCGGCCACGGCAGCGGGCTTCGAAGCCTTGGCGGGGGCCGACGCTGACGGCTTGGTCTTGTCCTTGTCGTCAGTCGACGATTCTGCCGTGGCGGCCTTGGCTGGCGGGGCTTTCCTCTTGCCCAGCGTCCGGCCCGATCTCCCGGTCTTTGAAGACGTCGCGCACGCTGGCGCCAGGAGCAAGAATGCGCAGCAGCCCAGCAGACAGTTTCGAATGGTCAGTTTCAAGCCCACGATGTCCTCTTTGCGGATGATGTTGTTTGATGTCGTCTTGCCGNNGCAATTGGAGTCGTCATCAACTAATTTGACTGCACGATCGGGTCACCCTTCCCGGTCATAGGCGAATAGGTTTTCCAAGCGAGGACGGTCGTCGTCAATCAACGACCGCCAAGCTGATCAATCCTCTTTTCAATGAGCGTGCGGTCAGGCGCGTTGGGCAAAGCCTTGAGATAGAGTTTGAGATGGCGCACGGCCTTTGCGGCATTGCCCGCCTGAGCATAGGCCAGGCCAAGGCCGCGCTGACTCTGGGCATCTTTGGGATTCAGCTTCACCGCCTCAGAGAAGGCCGCGATGGCCTCAGGCAGCGCACCGCTGAGGAGCTTGGCATTCCCTCGCTGATAGGCCTCGGCCGCCTCCTGCGCCTTGTTGGGGGCAGGCTTGGCAACGGACGTGGCGGCTGCTTCCGTCGGCTTCTTCTCGGGCTTCGGCGCCGCTGGCTCGTCCGTGGTGCTCGCTCTTTCGGGAGCAGATTTGTCGACGACTGGTTTGAATGACACCGCCGGCTTCTGGACGACCGGGGGTTCCCGAGGCGCTGGCTTCTCGGCCGCAACTTTCTTTTCCACCCGTCGTGGTTTTTCCGCCGCCGGAATTGCCGCCGGGGCGGGCTTCTCCGGCTGAGCGGGCTTCTCCGCGGGCGCAGCGACCTTCTCGACCGCGACTTTCTTCTCCACCGGCAGTGGTTTCTCTGCCACCGGAATTGCCGCCGGGGCGGGCTTCTCGGCCAGCGCAACGACCTTCTCGGCTGCGGCCGGCTGGCTCTTCGCCGGGGCCAGCGGCTTCTCCTCGGCCGCTGGCTGAGGCTTGGCCGGTTCCACGGCTGCCGCGGGAAGGGCAGGCATCTCGCCGGTCGCAGGCTGCGCAGAAGGAGCAGGCTTCTCTGGCTCGACCACCGCCCTGACCGGAGCCTGCTTCTGTTCCGGCGCCGACCGCTTCTTGCCATTGCCCAAGAAGAGGGCCACGCCGAGAGCCGCCAGCAGCATGACGCCCACGCCGCCGGCGGCAAGGAACAACATGCTCCGGCCGCTGCCCGGCGCACCTTTCAGACCTGCTACCAACCCGACCGAAGGTGCTGACCCGGCCCATTCCGGGACGGCGTCAGAGTCAACTTCCCTGGGCCCTCCGTCGTTGGCTCCCTCATCGCGTGGCGCACTTTCAGATGTGGGCGCCACACCCGCTTCTGAGGTCGCCTCACCGGCGGGAAGCTTCGCTGCGGCCACGGCACCACCGGCCGATTGCCCGCCGCCCTCAAAAGACATGTCTACATCCACGGCTCCTGGGTCTGAACCACTTGTACTGGTCGCGGGCTGCTCCGGGAGACGCGCAACCACGCCGGCCGCCTCGGGAGGGGGTGGAACAATGGTTGGGGCCATCGCGAACTCCGCGGTCCCGGTCCGACGCTTGGTCGCCGCTCCCACGCTGGCGGCGGCTGGGGGCGCTGAAGGAGTTCTCGTGGCGGCGGCCGGTGGAGACGGCCTAGCCATAGCTGGAACTCGGGCGGCCGCGCTCTTGGTGTCCCCGAAGGTCGCAACGGGTGGCGACGCGGCTGACCCTGGCGAGATCGGCTTGTCAGGGGCCAGAGGGCCAGGCCGCGAAGGCACGCTGGCGGCCGGAGGGATGCCGGGCCTGCCTGACATCCCAGGCGCGGGGCCGCCCATCCACATGAGGGTCTTGGCCGGCGAGGCCGGCTTGCCCGCACCTGGGCCGCCGACCACCGAGGCCGCCGTGACAATGGCCCTGCCACACGCTTGGCACACGATGACCGGTCGTGTCTCTCCCGCGTTGGTGGCCGGAAGCGGGGCCCGGCAGTAGGGGCAGTTTGATGGCGTCATTTGACAGGCGACACTGGTGAGGGTGGTGGGGGCGGGGCAACCGTCGGGACTGGAGCCGGTACCGGGGCCGGGACCGGTGCCGGCGTTGGTGCCGGAGTCGGGGTCGGTGCCGGCGCCGGGGCCGCAGTCGGGCTCGGTGCCGGGACCGGTGTTGCCGGTGGCGGCGGCGAAGCGACCGCATGCGCTGGCGGCGGTGGTGGTGGTGGCGCGGTCGGCCCGCTGCCGGAGAGAGCCCTGCCGACCAACCGATCGAGTGAGTCGTCGACCACGTCGCTCTTGAGGATCTCGTCGGCGCGGCTGATCAGCACGCCCTTCTCGGCGTCGAAGAGCAGAACCAGTATCTTGACTGGCCCCTTCTTCTTGCCCTTGCTGACCCGCTCCATCTCAGCCCACAACAGGCGATCGCCACCCAGCAACTTGGCCACCTTGGCGTAGCATTCGTCATCGGCCTGGGCGCACTCTGCCTGCCCCTGCGCGGTTTCCATGCTAATCGCTGCTACTGTCCTCTCATCCACGCCGGGCACGTCGGCCCGGACCAGCTTCTCGTTGAGCGCGGCGGCAGCGCTGGGCAACAGGAACCTTTCGGCCGGCAGCAGGACCAGCTTCACCTTCTTGGGTGGCGGTGCGGGCGGCGGGGGCGGGGGCGGCGGCGGAACAACGACCTGGACCGGCGTCGCAAGTGGACGACGGGGGGCACAGCCGACTGGCGTGGTCAGAATCAGTCCGGAAACCAGGAAGATCTTGACAGTTGAGTTCACGGTCTTCTCCAAGGGCTGAATATACCCCCCATCCGCGGCAAGGGGACCATCTGGATCGCCTTCTATCACTCCTTGCGGCGGCTGGCGTGGCTGGCATTATGGCAAGCTTGGGCGATCGATTCCAGTGGTCCGAACTGACCGCAATCCTGCGGCAAGAAACGTGCAGCCGCGGAAACACTAACGGGTGGTTTGCGAACCAAGCAGTGCCCGCGCGTTTTTCCAAAGGAGGCGGCGCTCGCGGTCCGGATCGAGATTCAGCGCTCGGGCCAGGCGGAGCGTCTCGGCCTGGCTGGTCCAGGGCGAGTCGGTACCGAAGAGAATACGGTCTGCCGGGTGGGCGGTGAGAAACTCACGTCCCCGCTCTAGGCCGAGCCATTCGAGTGACATGGAGATCTCTATGAAGATTGGCTTGCCGAGGAGGTGGCGCTCGACTTCGTCCCAGTCCTCCCACGCACCGGTGTGAGTCGCCACGAACTTGAGGTTGGGAACCTTGTCGAGCAGACGGACGATGCGCACCGGATCAGCCTTGCGGTCGCGCGGAAATGCGAAGTCAAACCCCGTGTGACAGACGACCAGCAAGCCCATCTGCTCCAGCACCCGGAAGAAGTGGAAGAGCCCGGGCTCGTCGATCTCGAAGTCCTGGTAGTAGGGGTGCAACTTGATGCCAAGCAGGCCCGCCTGCGCCACCAGCCGCGCCTTGCCCACCGGATCCGGTCCCTTGGGATGGATAGACGGAAGCGGGACGATCCTCTCCGAGGCGATCTCGCGGGACCAGTTTAGAATGGGAGCAAACTGGTCGGGCTTGGTTGCGATGGAGCACACCACCGCGCGCCCGATGCCTGCGCCGTCCATTGAAGCCAGCAGGGAGGAGACCTTTCCATCGAGGAACGCCCTGGAATTGCCTTCCTTTTCAAGGTGCGAAATGGCCCGCTCGGCCAGGCCGTCGGGGAAGGCGTGCACGTGAAAATCGATGATTCCATCCATGTCCGTGTCGTTCATGGCCGTTCCTTCGATCGCAGGTCACGCCTGCGCGGGCGTCAATCCTGTGCCGGTGCCCAATGACAACACCGTCATTTCGTTGACGTCACGCACAGAGACATTCGATGCCTAGCAATGGGAATATTCGGATACTGGTTTTCGGAATCTGCATGCTTTGGCCATCTTGGTCATACCGCATTGAGTCTATTCCGACTCAACTCCACGATATCGCTGAAGGCCAAGTTGTGCATGACATTTGCTTAGTTTTGGAGATCGCGAATTCGATGCCATCGGGCGACCACACTGAGTTTCTGACCAAGTTCATCGCCTCGACCAGACGAAGGCTTGAACGAGTGGAGAGGGCCATCGATTCTCCCGAACACGCGGACGGCGGGTCCCTGGCCATGGACATCCACTTGATCTGGGGCGAGGCCGCGCTCCTTAATCTGCCCAAGATCGCACAAATTGCCCGGGAAACGGAAACAGCCGCGCGACGTCTCGAGGCGCAAGACACAGCCGAGGCTCGGACTGCCTGCGTCGCAGCTATTCGCGCCATGCGTGAACGGCTGGATCTCGAAGAGGGAAGACGGACCGCGCGGCCCGGTTCGGAGTACACCACCGAAAGTCATCCTTGCCGAGTCCTTGTGGTGGACGACAGCGAATTCTCAGCGCGGGCTCTGTCGCGCGTTTTCGAGCGCAGTGGAATCGAGGCCCGCACCGCCACCACCATGAGCGAAGTGCTTGACCTGTGCGCGACGTTCCGGCCTAGCATCCTGGTTTCCGACGTGCACATGCCCGGCCTGGATCTGCCCGAGCTCTGCTCCCGCTTTCGCACGGCCACGCAGAGCCGACGGACAGGGATCATTCTGGTCTCCGCCCATTCGGACGCCGAGTTGCAGGACAGCCTACGCGTCACCGGCGCAGACGACTTCGTTCCCAAGTGCGCCGGCGCGAGTGCGGTGGTCGAGCGCGTGCTGGCCCTGGCCAAGGACATTTCCGGCTAGCGTCTACGCCCGCAACGGCCAGCTCAAAGAGCGCAGGCGACTGCGGCCGATGTCGCTGAGCGCGACCTGCATGTCAGACAGCCCGATACGCTTGCGCGGATTGCGGCGCAGACCCCAAGCCAGCAGGTCGGCAAGGGCCGCCGCCTGACTGTGTCTGCACAGCCAGCGCAATGATTCGGGGCCCTCTTCGTGGGTCAGATGCGCGGCAATGATAGCAGGCAGAGCGTCCCCACTGAAGAGGGTGGTTCCGGTCAAGATCTCGTAGGCCAGGCAAGAAAACGCGTAGACGTCGGTGGCCCGTGGGTCTATGCCATCACCGAAGCTCGCGGTGTCCCAGACCTCGGGCGCGCCGTAGTACGGGCTGCCGCACCCGGGGCGCACCTTGCGACCGGCCAAGCCAAAGTCCACCAGCACCGGCGCGACGGTGGGAGTCTGCCGGCCGCGCGTCTGGGGGCCGAAGTCGTCCAGGTAGCGCAGGATCACGTTGGACGGTTTCACGTCGAGGTGGCCAATTCCCGCGCTGTGCATGGCCTGCAGACCAGCCGCCAACTCGTCGAGAATGTCCAATGCCCTGGGCATAGACATGGCTCGCTTGTCGAGCAGACGTTCCAGCGTGGGACCTTGCACCAGTTCCATCACCAGGATGGGCTTGGGTTTGGCGCCGGCGTCGAAGGTGACAAACCCGGCCAGGTTCTTGTGGCCGGGCAAGGTCAGAAGCGCGCCTGCCTCTTCTCGGAAAAGACGAAGGAACTCCTCTTCGGACAGGGTGTGAGCCGCAGCGCCGGTGTACGCGGGTACCTTCAGAGCAAAGGTTTCGGCCGATTCTTCGTGGCGCTCTTCGGCCCGGCGGGCGACAAAGACCGATCCTCCCGCGCCTGTGCCGATGGGACGCAGCACGTAGAATCCACCGAGGGTCCGGCTGGGCGGCAGCCAGGGCGGCAGGGGAAGCTGGCGCCCGGCCCTGACCACACGGGCCATCTCGCCCGAGACCGACAGATCGCGCGGCAGGCGCCCAATGCGCAGGAGCACGCGCGCGACCACTTCGGCGAAGAGCGGCGGCAGATCCTGGCGAACTGCCTCAGCAGCGACCGCAGCGGCAGCCCCCATACCTTCATCCTTTTCCAGCAGGGCGCGTTCGACCCAGGCGTCCAACTTGCGCAAGCCACGCGTCGATGACGACGGGAAGAAGCCTTCGCGCAGGCCCGTACGCCGGGTGGCGCCAGCGATGAGACGAGCCGCATAGGTGATGGCTCCGGCCAGTCGGTCGAGCGCGGTCCCGTCGTCCCCTCGACGCAGGTCGGAAACACACTGCGCCTCGGTGAAAGCCTCCAGCGCACGCGTGATGCTGAGCAGTCCACGACGCAGGCCTTCGACCCGCGCTGAACTGCCGGGAGGCAAGGCCTCCGCAACACCGCGCAGACTCTCCACCAGAGCCTGTTCGTCCGCGTGGCGGCTACCCCGCTCGCCGACCAGGAGAGCCACCTCGGCCATGGCCGCGAACAGTTCCCTGAGTTCCGGCGCCATGCACGCCTCGGCCAGACAGCGCAGGTCAAATGCGGTATGTACGCACCAACACGCAGCAATAAAGGCGTCGGACAACTCGTACACCTGCGCGCGTACGACTGCATCGGCAGCGCGGGCCAGGACTGCAAGCGTCAGCCGGCGCAAGGGCGTGACCGTGTCGCCGCGCACCCGCTCGCACAGCATGCGGAAGGTGTGCGTGCAACGGCTGCGCACCGGAATAGACGGCTCGTCAGAAGCGCCGAATTCGGCGTCCACGAGGTGGAGCAAAGTCCGCAACTGACGGAAGCGAAGGGTCACGTGCGGGATGTTCTTGTCGACCAGGGGCTGCTGTTCGCGGCCGAGAAGCCAGCTTCCCAACAACCACAGCATGTCCGCCAGCGGGCCGTCCGGGCCTGGATCCTCGCGGCTGCGAACCGTGAGTAGATCGGACAGGGTGGACGTCTGCAGAAGACCTGCGTCCAGGTCGCGCAGGGCGCGGAACAGAGCCCGGCGTTCGGCCGAGGTCGAGTCGCTGGTATTTTCCAAGGTGCCGATCGCCCGGTTGGCCGCCACCAGCGCCGCATCGGTCGCAGGACCGAGATCGTCGCCATCCGCAAAAGCGCGCAGGGCGGCTGCGAGCGCCGTGCGCAAGGAGGACTTCGGGCCGGCAGCACCCATGTCCAGGTCATCTATCAGCGCCTGGACGAGCGCCACGGCCCCGTCATCATCGGTCGGCGCGGTTGCGCGCAAAGTCTCCACAGCGCTGAACGCTGCCTGGGCCCCGATGGGGTTGCCTGAATGCTCCTCGTGCAGGTCAACGAGCGCTTCGATGGCCTCGACACCACCCACCAGGACCAGCTTGGTCAGAAGCTCCTCCGACGCCTCGGGCTCTTCTTCCACTGCACGCGAAAGGCCGAAAATCATGACCGAGGCCACACCGGGATCCTTGGCTGTGATCTCGCCGGCCAGAATCTCCAAGCAACGCGCCAGGGCCTTGTCGGGATCGTGCGAGACGGTGGCGGCCAGCGAGGTGGCGGCGCGCCGCCACTCACTGGGACCCAGACGTGGCCCGAGATCCCGTTCGATCTCCTCTGCGCGCTTCGGCACGGTCGCGGCCAAGAGGCCACGCGCGGCAGCCACGTGACGCCAAACCAGCGACTCGCGATCCCCGATGAGACGGCTCCACGCCGCCCGAACCGTCGGACGCTCGAAGACCCGTACGCCGCTGTCATCCCCCTCCTCGGCACGACGGGCTGCCTCGCGCGCGGCCCGCTCGAGCAGGCGCCCGGCCAGGCGGCGCGAGGGCAAGGCACCGAGTGAATGCGCGGTCAGCCATTCGCGTTCCAGTTCGGGCCGCGAGATGAGCGCCAAGGCCAAGGTATCCGCGCCTGTGCCGGCCGCAAGGGGCAGACGCAAAGAAAGCGCCACACGTGCGCGCACCAACGCGCCCCCGAGCGCACGCGGCGACGCCAGGGCGAGCGAGGTCGCGAGCATCACGAACGTCGCCGCGTCCCCCTCGTGCAGGGCGGTCAACACTCGCCGGCCCAGTTCGCGCTTCTCGGGCCCGGGAGGCAGCGCTCCCGCCAGCTCGAAAAGCGCCGCCATGGCCACCGGCCGTGACAGGAAGCTCACATCGTCGAGAAGCCCACTGGACACAGCCACCCGCACACTGTTCAGCAGTGGCTCGGTGGCAAGGCCTTCGAGTGGGGTCGGTTGCTGATCCGAAGCCGCTGCAGCCAGGCTAGCCAGGCCCTGCCGCCACAGTGCTCGGCGCTCCTCCACGCTCTCGCGCGTGTGGATCTGCGCAAGCCCTGCTAGATAGTCGTGCGTTCCGTGCATGCGCCGCGGATTGCTAGCGTACCAGTGTCACAAGAAAATGGACAAGCCGGCGTGGAGCGTTGAAGGTACGCGCTGCGGCGCACGACGGGCCGTCGGAGTGCCCTGTGGCTCCCCTCTCCTCTCTGATTTCTCGGCCGGCGGATGGCTGCCCGGCTGAATTCGCTCGCCGCGCCCGCGGCTGCGACGTCCTGCTGCTCCTACGAGAGCTGTTTCGTTTCGGGGCGCTCGAACTCGGGGAAGCGAAACACGACTATCCCCTCGTCCGACACGTCCATCAAACATGCATTCTCCTTGGCCAACCGCTCGAGCTCCTCACGCGCCTGATCGACAGTCAGGTCACCGTCGGCTGCGGCGCTGACGGGAGTGAGATGGCCCCGGTGACGGCGGGCCGCTGCCAGAACGCGCTGCTCGATGGATGGGCCAGGCACGGCGCCAGCCGGTTCCAGCCCGGGCCCCACTCCTTTCATGCGCTGGCCGGACCGCAAAAGGAGTGCGCCACCGCCAACGAAAATGCTTGTCACCACGAGGCCGAAGACAGCGCTGCCGTAGTTCCCGGTGCTGGTAAGCCCGATCGCTGCCATTGTAGGAAGCACACCAAACGCGACCAGCACCCAGCCCAGGGCCTTGACTACCAAGCGCATGGGGAACCTTCCTGTCTCATCGCCTGCTCATGATAGACGACCGGGAAGTTTTGCGGCAGGGGGTGTCTTCAAGCGGCCTTCTGGAACTGGCCAACGCGGGCGTCGCTATCGCGGCTTCCACCGATGCCACCAGAGACCGAGAAGCAAGCAGCGAACTCCTTACCGCCGCAGCCAAGCGGCGTATCTGCTCTTCCGTCTCGCGCAGGTGGCGGGCCACTCGTTCAGGCACCGGCAAGGACTGCAGCAGCTCTTTGCAGAAACGCGGATGGTGGCCACCCTCCTGGCCGGCAGCCAGAGCTGCCTGAACAGGCGCGGACAGCAAGAAGGGCACCAAACCCGCAGCGTCGAACCCAGCCCGACCGCGAAGAACGAAGAACTCGGTGCTGGTGACCACCGCGTTCCCGCCTGGGCAGAGCTGAAAGAGCGCCTCATCGATCAGGGCCACCTGACGGAGGTAGGGCCGCAATCGCGAGATGACGACATCGCCCGCCCGCACCCGCCGCTTTGCGCTTCCCAGGCTCGCCGGGTGCACCGGATCGTGTCGAAACACCACGAAGCCCTCGTAGGCGTGCGTGGTATCGAGGATGAGAACTGGCCTGGGCGACTTCCCCGACCTTGCGGAGACGTTCTCAGCGACGATGTCCACGATGTCGGACAGGCGCCGCCGCGCTACGACCTCGACGCGCCGACGGGGATGGAAACGTTCCGGCGCCAGCACGAGGCTGTCACCCAGATCAGCCACGCGGCGTAGAACCGAAATACCCATGGCTCAGACTTTCCCTTGCACAAGCTCGAAACGGCGCCGGACCAGCGGCGTGGCCTGCGCGAGGTCATGGTCAATCGCCCCTCCATCCGGGGCGTACACGAGTCGCCCGCGATGGTCTTTGCCGTCGCGTTCGCTGATGAAGAACAGGATTTCCTCGTCGCAAAAGTGGCGCATGGGCTTGGGACGCTTGCACCCGATGACCACGCAGGCCTTCTGACTGGTGTGGGGCCGAAAGGTGTTCCGGCCCAGGCCGAGCACCGCAACCAGGGCGACCCTCTCGAGCAACCAGGACCGCAAATAGGCCCATCGCTCGGCGCCGACCTTGTTGTGAGGGAGCACGATGGCCAGGCGTCCCTGTGGCTTCAGAATCTCCACGCAACGTTCAAGGAACAGGACATCGCGTTCCACGGTGTGGCCGCGCGCGAGTTCGTAGCTGTCGGCGTACTCGGACCCCACGTCCCCGGCAAAGGGTGGATTGGTCAGCACAACGTCGAAGCCCCGGAACTCTGGCTCTTGCGCGCGCATGAGGTCTTCCAGAACAGAGGCCGGCCCGGCTCGGCGCCGGCGTTCCGGGCGTCTCAGGCTGTCGACGCGCATCAGCCGCGCGGTCGTCTGACCACTGGCGGCCAACATCACCCGGGCAACCCGCAGTGCGCGAGAATCCTGATCGAATCCCCACACCGAACATTGGGGGGACTGTCGGAGGGCGTGGCGAAGAAAGCCGCCCGAGCCGCAGGCCGGATCAACCACGCACTCGCCGGCCGCGGGCCTGACCATGGCAACCACTTCCCCAATCACGTGCCGGGGAGTGAAGTACTGGCCCTTCTGGCCTTTGGCGGCCTTCGTGACCATGAACTCGAAAATGGCGTCGAGCCCGACCATGTCATTCTCGAGCAAACGCACGCCATCCAGCACGGAAGCACAGCGCATGAGTGTTGGCCCATTCAGACGGGTCGCGGCCCCGGGCTCAAGAACCCCGCGCCATCGCTCGCCAGCGGCCCGCAGCAGACGGTTGACCTCGCCGACGGCGGCGTCATCGCGGCGCCGCGCGAGAAAGACTGTCGCTGGCGCGTCCATTTCGTGGGCCAGCTTCGCCACAAGTAGCTTGAGTGCCTCCTCGAAAGGGTCTTCACCGCTGTGCGCGCAGATGATCTCGTCGAGTCTGACCGCCGCAGATTCCCAGTCACCGCGACGAAACCCATGGCGTCTGGTCATGGGGCGACCGCGGCTCCAGCGACTAGGCAAATCCAGAAAGGCCGTTCCACTAGGTGAGCTACTACCTGACAACCCAAACCGAGTCCACTGGCTACTCTCCGTCGATGAGGCCCGGCTTGCTGACGCGCGTGTAGGACCACGACTGACAGTACGCCGCGGTGCTGGCGTACAGCGGTTTCAGCACCACGTCTGACTGCTTCCAGGTCGTGCAGAGCGTACGCTGTCAAACGTGGAAATCATCTTGTTGGTCGAAGGCGACGGCAGCGCTCGCTGGATCGCGCGCAACCTGCGCGATGCCCGAGACAGCCGGGTGCCCAAGACGGCCAACCGGAAGAAGGCCGCGTGGCGGACAGGGAGCCACGTGAGCCCCATCGATCTTCTGGCAGGCAAGTCCAGCCAGCCCCGGCTGGACGCACTTGCCCGGCAATGGATTGACCGAAGGCCGAGACTGAGTTGGTGGCAGGTAGCCTGCCCGGCGTCCCTCTCCCTCCCCCCCACCCAAGCGACCCCGACCCCGAACGACGCCTGGCAGTCTGCGCGCAGCATCCGTCCCGACCATCTCCTGCGCGCCGTGCGGAAAGCCGTCAAAGGCCTTCCGCACGGCGGCTAGGAGAGTTCCGCTCTCGCTCCCGTCTCCGATCTCGACGAACCGGCTCTCTCACAACCTCACGTGGTTTAGGGACCGGGGACGGGAGGGAGAGCGAAATGCTATCAGAACGCCACCTTCGCGTTTCGCTTGTGCCGCCGCCAAAAGGCAAAGGCCAGGCCGGTGACGGCTAGCACCCAGACGCCGAAGAGCACGGCCGAGGTGTAGGGGAATGCCAGCCGGATCGACGAGTCGGGCGTGAGCCGCGTGGGCAGCTCGTGGCGATGGTCCAGGGCGAGCAGGTCCATGAGGACAGCCACTGTCGCGTGCACGAGAAACCCTGCCCAAATGCTGCG
>PMZX01000463.1 GCA_003170035.1 Myxococcales bacterium | reverse complement strand
GGCCTGGCACGACACCGAGACGCTCTTTGCTGACACTCTTCGCAAGGACCCCGGCAACATCTTCGCCGCGCGGACCCTGGCCCGCTACTACTCGGTGACTGTGTCAACACCTGAGAAAGCGGTGCCCTATCTCGAGGAATCCATGCGGCTTACCGAAAAGCGAATCGGCAGGGTCGCCAATCCTTCCGTCGTGCAGTTCGAGCAATACAACCTGGCGGAACTTCGGAGTGCGCTGGGCATTGTCAGTCGCGAAACAGGCCAGTTCGAAAAGGCGGTGGCCCTTCACGAAAGCGCCATTGCGGAGATATCAAACACCAAGCTGGATGGCGCTCGAACCGCCGACTACTACTTCCAGATGGGCCTCGCCTACGACAAGATGGCGGACCTGCNNTCGGGCTACCAACAGAGCATCGAGCGTCTACCCATCCTATCCAACTCCTACCAGAACGCGGGCTTCGTGCTGTTTCGCCTGGGTCGTTTGCCCGAAGCCGTAAGTATCTTGGAAAGGGCATTGACGTTGACGCCAAACAACATCGAGGTAATTGGATTGTTGGCGAATTGCTACATGCAGACCGGCGAGCCAGCGAAAGCGAAGGCGCTGTTGGANNAGACTTTCCGAAACGCCCGTGACACCCGAAGACCACGACACCGGTGCTTCCCTTTTCGCCCTCCTCGGCCAGAAGAAATACGACGAAGCCCTTCGTGTCGCATTGTCACTGCAGAAGAGGCAGGTCGCGCCCGACCCGTTGCTCTCGAACAACATCGGCCTGTGCTACTACAAACTGGGCCGCTATCCGGAAGCCGAGCGCGCCTACCTGCAGGCGATCGAACTCCGGACGGACTACGCCACGGCCATGGACAACCTGTCGTTGGTCTATGCCAGACAAGATCGCCTGGACCTGGCCATCTCGTATGCCGAACGGGCCTTGAGGTTGAAGCCCGGCGATCCGGGCATCAGCCGCCATCTAGAAGGCTATCACCGCCAGGAACTCGGCCGGCCAAGTCCCGCTGGCGCGCAATAGACTGAGAGGAAAATCGTTGCTTGGGACGGCTAGCGCAGGTAGCACACCAGCGGGTAGATGTTGAGCCTCTTGATCTCGTCGCGAATAAGTTGGGCGACGAAGTTGGCGCCCACGGTGCTCAGGTGAGTGGTTGGGTCTGCGTAGTATCCCGCTACGGTAGATTGGCCTTTGGCGCTAAAAGCCGCGACGACCTTGGCGTTGATATCGATGACCGGAACATTGTTGGCTGTGCCGACGTTCCTGATGCCCGCAAGAAGATCCGTGCCGGTGCTGTTGGTGAAAGTGGCGCTCATTGAGCCGCCAGACCAGTTGTTGCGGGGGATGGGGGTCGCAAGTACCGGGATCGCGCCCACTGCCCTTGTCTCGGTAACGTACTTGGTTAGGTTGGCTTCGAACTGAGCCTGCGGCGTGTTTTTGTCGTTGTGGGCGAATTCGATCAGGACCACGTCGCCGGCTTTGAGCAGAGGCTTGACCGTGGGCCACATCTTGGGGTCGTCGTAGAAGCTGTAGTAGGGCGCGTCCGTCCTGCAAGGCGTGGTTGCCGCCGAGCATTCCGTCAGTGCGCCGGAATTGCCATAGTTCGACACGGAAAGGCCATTGCCGAAGAATTGCGGCAGCCACTGGCCCCACCCTGCCGTGCCCGGGCCCTCTTGGTCGCAGCCGGTTGAATCAGTCAAGATGTACATGACCTTGGTGCTGGCGGCGGCCGGTGCGTAGGCGATGGAATCCAGCTGCGGCGACGCTCCTATGAAGTACATATCCAATCCGGGGGTTCCGTTCGAAGCCTGCGACCATTCGGGCTGTCCCTCTGGCTGGCGGACGTTGACCGACATAGAGTAGAGAACCTTCTGTCCGGCGGTGGTAACTATCGGGGCGACTGCGGTTCCTGCCACCGTGACCGGGGCAGCCAGCATCTCACGCAGGTGCTCGGCCTGAACGATGGTCTGCCCGGCTGCCGTACCACCGAGGTAGAACGAGACATCATAGTTCCCTGGGTTGCCACCAAAGTGGCAGGTGATGCCGGCCGAGCCGCTGCCGGTGCACTTGGCCCGTGTCGTGGCGTCTGGCGTTGGACCGTCAACCAGGGTGGGGCAGACCCCGCTCCCACCCGTGGGTGTCGTCGAGCCGCCCGTGGGNNGTCGAGCCGCCCGACGCGGTGGTGCCGCCCCGAGCAGTCGAGCCGCCCGGAGAGACTGATCCACCTGACGCGGTAGTGCCGCCCCGAGCAGTCGAGCCGCCGGGAGAGACTGATCCACCCGACGCAGTGGTGCCGCCTCGAGCTGTTGAGCCGCCGGGAGAGACTGATCCACCCGACGCAGCGGTGCCGCCCCGAGCGGTCGAGCCGCCGGGAGAGACTGATCCACCCATAGAGACCGAACCACCGACGACNNGGGAGACGGAGCCACCCGGGGAGACAGAGCCGCCCGGGGAAACCGAGCCGCCTTGTCCACCCTGCGCAACCGACCCGCCCGAGGCGGCGCTGCTGCTACTTTGGCCATTCCCACCGGACCCACCGGTGGGTTGGCTGGTGCCCCCTTGTGGTGCGGTGTTCTGCGGACCTTCTTTTCCCGAGGCACATCCGAGTCCGATGGAAACCACGGCGGTCACCGCGAACAAGAGGCGACGAAACTGCCCCATTTCGCATCCAGCATTCGGGTTGTGAATCGTCTTCTCGTCGTGGAGGTAGATTGACATCATACCAAGCAGTGGCTGCTCACTCGTTTTCGGCTCAGATCTTCGCAACCCTGCATCGCACAAGGCGGGGCCACTCCATCAACCGAACTCTGCGCAGCCTCAACCAGCGGAGGCAGCTCGTCAAAGGGGAGATGTTGAGGGTGCGAATCGCGTCAGTAGCAGCGATCGTGCGTGCTATCGCGAAGGCCTTCTTTGGATGAACGTGAGCGCCTCACGCAGCTTGGCCGCCGTGTCCCGCACCCGGTCGCGAAATGGGCCGTACTCGTCGACTGCGATCTCGCTGCAGGTGTGCCGGAACGCGAACGAGAACGTCCGGGTGGCGCCTGCGGCAGTCGAGCGGCCCTGCGCCGAGAAGCATGGGTGCGTGATGGTGAAATCCCCGGGCACGTGCAGAAACACGAAGCCGTCGGGCAGGGTGACCACGACCGACTCGGACCACTCGTCTGGTACGCCCAGCCGCAGCGGCGTTTCGCGCTGCTCCAGCGCGACGGCGGCGGCGAGATCCACTATTTGGGGTAGCGGGAAACGGAAGTGATCTTCCTCGGCCTGGATAGCGCGGGAAGCGTCCATATCCAGCTCGATCGCGAGCGGCTTGGTCGTGTCCTCCTCGGGCGGCCATCCAGAACGTTTCAAGGTCGCGCCGGGAAACAGCCTGCTCGCGAACGCCTGCATGGCCTTGTCGGCCGCAGTCTTGTTGCGCAGGGTGTGCCGCCAGGCCATGGCCCCTCCCCCGCGAGCCGTGAGCGTGCCTGTCAGGCGCGCCTCGGTGGTCGATTTGATGTCGGCCCGCAACACGAGGCGCGTGTTGCTCAGCTCAGGAGCGTCGTACGGAATGGTCATCATCTCCCAGGCGCCCGAGTCCGGATCCAGCACCAGGCTGAGCGCTCCCTGGTCCACGGGCTGCAGGCTGCCCATGTCCAGGCCATCCGCGGTCGGGTCGAGGAAGAATGGCTGGGCAATGCCCGGCTGCACCGGCGCGTACACGATGGCGTGGTTGAACTGCTGATTGGGGACGTCGCGCAGCACCTTGCCCGCCGTGACGGTGCGGAGGATCGCGAACTTGAGCTTGATGCCGGCCAGCTTCGCCAAGTGGATCAGCAGTACCGCCTTGTCCTTGCAATCACCATATCCACGCTCGAGCACGACCGGGCAGGCGTGCGGCCGAACGCCCGCGACCGTGTTCTCGTAATCCTGCTGGTACCGGATCTCCTTGGTGACGTAGCGGAAGAGGCGGTCCAGCTTCTCGCGCGGGCTGGCGGCACCGGCGGTGAGCCGCGTGGCCAGCTCTTCCAGCCGGGGGCTGTTCTGGAACGCATCTACGAGCAGGGCTCGCTCCCAGCGCACGTACTCGTCCCAGTCGGGCACGGTGCTCACGCTCACCCGCCACAGCAGATCGGCGACCGGCGGCGAAGCGATCTCGGGGGTCAGGGGCGGCGCAGCCTCCGACGACCATATACGGACGCGCCGGTCGCCCACCACCGTCTCCGCGAGCTTGACCGGTCCCGCGACGTCCGTGCGCAACGGGCGATCCTTTCCCAGCACCAGAACCCAGCGCGGCTTTTCGTTCTGCCAGGATGGGAGGCGGAAGTACCAGGTGGTCACGAAGTGGTTTTCCAAGAAGTGTCCGGAGGGCGCGTAGTGCACGTACTGCAGCACCACGCGCGAGCCAACCTCCAGGTTACGGAACCGCACGGTGCCGCCGCGGATGGACGACGCCTCCTGGCGCTCACCGCTCTTTGACAACGAGTAGGCTTGCAGGATCTTCAGCGTGCCAAGCGTCGGCACTCTTTCCGTGATCAGGGCATCGCGTCCTTGCTCGGTCAGAGCCTCCGCGACCAGGGTGACCACGCGCCTGGCGCTGCCGTCCGCGTTCACCTCGGTGACCTCGTCGTCCAGCCGTTCAACCGCCTGCGCGCCCGGGTGGGGTTTGATCTTGCGGGTCAGCGCCGCGTCGATCGCGTCGGCACCCGGCACGTACCGCTCGATGAATCCCAGGCGCGTTGGCTCCTGAAACTCGATCCGCTGCGCCAGCACCGAGTTGTTCGGATCGCGCTCGTGCGCGAGCTTCCACTCGACCAGCGCCTCCGCGCTGCGTCCCTGCTCCCAGAAGAGATCGCCCAGCCGCTCGTGTGGCCGCGGCCACACCGGGCTGAAGCTCGCGGCGGCTCCGAGCAAGGCCTCCGCCTCGGCCGGGCGGCCTTCGCGGCGGGACAGCTCCGCGCCGCTCACCAGGTGCGCCGGCGTGGCCGGCTCCAACGCGACCAAGGCGCGCAGCCAGTGGTGCGCGTCTTTGAAGCGCGACTCGTCGAGAGCGCGATCGTAGAGCCGCTCCAGGGTCTTCGCCGCGCCCGGCTCGAGAGCGAGTGCTCGCTCCAGCGTGGCCGTTCCGCGCGCCGCATAGCCGAGCCCGATCTCGCAGCTGCCCTGCTCGCGCACGGTGATTGCGCTGTCCGGCCACTTGCGCGCTGTCTCCGCCAACTGGCGGCATCGATCGATGCGCCAGCCGCGCTGACCGTAGAGGTCGGCGAGGTCGCGCTCGGCCATGCGCGAGGCATGAGTGGCCTGCATCTCCTGCAGGTAGTCCGCCTGCGCCTTGTCGTACAGGCGCCGCTGCATGTAGTAGCGCGCGCGCAGGCGCAGGAACGCCGGCGCCTGGTTGCCGGCGCGTTCGACCCCGCGGTTGAGCAGGTCGATCACCTTGCCGGATTCCTCATTCGCCCAGTACGCGAAACTCATGTAGTAGATCGCCAAAAAATTCCCGGGCGCCGCATCCAGAAAGGACTGCAGCTCGCTTTCCTGGCGGCGAAGATGCCCATCGCGGGCTGCCCGGCGGCCGGCCAATAACGCCCGGCGGTTTCCTGGCATCACGGCCGCCAGTTCGGGCGGCGTCTCGAGGGCCTGCAGTGAATCGGGCTGCTGGTGGAACGGCTGCGGTTGCGCCGAATAGGACAGGCTGGCCAGCGGGGCGCCGTCAGGATCGGTCAGGCGCGCCTGCACCCACCACCCCCCGCTCTTCTGCGCCGACTTGATGAGAAGCTGGTTCCAGCCCGGCTGCAGCCGTACCGGTACCACCAGATTATCCAGATCACCGGCGTCGATCCGCTCCTCCGACAGCACCAGGCCCCCATTGAGCCAGGCGCGCGTCGCATCGCCGGTCGTGATCCGGAGTCGCGCGTCGGCGGCGGCGTCGGCGTGGACCCAGGTCGCCAGGTAGGCCACGCTGGCTTCGGACGGCCAGAGCGCGCCGCCCAGGGGCACGCCCCCAAGGTCCGTCATGCGCGGCAGCTCGCGCCAGCGCAGCGGGACCAGGGGCCCGTCGACCGGGCGGTCGAACTCGATCTTCTTCTCGGGAGGGAACACGGTGAGAAACCCTTTGCCGGCTTCGTTGTCGAAGGCACCCAGGATCGCCCAGCGGTCTATGAACCCCATGGCAGGAAGTAGGGCCCGGGCCTCGTCGAGCCTCCCCAGGCGTCTGAGCGCACGCATCTGGCAGATCGCGGCTGCGGCCCGCGCCGTGGGGCGCGGGTGCCCGGTACGGATGGCGTCGTAGAGCGCAAGGCTCGCCTCCAGTTCGGCGCGTGTGGGATCGATGTTCATCTCCCACAGGTAGAGTTCGGCGAGTGGGTCGTCCAGGTCCTGCGCCGCCTGCCAGAAGTGGAGCCACGCCTCGTGGGGATCGTCGGCCAGAGTCGCCAGGTAGGCCGCTGCCTCGTGCGCCACCCCTGACTGCGGGGATCGCGCGACAGCCGCCTGCGCCAGCGCGCGGAGATCCGGCAGCGCGAACTCGCGCCCGTACAGCCTCTCCAGCAGCCGATCCACCTCGGGCCCGCCACCGCCGTGCACGAGGCGAACTGGCCCCACACGCGGATCCGCGGGAGGTCGCGGGATTCCCGCGCAGCCGAGGACCAGTGTGATCGTTAAAGCAAGTCTGGCGGTGCGCATGCGGCCCATTGTGCCATGAGAAACGGCCGAGATGGTCTTTGCAGCGATGAGGCGAAGCCAATGCCCCGCCGCGGACATCCAACCCAAGAAGAATTGTGGAGAGCCCCATGAACACGTCCTCAGGAATCTTGGCCTTTGTCACCATGGTACTGATTTCCTGGCCCCTGATTGCCGGAGCGACGGAGATGCCGGCCTTGGGCAGCGTGGCACCGGATTTCACGTTGCCAGCACACGACGGCAGCAAGGTACAGCTCTCGGCCCTGCGCGGCGCGTGGGTGGTCCTGTACTTCTATCCCAAGGACAAGACCCCTGGCTGCACCATCGAGGCGCACAATTTCGCCAAGGATCAGCCCGAGTACACCAAGCGCAAAGCCATCGTGCTCGGGGTGAGTACGGACAGCGTGGATTCGCACAAGGACTTCTGCGCGCAGGAGGGACTGACCTTCAAACTGCTGGCAGATAGCGAGAAGAAGGTGGCGGCGGCCTACGGATCGCTGAACAACCTGGTGGTGGCCAAGCTGGCCGCGCGCCACACCTTCATCATCGATCCGCAGGGCAAGATCGCGCGCGTGTTTGCCGACGTGAAGCCCACGGTGCACAGCCGCGAGGTGCTGGCCGCGCTGGATGCCCTGGGTGCGACAGGGAAGTAGCCCCACCAAGGGCTCATGGACCCACCGGCACCGGCCAACCGCTTGAGTCCCACACCAGATCGGCGATGCGTAAGGTGGCAGAGCCGCCAGCCACCGAGTCAGGAGCGTACGCGTGGTACACGAGGTAGGCCTTGCTCCCTGCAATCATTACCGACTGGCCGCCTGGGCCATTAAACGTGGTGCCGTTCCCTGCAGCAACGAGTGTTCCGCCTCCGGCAGTGAGGGCGACGCCGTCCTTGTCTACGAAGGCACCATTCACGCTGGTGGAGCGACCAACCCGAATGTTGTAGGTGCTCTTGAATCCCTGACAACAGGCGTCCCAGGAGGTGAAGAGATAGTAGTAGCNNTGTTGGCTCTTGCAGTGCCCTGTGAATTCAATTCGACTATCTGGATGCCGCTCCACCAACTGCCAAATACCAACCATGGCACTCCCGCGGTGTCCACGATGAGGTTCGGATCGATCGCGTTCCAATTGTTGGCGCTGCTCGAGCAGATGATCGAACTGCCCTGATCGGTCCAAGCGCCTGCGTTCATCGCAATCCGCGTGGCGTGACCGATGCACGAGGTGTTGGCCCCAAACGGGTAGGAGCCGGCATAGTACAGGTGATACTGACCACCGAAAAACGAAATGTCGGGCGCCCAAAGACCCTGAACATCCGGAACAGCCGTGGTCATCCAGGCGGGTGTTCCGAAAGGCGTAGCAACAGCGTTCCAACTCGTCGAGTTCGTGGACGTCTTGGCGCCGAGTCCTGTCTGAAACTCGTAGTACACGCCGTTGCTTTCGATGGCGCTCGGATCATGGGTTGCAAGGTTGCCACTGAGTGCCAGCACCTGGGGCGGGTTGGCCGGGTCGTACACGCCCACGTCGCAACGGTCCGTTGCTGCGCTCCCCGTGCTTGTCGTGCCTCCCGTCGTCTGGGTTCCGCCTGCTGCTGT
>PMZX01000266.1 GCA_003170035.1 Myxococcales bacterium | reverse complement strand
CAGTTCCAGCTCCAGTTCTAGCAGCGGCGGTTCCAGCAGCAGCAGCAGCAGCAGCAGTTCTGGCGGCGGCAGCTCCAGCAGCAGCAGTTCCAGCGGCGGCAGTTCTAGCGGCGGCGGGTCTGGCGGCGGCGGCACCACGAGCACGGGTACAGGCTGTCCGATCGTTTGGGATTGGGAAGGCACCACCGTGGACAACTGGACCACAGACACCGACGTGACGTTGGCGGTATCCACGGCCCAGAAAGTCACCGGCACGCAGTCGCTCAAGGCCACGATTCCCGCTCTGACAAGCGTGGCCGGCACTGACGGCGGCGTTGTCGGAACCACTGCGATGAGGGCACTCTACATCACCCCTCCCCCTGCGACCTCCAATATGTGGCCGGGCGCGACGATTACGGTTCACGTATGGGTTCCTGTTGGAACCACTGCTTGGGTGCAGTTGTTCACGCAGTCCAACAATTGGGCTAGTTGGAACCAGTCCCCCACAAGCGTGACTCCCACCGCGGGTGCCTGGACAACACTGACATTCACTGTGCCTGCGGCTACCACGGTGTTCCCCGGCGGCATGAGCCAATTCGGCATCCAGTTTGGTGTCAGCGGTGGCGGCTCGTTTGCCGGTGGTGACATCTTCATTGACTCCATCACTGTCTGCGGGGGAACCCAGTCTTGCTCGGGTACGGGCACCGGATCGTTCGATTTTGAGACCGCGGGCTCGACCGATGGCTGGGCCTTCAAGGGCGCTACAGGAGTTACAGATACCGTTGTCACTCAGTCTACGACCCAACATTACGGCACTACAGGCACCGGTTCACTCAAGGTTGCCATGACAGCGATTGCCGTTGCACCCGCGGCCGGTTCGACGACGAGGCGAGTGGAACTCGCGAACGCCAAAGCGTATTGTGGTCAGACCGTCACGTTCCATGTGATGGCCGACAACATTACGGCACTCAACATCCAACCCTACGCTGCAGTGAATGGCTGGGCTGACTCCATGGGAACGGCCGCGACGCTGACCGCTACCAACGCTTGGACAACGGTCACGTTGCCAATCCCCGCAACGATCAGTTTACTGGGGTTGCAAGCCATCGGACTTCAGTTGGGCAACACCTCCACAACGGCTACCTATACCGGAAACGTGTACATCGACGGGGTCAGTTGGTAGTAGTCACGTAGCCTGGGCTTGGCCCCGCGCTCCCGTTTTCGGGCACTCGCAGGGGCAAGCCCGGCCATAATCCGCTGCACCCCCCCGGAACGCATCCACGAGTGATCGATCTCGTTCGCGATTTCGCGAGAGGAGTTCAGGAAGGCGGCCATGGCAAGAGCACAGCTATCGGCTGGAGAGGCCGTAGTTGCACTCGTCTTGGGCACAGTTCTTACCTCGTGTCTCAGGCCGCCCTCGCAAGGGCCGACACCGGCAGCCAAACTCGCGGCAGCGCCCGCGCCGCCGTCAACGGCGGGTCTGCCTGTCAGCTTTTCCTGGACCTCGAGTAGCCCTCTCATTGTGCCCGTGTCCGACGCCGCACATGACCTGATTGCCGTCAAGGACCCAACCGTAGTCCGGTACAACGACCGTTGGCATGTCTACGCAACCTCGGTCGCGCGCGGAGGCATCTACGGCATGGTCTACCTGTCTTTTGCCGATTGGAGTGAGGCGTCCAAGGCCTCCTTCTACTACATGGATAAGACGCCCGGCTTCAACACCTACGTAGCCGCGCCGCAGTTGTTCTACTTCACGCCGCAGAAGAAATGGTATCTCGTTTTCCAGTCGGGGCCGCCGATGTTTTCGACTGCTGATGCCCCGGGTGATCCTGCGAAGTGGGCCCCGCCCGCACCCTTCTTTGCAAAGACCCCGGCGATCGTCGAGCAGAATGGCGGATGGCTGGATTTTTGGGTGATATGCGACTTGCAGTCCTGCCATCTGTTCTTTTCCAATGACAAAGGTCGCTGGTACAAGAGCAAGACTCCAATCGCGAAGTTCCCGTATGGGTTCAGCGATCCGGTCGTGGTGATGGAGGACTCGGAAGCGGGACGGCTGTTCGAGGCCTGCAACGTCTACAAGATCAACGAAACCAACAAGTACCTGGCCCTCATCGAGGCTTTCGACGGAACCTCGAACTGGCGACGCTACTTCCGCTCCTGGACGTCGGATAGTCTCGAAGGCCCCTGGACGCCCCTGCACGATAGCGGGGCCTCTCCCTTTGCCGGCGAGCGGAACGTCACGTTCGACGGCACGGCGTGGAGCCAGGACATCAGTCATGGGGAAATGATACGCGCCGGTCACGACGAGACGATGGCAATAGACGGGGCAAGGCTTCAGTTTCTCTATCAGGGGTTCACCGCTTCAGCGGATACACGCAACTACAACTCAATCCCGTGGCAGCTCGGTTTGCTCACGCTCCGGTAGGCGACGCCGAATTTCAAAGGGTGCGAACGGCAACTACTTGCCGACCGGATCCCCGTAGAACGTGCCCCGTCCGTGGGTGCCCACGTAGACGCGGCCGAACTTTTTGGGATCTCCCGTGATGTGCAGGACCAGGCCCCACTGGTGCTGATCGTCGTTGATACGCACCCACGTGGCGCCGCTGTCGGTGGAGCGGAAGAAGCCGCGCTGCCCTTGCACGGTGCCCACCAGGTAGAGGGCGGCAANNAAGCCGAAGGCGTGGATCTCTTCCACGGCCGGCATGCGATCGAAGCCCTTGGCTTTTGAGTGGTAGAGGCCATTGTAGGCAGCCAACCAGAGATCTCCCTCACGGCCCGGGGTGGCGTAGATGCGGTCCTGGCCACCGCGATCGTCGCCGCGATCACTGCGGTTGTCGGCACCACTGCCGCCTCGCTTGGGCAAGCCATCCGACAGCACCAGGGGTTGCTCCGTGAAGTGAGCTGCACCGTCCACGCTTTCGAATAGTTTGCCGTCGAAAAGGGCAATACCATAGAAGCGCTTGGGGTTCACTCGGTCGGCGACAATACGCGTGTCCATGGCCGCACCCGCGCAGGCTGTCCAGGTCGCACCCCTGTCCGTGGTGACATAGGGGACATTGTGGCGAGGGGTCCACACCCAAGTTTCACCGTTGGATGAGACGGCGATATTTCCCTCGGTGGCATTGGGATCAGGCACTGAAGCGGGTTCCTGCCAAGTCTTTCCACCATCCAGAGAGTAGCCCAAATTCTTGCTGCCCGGGCGGGGGCGGCCGATACGCACAATCACGTCTGGGTTCAGTTCGCCACCGCTGACGTCGTGGGTGTTGCCCAAAAAGGGCGGCTTGGGGTTGCCGTCAGGCGCGGGTTTGTCGAGATCCCAGTGGACGAAACCCGAGTAGTCGCCGACGCCGGTGATCACGTGGGCGCCTCTACTGGGACTGTACAAGGTCAGGGCCACTGTCTCCTCGATGCCGGGGCTCATGACGGTCCAATGGGTGGGGAGATTCTTGTCGAGATTGGTCAGGTCGTAAGTCTCCCAGCCGCCGTAGCCGGTGGTGAACATGGCGTGGTCGGAGTTTGCGGGATCTATTTCAACGTCGAAAAGCCAGTGGATGTCGGTGTCGCGGACATACGGTGCCAGGCTGTAGTCCATGACGCCGCCACTTCCGAACACGGGCTTCCAGGTGGCGCCGCCGTCGGTGCTGCGAAAGACATCCTCGCCCTTGGGGCGGTAGAAGGAACTGGCGATCAGGACCTTGGGATTCTTCGCATCCACGGATACGGCGGCGTAGCCGAACTTGCGCTCCTTGCCTGGCTTGTCCGGCGTGATGTCAGTCCAGGTGCCGCTCCTGATATCGAGCTTCCAGACGCCGCCATCCATCATCTGCATGGGGCCAGGATCCGTGCCGTATGTGATGAACAGATTTCCATTGGAGGCCAGAACCGCGTGGTTGGGGCGGTACTGGGTGGGCTGTTTGGGAACGGCCTTCCAAGTTCCGCCACCGTCGTCGCTGCGGTACAGGCTGGGCTTGCCCATCACCGAGACGCCCGCGAAAAGCGTCTGGCTGGCCTTGCCCTGGGAACCGCTAGTGGGATTGAAGACCACAAAGACGATGCTGCTGCGGCCTCCGCCGCTCCAGGCGGGCAACTTGGCTTCTTCGGGGGACAACTTCAGGACATCGGCGGGGAAGCTGTCCACCTTGTTCCAGGTCACGGCGCCGTCCGTGCTCTTCCACAGGCCGCTGTGACGCGTGCCCAGAAACAGGATGCGACCATCGTTGGGGTCCACGGCCATGCGCTCGCCATTGCCACGACCCGCTTCGTTGCCACCAAACTTGATGGGCACGTTGGTACGCTGGAATGTGTGGCCCTGATCCGAGGACCGCAGGATCGCGCCATCGGGAACTTCAGGAGCCGTGTAGGTGCCGCAGGCCAGGTAGACCTTGCTGGGATCCGAGGGATCCACGGCGATGCTCTCGACGCCCATGAGGTTCCGATCCTGGTAGGAAATCCAGTCGAGCATCGGCTCCCAGCGCCTGGTCTTGGCATTCCTGCGATAGGCGCCGCCCATGTCCGTGCGGACGTAGCAGACATCCTTGGCCGTGGGATGGAACACGAAACCATCCACGAAGCCGCCTCCCACGATCGGGACGCTCTTCCAGGTGTAGGGGACCGCTTTGGGTTTCTCGGCAGCTGACACGGGAAGGGCGAACAGCAATAGTGCGCAGAGGGTGTTACGTAGCAAGCTCATGGCGAGCACTTTCGCAGAGGGGATTGTTGGTGCATAGCTTCTTCCAACGTCCTAGTGTGCCAACTGGCCGTTTGAACCGAAACTGCTTCGGGCGCTACTACTAAGATGGCAGGTTCTTCATGACGCGGGGGCGTGCTTACTCACGCCGATCAAGGAGATCGAGGGCTTGCCGTCAGCAAGCCCTTTCGGACATGACCGTCTCAAGACAGGAAGTTTCGACATGACTTCTCTCCCTCAGCATTCGATTCGCCCCGCAGCAGTGGCAGGTTTCTCACTGGCTCTGGCTCTGGGCGCGTGCTCTGGAAACAGTGGTTCTGGAAAGGGGACCGGCGGTAGCCCGGGGGGCGGCGCCGTGGTTGCAAGCGGCGGTACCACGAGCACCGGGGGCACGGTGGCGACGGGCGGCAGCACGTCGACTCCGGCCACAGCAGGGACGCTCGCGACTGGAGGTAGCATCCAACCTTCCGGTGGCTCGACCAGCGCGGGCGGCGCGACCAGCGCAGGAGGCGCAACGACGAGCGGCGGCTCCACCGCCACAGGCGGCTCGAAAGCAACGAGGGGCGCGTCCGGAGGAACCACCGCAACGGGCGGCAGCACGACGTCCGGAGGAACCACCGCAACAGGCGGCAGCACGGCCAGCGGTGGAGCGGCGGGCGGCACGGCCACGGGCGGACGAACGGGTGGCACCACGGCCACAGGTGGATCTATTGCCACAGGCGGGACCACGGCCGCCGGTGGGAACACCGGCGGCTCAAAGCCCACCGGTGGCACCACTGTCTCCTTACCCAGCTTCTCATTCTACATCTCCCCGACAGGCAGCGACACCAACGACGGCGCGACCGCCGCGACCCCATGGAACACGCTGGAAAAGGCCAGGGACTACATCAGGACCAACAACCTCAACAAAACCGCGACCGG
>PMZX01000094.1 GCA_003170035.1 Myxococcales bacterium | reverse complement strand
CTCGGCGATTCCGTGACCGGCGTACGCCCGCGCGGGAACTCGCCCACGACAAGCAGAAGCGGGACGAGTTCCGCGGGGCCTTCATCGCGGAAGGGGGGATCGTGTGCTTCGCTTGACATACCAAAACCTCGTGAGCATCGTGGGCTGCGTGGCATCCCGATCCTGTCAGGGCCGTGGCGTACACCCCGCATTCGCCACGTTCCACGCAACTTTTTCAAACCACCGCCGAGAACTTCAACGATGAAGAACCAACGCTTCGTGTGTTCGAGGATGCTGGCACTCATTCTGCCTGTGACACTCGGCCTTGCGTGCGGCCTGAAGCGGGACTGGAACTACTGTACGTCCAATGATCCATGCAAACCGGGGTACATCTGCACTGCCGAATGGACCTGTGTGCTTCCTGGCGATGGCGGCAGCGATGGCCTTGTGGCTGTGGACGGCCGGGGCGCGACCGACGCGGTCGGAGGCGGCCTGGATTGGATGGTGTCGGTTGGGGGCGATGCGCCTGGGGGCACTGGGCAGGACGCAGGCGAGGCGGATCATGCGCCAGCGTCACCCTTGACCGACGCGGCGGCGGGCATCGTTCCTGCTTTGGACGGTCGCGCGGACCAAGTGCAGTTGGACGCACCGCTCGATGTGCCGGTGGCCACGGCGCCGGATGCGCCGGCTGTCGTCGGCACTCCGGATGCACCACCCGCAGCCGCCCCTCCGGACGCGCCACCCGCGGACAAAGTGCCCGACTCTCCGGCCGCAAGCAGCCCTCCGGACGCGCCAAGCCTTGAAGCGCCTACCAGCGGGCCGACTCTGGATGCCGCGGGCACCTGCAGCACCGACAAGGACTGCGCCGGCGGCCCGGCTGGATTCTGCGACACCTCTACCAAGCGCTGCGTCGCGTGCCTCAAGCGCACCGACTGCGCGGGCGGTTGCCAGACCTGTTCAAGCGGTGTCTGCACAGCGGTCAAGAACCAAGACGACCCCACCGCCTGCGCCGGTACCTGTGACTCCTCGGGTGCCTGCAAGAGCAAGCAGGGCCAGACTTGCCAGGCCACTCCCGGCGGATGCCTGGCCGGGACGACCTGCGCGCCCGATGGCTACTGCTGCGACCAGGCTTGTACGAGCCCGTGTTTGGCTTGCGACATCGCTGGGTTCCTCGGCACGTGCACGCCTGTAGCTTCTGGGAATCCGCACGGCAATCGAACATCGTGCGGCAGCGACGCCACCTGCGGCGGCACCTGCGCCGGCAAGGCCGACGGAACCTGTTCGTACCCGACTAAGCCCTGTGGCCCAGCGGCAAGTTGCTCGGGCGCGGACAAGGTCCTTGCCCAATCATCCTGTGCAAATGGCACTTGCCCGGCGCAAACAGCGACAACCTGCACGGGTGGCCTCGCCTGCGCGGCGGGTGCCTGCAACACCACGTGCACGACCAGCGCCGACTGCCAGGCGGATTACTTCTGCCGAGGAGGCACCTGCCATTCGGACGTGGTCAGCGTGGCAACTGGTCAATACCATACATGTGCGGCTCTAAAGGACGGCCGCGTAGTGTGCTGGGGATCGGGCCCGCTTGGGGACAATATTTCTCACGGCACAGCGGTCTTGTCGCCCGTCCAGGTTTTAGGTCTGACAGACGCCAAGCAGGTTCGGGCTGCCCAAAAGGCGACCTGCGCCCTCCGCACATCCGGCGCGGTGTCGTGCTGGGGCACTGGTGACACAGGCCAGCTCGGTACAGGAACTAACACCCCAGCGAGCGGCCAGTCTTCGTATTTCAGCAATGTTCCCGTCTCGGTCGTCAAGTCAGGTGGTGGTCAGCTCACGGGAGCAACGATGCTCAGTGCAGGGCAAGGGGCCTTCTGTGCGACATCATCCACTTCCACCTACTGCTGGGGTGAGAACTGGGATGGTGCGCTGGGATTCGACGCGGGCTCATACGGTACGGCGGTGCTCTCGGCCACACCTCTCTCCGGTTGCGGTCCCTTCAAGTCCATGGCGATGGGCTCGTTATTCCAAGCCGGCTGGATCTCAGGCGGGGCCGTCAGCCTTTGGGGCTTCGACATGGGCGGAATCGTAACCAGTGCAACAGCGCTTGCTACCTTCCCGGATTGCACGGCACATTCGGCCTTCATATCGCCGAACGTTTCCGAAATCGCGGCCGGCGGTAGTCATGTCTGTGTTCTTCTAGTGACGGGTGCTGTGCAATGCTGGGGGCAGAACGGATCTGGCCAGCTAGGCAATGGGACAGTATCGGCAGTACCCGACGTTGTGCCTGGCCACGTGATTCCTAGTTTTACTGCAACACACCTGGGTGCCGGCGGCACGTTCAGTTGCGCAGTGACCACAGACCAACGCAACGTCACATGCTGGGGCTCCAACCTATTCCTCGTTGTCAGCTCTGACAACTCAATAAACAACCAACCAACTCCCATGACGGTACCCCTCAATCTCGCCCAGGGCTTGACCGTTTCTGAGGTAGTATCTGCACCGATCTCAGCCCATGTGTGCGCCATCATTTCGGATGGATCGCTCATGTGCTGGGGATACAACTATGGCCTTCAGACGGGAACGGGATCCACAGACAACGCCATAACACCGGCCTTCGTTCAGGCGAATTGGTAGATCTGTCATTGTCTAGATCAACCAACCGTTGTAGACGATCATGCCGAGCTTGCAGAGTACGCATGGGCCATTCGCCGTGGGCCGCTGGGGCTGCGGGAACGTCCTGAACACACGAAAAAGGGCCCCCACTGGAGGGGCCCCTTCCCGCAATCGCGTCAAATCAAACTAGGGATTCGACTTGAGAGCTGTCTGTACAGGAAGTCCAATCGCGTTCGGCGTCCCGCTGTAGTCCGCGATGATCTGCGGGAAGCCACAGCCCCACTCGTCAACAATCCAAGCCCATGACGTCCAGCTCATGCCGGCCCCGTCGAACTTGCTGACATAGGCTGAGTAGATTGAAGCGTCGCAGCTGGTGGGGGCAACGTAGTTGGACGAGATGTTTGCCGTACCGAACTCCGTGGCGATGACCGGCAGGGTAGCGGCCGGCGTAAGGTACGCGGTAGCGCTATTCGAGTCCTTGAACGCGTAGGGGTGAGTCACATAGGCAATCGCACCTCCCGTGACTGGGTTGGCCACGTAATACGAGATGTTGTACGTCCAGTCCGTACCACTGACGAGAATGAGATTATTCGCGCCCTTGGCACGAATGGCGGTCACGGTAGTCTGCATCCAGTTCTTTAGGCGAGCCAAGTCTGAGTCGTTTGGCTCGTTGTACAGTTCGTAGATGATTCTTCCATCCTTGAAGAATGAATCCCCCGCAATCGACGCCCAGAAGTCAGTGTGGGCCGAGGTCGGTATACCGGAGGTGTCAAATGCCGTTCCCCCGGCCACGTAGTGAAGGTCGAAGATGACGTCCATCCCCTCTTGTAGGATCCAATTGATTACCCGTTTGACTTCGCGTTGATACGCAGGTCCATTACAGGTTGCGTTTCCGGTAGCCGCTCCACTCCAAAGCCTGTCCATCACCGCCAAGCGGATCGCATTGGGTTTCCACGTCTTCATCCGCTTGATGTCCTCACGAGTGATTGCAAATCCGGCGCAATCCCATTCCATCGACGGGCGCACGAGCCCTCGGATCTTGTAGGCCGTGCCGTTCCGCTTGATCTGGTTGCCACTGGTGCTCCACGTGACGGCCGTGGCAGGTGTTGTGGGTGCTGGTTCGCTCAAGAAGTGGACATCATCAATGTAGCAATCGAACTTGTTGGCCGCTGGTGTGCCACTGCGTGGACTCAACGGATTCACGTGAATCTGGAATGCCATCAGCTTGCTCTTGTCAACCCCGGTGCCAAAGGTAGTCCCATTGGGATCCTGCAACACTTCGGAGAAGTAGAGCTTGTAGTAGCTCCAATCCTTGGTGATGGCCGCGTTCTTGATCCCGTACTGATTGCAGGTGTTCGCCGAGTAGCTGCATGGGCTTGGGACGACGGACGAGTCAATATCCGCATCCTGCACGGCATCGACGGTCTTCGTGAACGCAAACTGAAGATCGGTACTGCACTTGGCCCAGAACCCGACGCCCGTGTACTTGGAAGCGTCGTAAGCAAGCTTCTTTTTGGCGGCTGCCGTCGTTCGCGCCATGAAGTCGATGCCGAAACCACAGTAGCCACCAGTGCCCTTGGGGTCGCCGGGTGAAGTAACGTGCAGCGCGCCCTTGGTGCTGCAGGGGCCGTGCTGGGTCGTGTCTATCGCGAACTTGTTCGCGGCGTTCTGTGGATTGACGGGGCCCGGAGTTGTCATGATGTTGGTCACCGGGTCGTTGACATCGCCAGATGCGTACGCGTACCAGGGCAGCGCGCCGACGCCGCGTCCGTCTTGAGCATATTGGTAGAGGCTGTTGTTCTCGAAGTCCGAGATGACGGCAGTCGCCGGAATGGAGACAGCGCCGTAGACCGGATCCGTGCAGCTCAAGGCAGTAGCAGTGCCGTTGCTTCCACCCGTCGCGGAACTCCCACCGGTGTTCGAGCTGCCGCCAGTACCCGCGCCTCCCGAGGACGTTCCCCCCGTCGCGGAGCCGCCGGTAACAGTGGTACCACCTCTCGATCCCCCAGTGGCGGAGCCACCGGTAACAGTGATACCACCTGGACTCGATCCACCAGTCGCGGAGCCGCCGGTGACAGTGGTACCACCTCTCGATCCCCCCGTGGCGGAGCCACCAGTAACCGGGGTACCACCTTGACTCGATCCACCTGTCGCGGAGCCGCCGGTGACAGTGGCACCGCCTCTCGATCCCCCAGTGGCGGAGCCACCAGTAACCGGGGTACCACCTTGACTCGATCCCCCGGAGGCGGAGCCACCAGTGGCCGGGGTACCACCTTGACTCGATCC
>PMZX01000199.1 GCA_003170035.1 Myxococcales bacterium | reverse complement strand
TCATGCGCACGCGGCCTGCTGTTCCGGGCGTGGTCTACAAGGACGGCAAGATCACTTTGCGCCAGCCCATCGCTTTCAAGGCGAGCCGTAACAAGGTCACGGCCGAACTCACGCCTAGCGCACCCCATGTTCTCGACGAGCTGATCGATCTGCTGATCAGCCATCCTGAGATCCGGCAGATTCGCGTCGAAGCACACACCGACAACAGCCTGCCGCCGCCCCAGGCGCAGGAGCTCACCAACCAGCAAGCCCAGACGATTGCCAACTATATCGGCCAGCAGGGGGTGCCCAAGGATCACGTGGTGGCTGAAGGCATGGGCTCGACCAAGCCGCGCGTGCCCAACCTCGGCAAGGCTGGCAGGATGAAGAACCGCCGGGTCGAGATCACAGTCACGCAGTAGCGGTGCCGCCGATCGACAGTGGGGCGACCGCCCGCGAGGCGACCGCAGGTTGCCCCTACCCGAGACGTGAAGCTGGTGGTGCGCGCACGGTCGGCCGTAGGGGCGACCCGCGGTCTACCGCGCAGGGGGTGGCCCTGGCCGGACTGACTTGCTTCGGCCACGGCCACGACCGTTCGTACAAGAAACGGTGACCCGCTACTCGCGGCTCTTCAGAATGAGCAAGCGGTAGTTCGCGTACTCGGCCTGGCCGCAGGAGTAGAGGATCTCGGTCAAGAGGCGGTAGGGCGTGTACCGGTCCGCGACGATGGTCAGCTCGCCGTCGAACTTCTGCCCGGTCATTTCCGCCACCTTCTTTTCCTTGCGTGCCACCCGGCTCAACATCTCGACCAGGGGCGTGATGTAGTAACCGTTGTCGCCGTCGCGCTTGAGAGCCGGATCGATCTTCCCACTGTTGATGGGCGCCACCGGCTCACCATCGACCAGTACGACGCGCTTGGTGACCGTGACAGCGATCGCCTGCTTGGCGTTGAGCCGGCTGGTGGACGAAGGCAGCATCATGTTCTGGTCCTGGTTGACCAGCAAGGCCGACGAGGTGAAGGTCTTGAGCAAGAAGACCAGGATAATGGTCATCATGTCCATCATCGGGGTGATGTTGAGGCTCGTGATCTCCTCGGGCTCGGCCAGTTTGCGCGCGAAGCTGCGCACCGCCCGCTTGCCCTTGAGACGGTCCGACATTTCGGGCGATGCGGGCATGGCCTGAGGGCTCATCACAAGATCCCCGCTGCGAACACGATGTCAGGGAAGAGCATGTGGCCGTCCTTGTCCTCGCGCATNNGCATCTAGGGTCCTGACGACGATCTCGTAGGCCGTGCCAGCGTCCGCATTGAAGGTGGCCTTGGTCTCCTCCTTGAACTGGTTCTTGACCTCGGTCAGCTTGGTGGTGAGTGCCCCGTAGTCGTAGTCGCCGGAGGGCAGCTTGGGGATGGGTGGCATGACGCCGCCCGAGCCGGCCAGGGTGAACCCTGAGTTGCCCACGGTCACCGTCAGATTGAGGCTCGGTTTCTCTTCCTCGCCGCCACCACCGCCACCCCCGAAGGTCGGCGAAGAAGCGTTCACCGTTCCCAGCGGGACCTGATTCACGACCGAAGCCAGCAGGAAGATGATGATGTTGGTGACGATGTCCATGTATGGGACGAGGTTGATCTCGCCGGTATCCTCCTCCGCCTCGTCGTACTTCTCCTTCATCCGCCGCATGCGGGCCCGAACTTGACGTCTGGTCATCGCATGGTCGCCTGGTTGATGTGTCCGCTCGCTGGGATGGGTTTCTACTTGGACGGTGCTGCTGCCCCGCCGCTGCTGTGTGCCGATTCAGCCAGGAGGTTCTCCAGCTTGAGCGAGAACGCCTCGAGGTCAGCGGCCTGGCGCTTGGACATGGAGCCCAGGATCGCGTGCGCGATGATGCAGGTCACGGCGATGCCCAGACCCATGGCGGTGTTGTTGAGTGCCTCGGAAATACCTTTGGCAAGCAGGCTGCTTCGCTCTTCCGGCTTGGCGGCTGACACCGCACCGAACGCTCGGATGAGGCCGACGACGGTACCGAGGAGGCCGACCAGGGTGGCGATATTGGCCAACGACCAGAGCACCTGGACGCGCTTCTTGAGCATTGGTGTCACATCCACCAGCGACTCCTCGATGGCTTGCGCCACCGCGATCTCGCCGCGATGCACACGCTGCAGCCCCGCCTTGGCAACCTGAGCAACCGGCGCGGAGGTGGCCGAGCATAGCTTGACCGCCCGGTCCACGTTGTTGGCCAGCACGAGCTTGCGTATTTGCTCGAGGAAGGCGCGCGCATTCACACTGCTCTTCAGCAAGAAGAAGATTAGGCGGTCGATGATCATGGCGAGCACGACCACCGAAACCCCCAGGTTGACGTACATGAGCGTTCCGCCCTGTTCCAGGAACTGCGCTAGTCCTTGCATCTCATCCTCCGCGAGCCTCTGCCCGCCTGTGCGAGTCCGCGCGTGCGGGCTCGCAGCCAAGAGCAACGTTTTTCTTCGGGAATCCCTTCTGTAGCGGCCGCTATCTTATCGGTAGGCCTCCCGGTGTCAAGAGACGCGAGGCGCCAGCCGGCGATTCTCCCCAGGAGGCAGATTCGGGGCTGCCCGGTCCGAGGTGGCTGGATTGTATCAAAACCGTTCATCGGAGAACCGCCCGGAGCTGCCGGTGCGGAAGGGCNNGGCACGCCCTTCTCGGGGTCAGCCCGCACGAAGATGACCCCAGGCGGCGGCTCGAAGTCGTGCACCGGGAGCGAGCCCAGGGCCTCCTGCATGTACGAGAGCCAGATGGGCAGGGCCACCTGCCCGCCGGTTGCGTCGTGGCCGATGGGCTTGAAGTCGTCGCGACCAACCCAGACCCCGCACAGCAACTCCGGTACGAAACCGAAGAACCAGGCGTCGCGATAGTTGGTGGACGTCCCGGTCTTGCCTGCGGCTGGCCGGCCCAACTCGCGCGCCTTCTTGCCTGTGCCGATCTCGACTACGCCCTTCATTAGATCCGTGACCACATAGGCGGTCTCGGGAGACAGGCGCTCTTCGCGCGGTGGGGGGGCGGTGTGGTCTTCCAGGACGCGGCCATCTGCGTCCACGATCTTGACGATGAACAGGGGCGCGACCAACTTGCCGCCAGCCGGAAAGGCGGCGAGGCCGTACGCAACCTCCTGCAGGGTCAGATCGGGGGTACCCAGCGCGAGCGAGAGCGCATGGGGCAGCTTGGAGGTGATGCCCAAACGGCGCATGACATCGATGACCGCATCGACCCCGACCTGGGCGACGAGCTGGGCGGAGACGGTGTTGATGCTTTTGGCGATGGCGGTCCGCAGGGTCACGGGGCCCAGGTACTCGGGCTTGTAGTTGTGGGGCGCCCACATCCCGGAGGCAGTCTTGAACTTGACCGGCGCGTCCCACTTGATGGTGAGCGGGGTCAAGCCGTGGTCGATGGCAGCGGNNCGGTTGAACTGGCTTTTGCTGTAGTCGTAGCCGCCCACCATGGAAACCAGGTGGCCGTTGGACGGATCCACGGCGATGAGCGCGCCCTGGACCGTGGGTGCGCTGGCCAGGTGGGCGAGAAACTCCTCGCGGNNGCCCAGGCCAGGGCTTGCTCTTCACTGGCCGGGTCGAGAGGCGCGACCAGCCCCCCGGAGGCCACCACGATCTTCTTGCCCACACTGGTCACCACGGCTGCATAGATGGTGTCTGGATCGGTGTCGTAGATAGGCACGTCGCGCGCCACGCGCCGGCGCTGAGCCCAGGCCGCGCCCGCGGCGAGCTTGGCCGCAGAGTCGGGCAGACGCGCGCCTGGCCTGGTCGCGTCCACGGTCGCAGCAGGCGGGGCGGGCAGCGCCATGAGCAATGGGGACTGCTCCCCGTCGAAATTGAATCCCCCGGGGCCCACCGGATGCGGCTGGCCCGCGGCTAGCTGGCGCCGCTGCTCGACATCGAGGTGGCCGACGGGCCCGTCGAAACCGAGGCGCCGCTGCAGGTCCTCCAGCCCGCGGCGCAGGGCGGACTCGGCGGCCCGCTGCCGGCGCATGTCCAGGGTGGTGTAGATGCGGAAGCCCCGGCGTAGCAGATCCTCGTCGCCATAGCTTTCGGCCACGTGCTTGCGCACGGCCTCGACGAAGTAAGGGGCAGCCACGTTGGTCATGGCGCGGGTGCGGGAGACCAGCATCAGCGGCTCGCTGGCCGCGGCTTCGGCCTGCGTCGGGGTGATGAAACCCAGCTCGCGCATCTGGTCGAGCACGTAGTGCTGCCGGCTGCGCGCGCGTTCGAAGTCGAGCAGGGGTGTGATGTTGCCGGGCGCCTTGGGCAGGGCGGCCAGCATGGCAGCCTCGGCCACAGTCAACTCGGCCGCGCTCTTGCCGAAGTAGGCTGTGGCGGCTGACGCCAGACCGTAGGCGCCATGGCCGAGGTAGACGTGATTGAGGTAGATGCCGAGAATCTGATCCTTGGTCAGGCGCTTCTCGATGCGGAAGGCGAGCAGCGCCTCGCGCACCTTGCGCGCCAGCGAGCGTTCCTGGCCGACGATGAGAATCTTCGCCACCTGTTGCGTGATGCTGGAGCCGCCCTGCACAACCTGACGCGCACGCAGATTGGCCCAGGCCGCGCGCAGGACGCCCAGGTAGTCTACGCCGCCGTGCTTGTAGAAGCGTGCGTCTTCTGCGGCGATGAAGGCCTTGCGAACCAGGTCAGGCACCTGTTCGATGGGCAGGAGCACGCGCTTCTCCACGAAGAACTCGCCGATGAGCTCGCCGTCGGCACTCCAGATCTGGCTGGCGCGGATGGGTTGGTAGTCAGTGACCGCGCTCAGGTTGGCGGGCAGGTCGGATTCGAACTGGCGATACACCCAGGTGCCCAGCCCAGCGCCCAGGCACACCAAGCCCAAGACCAGGCCGCCGACAATGCGCCAAGCGGAACGCAAGACCACGCGAAAGCGAGACATCCGTTTGTTTCCCTTTGGTTCATATGAGGCGGTGGCTGAACGTCGTCAACATTTCATCCAACACCTGGGATTCGCCCACCGCCCCAGACCGAGTCTCCCGCCCGGGACAGCCGCTTGATTGGGCTCCCGCGGGCTCCGTGAGGTAGAAGTCACTTTCTCTATGCCCTCCGCGCCCTCCGCCAGTCCCCGAAAAGCCCAGCAGTTGTCGGATGGTCGGTCCGCGGCCGATGCGCGCGGTTCGGCGCTGCGCCGTCTGGCCGTGGTTGTCGTGGCAATCCTGGGCGGCGAAATCCTGGCCAGATTCGCGTTCGATACTGACAACCTGCCGCATGGCATGTGGCTGGTGCTCGACTCGCTGGCGCGGCTTGGAAGGTTGGCGGCGCTGGCCGCAGTGGTTTGGCTGGGACTTGCGCTGCTCTCTTTGCTTTCCCCGCGCAGCGCTGTCATCCGTCGCGCGGCAAGTGCCGTTGCTTGGTCGCGCGATCACCTGTGTGCCACGGCGCCGGCGTTGCGCATGGTCGTGCTATTCGCAGCAGCGACCGGCTCTCTGACACCGCTGGCCGCGCGGCGATACCAGCTGGCCTGGCGAGCGGCTGCAGTGTTCGCCTGCGCTGTAGTCGCGCTCGGGCTGAGCATCGAACTCGCCGTGGCGGCCTGGCGAGCCGTAAGACGCCGCGTTGGTCCAGACCTGAATACGTCCGGCCCGCCAGTCGCCGCGCTACTTGCCGCGTGGCCTCAGCCGACGTGGATCGGCCGCCTGCTTTGGAGTGGACAGTTCGCGTTCCTGGGCTTCCTGGTTTTTCCGCGCATCGCTGGCTTCCAATTGGCCGTCGCGGGCGTGGCGTTCCTGCTGGTCACCGTGGCACCTGCGGTGCGCTTGCCCCGCGTTTTGATTGCGGTGCTCGGCGCGGCCGCGCTGCTGGGGGTGGCTGTCGACGTTTGGATGCCGTCGCTACGTCGTTTCGCTTCGGTTCACGCACCGTTTTCCGCGCTCGGGCTCGCGCTTATGCGCGGGTTGACGGATTTCGATGGCGACGGCAGCTCGGGATTGCTCGGCTTCGACTGCGACGATTTCGATCCACGCCGCAATCCGATGGCCGAGGATTGGCCGGGCAACGGTGTTGATGAAGACTGTTCGGGCGCGGATGCCAAGATCATCGCACCTCCCCGCACCGCCGCGCCATTCCCTCAAGCCGAGGAAGGCGCCCGGCCGGACGTCTTTCTGGTGACGGTCGATGCCTTGCGTGCTGATGCACTGGCGTGGATGCCGCGGATCAGTCGCTGGGCCGAGCGCTGCTATCGCTTCGATCAGGCGCGCACGGCTTCCAACTTCACCTCGCTGAGCATCTCCGCGCTGCTCACCGGCACCGAGGCACGCTATTTGCGCAGTGACTATCGCATTGCCATCCTGCCTCCGCCCGCCGGAAAGGACACCTTCCCGCAGTCACAGCCCCCGACCCTGGCCACCATCCTTCGCCGGGCAGGGTACTTCGGCAGTGCGATCGTGCCATTTCAGCCGCCGTTGCTCTTTTTCTTCCACGGATTCGGAGACGTCCGCTTGCCTCCCAGCCATCGGGTGACAACGCCGGCCCGTGAGGTCCTGCCGCAGGCCAGGGCGGCGCTTGCGCGCAAACCGCAGGGAAAGCCCTTTCTGCTCTGGACGCATTTGCTCGACACCCACGCACCCTATCTCGGCGGCACCCGGTTCTCCGACTACCGGCGCGCTGTCGCTTCTCTCGACGGGCCGCTGGCTGACTTTCTCGAATCGCTGCCCAGCGAGGCGCTGGTCGTGTTGACCGCCGACCACGGCGAGGCCTTTGGCGAACATGGCAGCTTTACTCACCAGAACACGCTCTTCGAAGAAGAGCTGCGCGTGCCGCTCGTGCTCTGCGCGTCAGAGTCGGCTGGCCTGGGCCCGCCCAGACGGATTCCAGCGCTGGTCAGCACGCTCGATGTGACGCCGACCCTGATCGAACTCACCCACGCCGGCCAGTTCGAGGCGTTGGGTGGGCGCAGTCTGGTGCCATTCCTGCGCAACCTCGCCCCCGCGCCGCACGCCTTCGTCCGCTTCGAGGGCTGGCTGCCGGACCATCACATGCAGGGAGTGGTTGTTGGTTGCCACAAATGGATGCGCGATCTGGACGCGGAGTGGGAAGCTCTCTTCGATCTTTGTGCGGATCCAGGTGAGCGCAATGATATCGCCGGCCGCACTCCCGGCGTCGTTCGCTCGATGCGTCGCCTGGTATTCGAAAGCGCCGATGTCGTGCCTTCGTGGATTCTGCAGGCACACGCGCTCGGCGCCGAAGCGGCCAAGCTCGAAGCCGGGCCAGCCCAGCGCTGAGCCGCTCTGGGTGGAAAACTTGCGCCCCGACGGGAAGCTCCGAGTATGGGCTGATGGGATTGCTCTCAGGCCGCGCCCTGTGCACGGCATTTGTCAGTCTTCTCGGCGGTGCGCAAGCTGTGGCAGGGGCCACGCAAGAAGCGCCGGCGATTGCGTGCGAGACCTTCGTGGTCGAGCCGTTCACGAACAGCAACGGCTTTCGGGCTCTCGACTACCTGGATGCAGGATTGCCGGCCCTGATCGCCGAGCGGCTTGGCCACCTGGCGCCGCTCAAGTTCGCGGGTGGCGAGACCCTGTTCGGCCACGCGCCAGCGGTCACGCCCCGCTGGANNTCGCGGTCGAGGCAGCGCTGGCGGCTTTTGGCAAGGCGCTCGGGGAGCGGGCGCCGGTTGCCGAGCCTGCGGTCAGTCAGCGGTTCGGTCGCGATCCCTACGCCTTCGTGCTCTACGGGCGGGGCGTGGCCACCTATCTGGGCCTGGGCAGCCGCCACCGCAGCCAGGAAGAGGCCATCAAGATTCTGGGCCACTCGCTGGTTATCGATCCCAAGGTTCCCGAAACCCGTCGCTTCCTCGGTGCCCTCCACCTGGAGAATGGACGGCCCGGCCACGCGCGCGCCATGTGGTCAATGGCGGTCGAGGCACGTCCAGACTATCTGCCCGCGTTGGCAGGACTGGCTGCGCTGGACCGCAACGAGGGCTCGGCAGCTGCGCGTGATCGCTATGCGCGCCTGGTGGAACTGGATCCCGCCGATGGGGACATGCGCCGGGCCTATGGCGAGGTTCTGGCCGAGGCCGGCCAGCTTGCGCAAGCCCAGGCCGAGTTGAACAAGGTCCTGGAGGCGTCGCCCGATGACCTGCGCGCGCGCCGGGACTTGGCCCTGGTGCTGGCTTCGCGGCGTGCTGGCCCGGAGCTGGTCACCGATCTGGAAGAAGTTGTGCGCCTTCAGCCAGACAGCGTGGATGCGCGTATGGACCTGGGTGCGGCCTACCTGGGCGTGGGCAAGCGCAGCGAGGCAGAGGCGGCATACGACGAGGTTCTGCGGCGCCGTCCGCGCAGCCCGGCCGCCCTGAAGTTGTGCGGCGATCTGGCGCGCGCACGGGGCGACTTGAAGAAGGCCACTTCGCTTTTCGGCAAGCTGCGCTGGATTGCCCCCGATGATCCCAGGCCGGTATTCTTGCTGGGAACCGCGTTCTACGAGGCAGGAAACCTGAACGCGGCCGAGCGCTGGTTCACCGAGGCCTCGAAGTACCCGGGCATGATGGGCGAGGCCTACGGTAATTTGGGCGTGATCGCCCTGCGCCGGGGGCAACCCAAGGAAGCGCAATGGTTCTTGAGCCGCGCGGCCAAGCGACGGTCACAGCGGGCCCTGGTGCGATACAACTACGCGCTGGCGCTGTTCTCGAACAACCGGCCCGAGGACGCGCTCAACGAGCTGCATGCAGCCCAGGGTCTGGAACCGAACGACGCCGCCACCCATTTCTTTACCGGCGTAGTGGCGCTGCGCCTGCGCCTGCTGCCCGAGGCCGAGCGCTGTTTCCGCGACACTCTGCGCCTGGATCCGCAGAACGAAGACGCGCGCCACAACCTCGCCTTGCTGGAGCCGCTGGTGAGGCCCACGCGCGAGGAGCGGCTTTCACTGGGCGAGGCGGGGATGCCCGCGCAACCGGCGCGCGTGGAGATCGAGAAGGGGCCGTAGGGGGCGCAGTCTACTGCCCGCCAAAGCGATAGCCGAAGGCCACCATGAACTTGACCGGGTTGCCCGCGTCCGGGGTGTACCCGAGAGCGTCGGTTACGGACGTGGGGAATTTCTCGTGGGTGATGACGCCTATGCCGTAGGTGGCGAACCAGCCGCCGAGCTCGCCGAAATCCTGATCCACACCTGCGTAGAAAGCGAAGCCGTGTAGTACGCCCGTCATGTCAGTGCCACCGATCATGGTGACCTTGTAGGCTGTCGTCGTGCCGTAGACAGCGGTAAGATGGGGACGCCAGCGGTTGCTGGTGTCGAGGAAGTGCAGTCGCAATCCCGCGCTGTAGCCGGGCCCTGCGTAGACCGTGGTGCCGGCCCCGGCAATCAGCGAGAGATAGTCGAAGCCAAAGGTGAACCCGCCCCCGATCACTCCGTAGGGTATGCCGAACCCACCGGCGAGGCTGCCCGACAGAAAACTCGGCTCGCGCGGCGGGGCCGGCTGCACGACCGGATAGGGCCGAGGCTGCGGATAGCCGGGCGGGGGCGCCGGATAGTAGGGCTGGGGCACGGGCGCGGGCGGCTGAGCCGTCGGGGGCATCGGCTGTACCGGGGGCGCCGCGGGCTGGGCCGCGGATTCGGCCGGCGCAGCGGCTGGGGTAGGGGGCGCCTGGGGGGAACCGGCAGGGGGCGCGGCCGCGGCAGGTGACTGCGCAAAGGCGTTGGTCGTTCCCATGGCAAACAGCGCCAGGGGAACCAGCGCGAATGCTCTGGCCAGCGAACCGGACAGGAAACTGCTTTCGGCATATGTCGGCGTGTTGGTCATGGTGGCTGCTGTCCCCCCCCGCCCGAAGACGGTAGCCGAAGGCCACCAGTATGTCGATGGGCATGCCAGTGTCCGAGCTGCAGCCGAGAAGATTCTTCACGGAAAAAGGCACATCCTCAGGGAACGGGACCCGTAGATTTCAAAGAGCCGGCCAACTGCTTTTCCACCTCACGGATGTGAGCGCCGTTGGGGAATCGGCGTTGATAGAGTTCGAGATCGGCCCGGGCACCCCGCTTGTCGCCAGTTCTGTCGCGGCACACGGCACGGCCGTACAGGGCCTGTTCGTCGGGCCGCTGCGCACGCGCCAGGAGCAGATCAAAATCGGTCAGGCTGTCGGTGCAGCGGCCCGCTGCCGCTCGCAGCTCGGCGCGGGTGAGCAACAGGGTACGCGAGGCCGCCAGGTTCGAGAGCGCCTTGCCGTCGAGCAATTCCAACGCTTCGTCCGATCGCCTGAGGCTGAGCAGGGCTTCGACCCGCAAGAGCATGGCTTCGTGGACAAACGCGCTCTGCCTCAGTTCGACTGCGTGACCATCCAGCAACGCAAGGGCTGCGCCGGGCGCGTGGTCGGTTCTCAGAGAATGGAGCGCCTCGGCCAGCCAGCGCGCGCCTCCCTGGGGCTGGGCTGCGGCGGCAGCAACGGGCTGAGGCCGATTCGGCGTCACTGCGGGCCGGGCGGACAAGGTTGGCACTGGCGCCGAAACCAGTTGCACCGGCGCAGAAGCCAGTGGTGCCGGCGCTGAAGGCAGTGCCGCCGACGCTGAGGGCAGTTGTGCTGGCGCCGAGGCAGGTTGAGCTTGCTCTGAAGGCAGTCGGGCTGGCACGGCTGCCACGCCCACGGTTTCTGCCGGCAATGGAGCGATCAGCGGTTCCGCTAGTCTAGCCGTCGACTCTGGATTCCGACGATGATTTCCCGACCGCAGCGCCCGAGGCGCGTCTGACGGTTGCACGAAGGCAACCTGCACGGCTGGCGCCGGTCTACTCGGGGAAACTATCGCCTCAGCCGGCGGTGTCGCCTCGGCAGTGGCCTGGATCTCCTGCGGAGCTTCGATTGCAGGCGCGGGCGCTGCCTGCACGGGCGCATTCGTCCACGATGGCCTGGTCCGTGCCGAGTGCGGCTTGGAACTTCGCGCAGAGGGTGCCGGTGTCTGTGGCGCCGGCGAAGAGCGGAGCCAGCGCGGCATCAAGTCCAAACGCGCAGCTACGGCAAACGTCGCGCCACTGAGCAGCAACGCCACGGCCACTGCCGGCCACCACTTGAGCAGGACTGGCCTGCACTGCTTTTCTCGTGCGGCGGCTTCGATCCGCGCAAGTTGTGGGTTTGAAAGAACCGGGGGCTGGCCCATGGCTCGGATCAGTCGTCCGGCCATGCGCTCGGCCAGATTGGCCTGGCCAGCCCGATCCTTCCAGCGTGGTGGATCCAATTCCAAGCTGCTCATGACTTCTCCTTGCTCAGGAGTTGACGGTGCCGACTGTGGAACATTTCCCGCGCTCGGTGTAGTTGCACCTTCACCGTGTTGAGTTTGAGCTGGCAGGTCTCTGCGATCTCCTGGGTGGACATTTCCTCGAGTTCAAACAGGACGAGCACGGTCCGGTATTTTTCGGGCAGGCGGTCCAGCACCCGATAGAACTGCAGGCGGGCTTGCTTCTGCTCCAACTGGGCGTAGGGATCGAGGCCGTGGCAAGGCAAGCGGTCCACCAGGTCCGGGTTCTTGTCGCGCCAGAAACGCCAGCGATGCCGCCGGCGGTGGTTGGCCACGACCTTGCGGGTGATCGCGTACAGCCAACTTGCAAAGAGTGCCTCGCCGCGGAATTTTGCCATCTGGCGGCTGACCACGAAGAAGATCTCCTGGACCGCGTCCTCGACTTCGACGTCAGGGCCGCCCAGATGCCAGGCCCAGCGGGCCACGGTCTGGCAATAGTCGCGGTAGGCCTCCGCCAAGGTTGACGGCACAGGGGCGTCGTTCGGCTTTTCCGGGGCATGCATG
>PMZX01000086.1:1930-2809 GCA_003170035.1 Myxococcales bacterium | reverse complement strand
AGCAGTTCGCTTAGGCGCATGGATGCAGATCTCGTCGCCGATCTCCACCACCTCGGCGTCGGTGGGTAGACATTCATCACCCACCGGTCATGCATTCGACGGCCCGCGCGCCGACCTCACGCGCAAGCGGTCGCGCGCTGCCTACGGTCTGATGGGTATTTGATCGAAGTTAGGCAGTTTATGATGTTCTTGTAAACTGACGAAAGACTGAACCCTGTTCATGGACCAGACAGTCTCAAAGTCAAAGGCAATACACGATCGGCCGTGGTCGGGCCGCGGGGTATCGCCCCGGGTGTGGGTCTTCTGTGTGCTGGTCGTTGGATTTGGGCTGCGCGTGGCCGGGGCTCACGCCTATTGGAATTGGTTTGACGAGCAGCACCCGGAGACGTGGAAGGTCTCGAAGCTCGTCCTGAGCCCGGATGGCAGCCAGTACGTTCAGCAAGCCGATCCCCGGACATGGGCGTCGCCCTTGCACCGCGGATGGGCCGATCGCGCGTTCTTTCGGCCGCCCCTTGCTTCCTACTATTTCGCCGCGCTTCTTCCCGTTGTTGGCTTCAATCGCCTCGCGGTTTCCGCTTTCCAGTCGCTGCTCGCGATTGTCGCCTATTGGCTGATNNCCCTTGAAGACTCGTCCGTGGCCTTGCTGTGTGTCGCCGCGGCTGTCTTCGCTGCCGATTGGGCTCGCGACGGCAAGCCGGCTCGGTGGCTGGTGGCCGGGCTTGCCGCGGGCTTGGCGGTGTTGGCGCGGCCGCATCTTGGATTCGTTGCCGCTGGCCTGGCAATGGCTGCCTGGATAGCGACGCCGCAACGGAAGGCCAGGGCCGTGGCCGCCTTCGTGCTGCCCGCGCTCTGGCTGGTCGCTCCTGCCATCTGGCACAA
>PMZX01000086.1:0-1865 GCA_003170035.1 Myxococcales bacterium | reverse complement strand
TTGCCGAGACCATCCGATATGTAGGCGACCACCCGGGCCGCGCGGCCGCAGAGATCGGTAGGAAGCTCTGGCGCCACCTGTCCAACTACGAGATCCCACGGACGTGTGATTTCTCGTCCCTGCGACAGAATGTCTGGGTCTGGCAGATACCGTTCGTTCCCTACTCCCTTNNGCCACCGAGGTGGTTTTCTTCAACGCCAGCCGATACCGCGCCCTGGGATTGCCATTCCTGGTTCCTTTCAGCGTGCGCGGCGTGCTTGCCACTGTCGGCTTGGTCCGGACAGGAGATTGGCGCCGGCTGGCCGCCAGTGCGGCCATGCTGCTAGCTCTATTGGGCCTCGGCCATTTTGCGGTACCAAAATCCGAGCGCGACCGCCACCAGGCAGTCCAGCACTTCATGGAAGCCATGCTGGAGTCATATGCCGACGAAGACGCGGCGTGGTTGCGGTTTTCCGAGGATCGCTTCCAGCATCACCTGGCGCTGGCTCGCCGCCTCGACCCCAGCAACCTCGACGCCTTCTCAGTCGAGCAGAAGATGCTGATTCGATCCGGCCGGGGTGCAGAAGCCCAGCAGAACATTCGCCTGCGCCGTGCTGGTTGTCGGCCTGGCGAATGGCTTTGCCAGGCCGTGTGCGACCAACTCGAGGCTTTGGCGAGGATGTCAGTATCGCTACTGCCATCGCCGGACGCAGCGGACGAAGTTTCCGTCCGACGGATCGCAGGAATTGATGCTGCCGGTTGTAAAGTCGCCGAAACGGTATCTGTACGACATATAGTCCGGGTCCGGGTTGTAGTAGATTGAGGAAGTCCAGTACCCAGAGCACGGGCCGTTGAGTCCTGCCGGCCAGTAGCACGCGCCCGACGCTGGGCCAGCCAGATAATCACAGATCCCACACCCTGTGTCGCAGGCCGTTCCCAGGCAAGCGTTGGTGACACCGCATGTTCCGCCGGTTACTGTGCTCGGACATCCTCGGATCAGCGAGCGCAATTCATCGATTGTCGGAACAGTCCAGTCATCGAAGCCACAAAGGGTCAACGCGCCGCATACGTCGTCGGGTGTGGATCCAGGAGTGTTGTAGTGGTGGTACTGCGGATTGTAGGGCCCGAGGTCAGGATCGGCGATCTCCTTGGGATTGACCTGCCAGAGCGGGGGCGTAGAGGAATCGGAAGAGTGCCAGCACTTGCCATCTACAATGCAGGTGCCGTTCTTTCCGCAGAAGCTCGAGTTGCCGCCAACGCAATCAGTGTTCGTGGTGCAGGATGACTTGCATCCTGACCCTTGAACGCAGGCGTAGGGATAGCATTCCCTGTTGGTACCTGCCCCGCAGGAACCCGCCCCATCGCAGGTGGGCCCCGACTGCGTGCTTCCCGAACAGCTGGCCGTTCCGCAGACGGTGCCGGCGGGCTTCGGCGTGGGCGTGGGGCAGCTGGCAGAAGATCCGGAACAAACCGCCGCATTCGTGCAACTGGTGGCGGCCAGGCATTGCGTTCCCATCTTGTAGGCACACTGGCCTCCGGACGCCGCCGTGCATTGTTCGCACGCGCCGGTACAGGCGCGATTGCAACACACGCCGCTGGCACAGAAGCCGGAGGAGCATTCGCTGGGACTCGTGCATGATTGGCCGTTCGGCTTGGGGCAGTCAGGATCCGACGGGTTCGTACAGCCGGGAGGGCAGTAGCTGTCGGCGGTGCCGCAGCCTCGGGCACTCTGCTGACAGACGAACGTGCAGACACTTGTGTCGCCTGTTCTGGTACGCACGTACGATGCGTCGCTAACGCATGCCTGCGAAGCGGCTGTGCACGCGGAAATCGGATCGCAAGTCTCGCCAGCTTCGACCACACCATTGTTGCAGACGGAAGCCGCG
>PMZX01000483.1 GCA_003170035.1 Myxococcales bacterium | reverse complement strand
TCGCCGGCGTGAAGTGCGCCGAGATGGGCGCCACCGCCCCGCCGAGCTGATCTACGGCAGCTCCCTGCTTCTTCCGCGGCGTCTTGCCAGAGCCGACGTCTGCCGTCGGCGCGCAAACGTAGCTGCGCTCACGTCGGTTCCCGTCGAGAAACACACCCGCCGGCATGATCAGTGGCCTGCCACCGGGCAGATCCGAGTCACCAACGCCGCGCTTGCGGGATCAACTTCGGTGCGGCGCTATCTTCGTCGCGTGGGCACTACACACCTCAGCCTCGGAGCCGGGGCATTGCTGCTAGGGCCCCAACTTCCTTACTGAACCATCCCCTCCAGCACAAAGAATGCCACGCCAGACCCATACGACCCACTCACGGTCGCGCCGTAATTCCTACCGATCTCCAGGGGTCCACACCCTTGAAGGTCGAAGCCCTCAATACGATCCCCATATCGCCAGGCGGCCAACTCTACGGTTCCGCGCGTCAGCCGGTTAACACTGCATACAGTTCTACCTCTCTGACACTGATCTAGCTCAAACACCGACAAACCCTACTTTAGGTGCACACGTCCGGCGGAAGGCGCCACCTGCCACGCCATGTAGTCTGCGATTTCGTCAAACGTGTAGTTCCAAGCCGCAGCCACAACGACCGCGATCTCCAGGTGCGGTCCTTGGCGGCTTCTTGTCTGCGTGTTTCGTCACCTCATCTGCGGATCGTTGAGAACCCCATGCAGGATCTCCAGCTCGGTGACCGACTTCACACCTCAGCTTGCGTCCTGAGTAACTCCAACTCCGAGTCCCATAGGTGAGAGCGACTTCGTTCTGCCATCTCCCTCGCAATGGCCAAGTACTCGCTCGCACGCTGCCTATCCCCGGTGGCCAAAGAAAGCCGCACCTGCTCCAGGCGACACTGGATTTCATATAGGTGCATGCTTCCCCTGCCAACGACATCAAACACGTCATTCAAATTCTCTCTAGCCTCTTCGAACATCCCCTGCTCACGGCGGAGTTCCGCCCGCGCTAGTAGAGCAAGTCCAACGTATGATTGCGTTCCATATATACGAAAGTAATGCAGTGCTTGCTGCACGTGCTCTTCCACCAATCCCAATTCTGAAGTCCGCTCTCTACGCCACTTAAGGAGCAAGGCTCGCCCTAGTGATAAGTGGTCCATCCCCATCGCAAGCGGTCCGTACCAGCCCTCTTCGGCCAACTTCAGAGTAGCTTCGCTGCGGGTGATTACACACTCATAATCATTGCGCCTGAGGAGGAGGTTGGAGTAGCAGAAACCGTTCTGCGAATACAGGAGTGGATACCGAGGGCGGGCCGACGCTTGCATAGCCTCTATCTGGCGAAATAGGGTCTCAGCTTCATTCAATCGTCCAGCGTGATGCTGAGCATTTGCGAGACACGACTGACTATCGAGCATTTGCAGTGTGTCGCCATGTCGGGTCGCAAACTCAACCGCATTCTGTGCATGCTGGAGAGCGCGTTCAATGTCTCCGAGCAGCAAATGGAGTTCGGAGAGATTCTTGGAAACGACACCGCACGCTTGCCACTCTCCTTCCCGTGTGAAGGCTTCAAGAGACGACTGAGTTGGCTGGAGCGCCTCCGTCGCCCGGCCCATAGCCGTCAGATGGAATCCCGCTATCGCAAGGACGAAATGCCTGTCAAACTTGTTAATAGTATCTACCGGCTCGCGCCAAGGCGTCTTGAAGAAGTCCACCAATGCTGCTAGGTCGGACTCGAAGAGGCCCAAGAGTTTCCAGCTGTAGTTTTCGACTTCTCGCAATATCCGTCCCCTGAATATCTTGACCATGGCTTCTTCATGCCGCCCTGACCTACAGGCGTGTCGAACGGCCGCATACAAAGGCTGCATCTCTTCAGGAGTCCGCGGATACACCTCGGAACGATCCAGGAACCAGTGATACAAACGGTAGTTGGCTTCCTTCCATGCGGCTGGCCTGATGCGTTGGAGCTTGTCCGCGAAGTGCGCTCGAATCAAAGGATGGCAGTCAACCAGAGGTCGTTGGCTATCACCCAACGTCTGAATGGTAAGCAGGCCAAAATCGGAAAGAAATGACGTTGTCAGATTCCACTCTTCTTGAGGTACGGGAGCAAGCGGTGCCTTGCCTGTCCTCGCGTCGGTGTGCTGGCTGAAGAGTGATTCAGTTAGGCCTGGGATAGATGGAGCGGCGCGCAGTACCTCAAGGCAGTCGGAGTCGACAGGGCCATCAAAGAGGCCCATTAGATGTAGTACCGAGAGTTGGCGCTGGCCGAATTCGCCGCTCTTGGCAAACCAGTTCTCGAAGGCAGCCAGCATTTTGAAGGTTGTGCGGCCTTGCTCCTGGAGATCGGCTGCGTCGAAACTGACCAGGTCGCGCTGTCGGATGTCGCCTTTATGCGCGCGGGCAAGGAAGCGACCCAGCAGCTTGAGGGTGAGGGCGTGGCCGTCAACCTCGCGGCTGGCAGCGATGAGCTCGGCGTCGTCTGGCTCGATTTTCGCAGCGCCGGCTCGGTCAGCGCCGGCGTGATGAAGCAGCGCAGCGCCGGCTTTGTTGGTGAGGTTGGCAAGGTCGATCTGGAGTTCGGAACCCCACATGGCGCTGGGGCGACGTTCGAAGTCGGCGAGATCGGAAAGCCTTTCGCGAGACGTGATGAGAGCAAGGGCGCGCTGTTGCGAGTCATTCGCCTTTCGGGCGAGTTGTCTCAGGAGGCTATGCACAGCTGGCGCACGGAGTTGGCCGCCCATCGGGCCGGGCGGGAATTGCAGCGGTTCAAGCCCGTCGAGAATGAGCAGGGTGGGGTCACGGGCAACAGCCTCGGCGAGCAGACGGCCCTTGTCCCAGGGCGAGAGCGACGGCGCGCACTGCACGCCGAACCATTCTAGAGCGTGACCGACAAAGGCATCCTCAGAGGCCTGGCGGTCTTCTTTGGCACCCTGGCTACCGAAGCTCCAGGCGTAGACTCGCTGAACGCCGAACCACTTCCGACGCTGGAGGCGTTGGAGCCACTGTTGCACGAGCAGGGTCTTGCCTACGCCGCCCCACGCGACGAGCGAGACGATGGCGGTGCTAGGTTGGGCGAACGCTAGATCCAGGAGTGCAAGCTCGTGTTCGCGGCCAATGAGTGTTGTCTCGCACGTCCCGGTGTTGAGGGTGAGTGGCAGTTTGTCGAGGTACACGTGATCCGGTGTGGGAGGTTGGTCTGGCTCGGACGACTCAGCAAGGACGACTCGACTAAGCGCCTCCGCGATGCTGGCGGCGAGATGGTGGAAGATATTGTCCTGCGCCGCTTGGGAGAGTTGCGAAAGTGGATTCGAGCCGTTTGGCGCTTGTATTGCGCGCAGCCAGTCATGGGCTCGCCAATCACATTCGCTGCAGATAACAGGGAACACAGGCAGCTTGTCACGCCGCCACCGCTCGCGCAGGAGGGGAAACTCCGTGTTAAGAATGTATTCGGAGGAAAGTGCTTCGTTGGTGACCAGTATCACCGCAAGCCGCGCACTGCCTATTGCGTGCTTGATGTCGTCGTCCCAGGCAGAGCTAACCCTGATTCTCCCATCCTCCCACACATCAAGCAGACGGTGCTGCTCGAAGATATGCAGAGAGCGGAGCAGGGCTGCCCTCCACTGCGGTCCGTCGCCACGATGGCTGTAGCTGATGAAGATCCTGGCGTTGTCCATAGGTGTCTAGCTCAGCTACGACTCAAGACATTCTGGAGTTTTCTGGCTGCAAATGCAACACGCTGGGCGTGGACCACCCTCTGTGCCAACGTGAGTGAGACAGTGGCCCCCCTGAGAAGGACCTCACCAAGGTTGA
>PMZX01000363.1:383-2718 GCA_003170035.1 Myxococcales bacterium | reverse complement strand
TGGAGCACCATCGGTGTCTCGCAGAACATCATCGAGGCGAGTTGCGAAGCACTCAAGGACGCCCTCGAGCTGCCGCTGGTTCGCGCGGCCAAGACCTGACTCATCGTCATTGATATCGAGGCGTCCGGGGCGGTACTCTCGTGTTCGACATGGACTTGCCTTGTTTATGTCCCAAGCTTGGCCGCTGGGGTGTCGCTCTCCTGGTCGTGGGCGCGTGCTGGGCTTCTCTGGCCGCCCAGGCGCAGACGGTTGCAGGCCCTGCCTCCCCCTACCCGGTTCTCGACGATTCACGGCCCACAGCTCAACCGCAGACAACGCCTGGCCCTCCCCACGCGCCAGAACCGGATGCGCTTTCCATCCCAGTTTCTGCCGCGCAACCAGAACCGGGTGTGGTTCCCATCCCCGTCCCTGCCGCGCAAGCGGTCGCGGCTCCTCCATCGCCGCCGCGCTTCTCGGCGGCAGCCACGTTGGCTGTCACCCATCAGTCGGAGACCAATTCGTCCCTGACGGTTGCCACCCCTGTGTTGCGCGGTCTCTTCAGGATCAGGCCTGAGTTTCTAGTCGAGCTCGACTGGGGATTCGCCCTGATGCTGGATAGCCAGGTGTCGGCCTCGGCGCGGCCCGGCAACCCCTGGGTGAAAGGTTGGTACCGCGATGAGCACGGCCCGCTGCAGTGGTACGCCGGCGTTGGCGTGACAGCGCCGCTGGCCTCGGTGAGCATTGGGCCCGACGGTCGGATCGAGCGTGCCCTGTACAATCAGAGCGCCGCAGCTTGGGGTCTTTGGGACGACTGGCGCTGGACGCCCGACCGCATGGCGGTGCCGATCCTGGGCGCGCTTTCGTACACTCTGTCGCCGCGTGTGATAGCGACTGCCGAAGCCGCCGTGGCTCCGGTGATGGCCGTGCGTAACGGCGAAAGCGGAACCGACGTGCTGGCTCAGGTTGCCGTGGGCGCGCGTCTTCTGCTTCTGCACGACTTCTGGCTCTGTCCCCGCGTACAGGCTGTGCTACTTCCATCGGCCAGCGTGGACCGAATGCAGACGGCGGCTGGGCTGCGGGTGGAATGGACGCCCCGCTTTGGTCGATTCTTTGTCGGCGCTCTGGTGAACCTGGATGAGCCCTTGGGTGTGTTCGGCCGGGGCACACAGACCTGGGGCATCCACCTGGGCAAGGAGTTGGACCTGTGATGCGCACTTTGTGTCTCGCATGTGGCGCGCTCGCCTTGCTGGCCGGCTGCACTCAGGGCGCGCTTGCGATCTGCGACATCACCCAGTCCGACTGTCAGCAAGACATCTACTACGCCGATCTGCGCCTACGCGGCGACGGCTACGATCCCTTTGCCGGCATGCCGCCCATTCGCACCATCAGCGAGGACCAATATCGCACAGAACTTCTGGACCAGGCGGCCCAAGACGCGCAACACGCAGTTCCCCAACCCTGGTGGGATGAGGCGCTACTGCTCCTAGGCCTTGTCCCGTCGACGGGAGGCACGACGCAAGCCGCGTCCATCGACAACCAGGTGCAAGAGACCGCAGCTTACTACTTATCCGGCAAGGTCACCGTCATTGCCCACCCCGCGCCGTCTGGGGACCCGACCACCGTTGCCTTCCAGCCCTTCAACAACATGAGCACGCTCGCGCATGAGTTGATCCATGCCCTGCAAGATCGCGAGCTCGACCTGCAATTCCAGTCGCAAAGCACCGACCAGGACTTTGCCCAAAAGGCCCTCATTGAAGGGGATGCCGCGCTCTATCAGCGCTTGTTCGAGTACAATGTTACTCTGCCGCTGGGCTATCATTTCCGTAGCCGGGACCCGCTGGTGTATTTCTCGACCTGGCGTGACGCCAATTTGTCCGACCAGGGTGACCCAACGACCAACTTCGCCAGCCTCGGCCCGCCGTTCTTCGCTGTCCAGTGGCTGGTCTACCCGCTCGGCGGCGTTTGGCTGGCTGACCAATGGGACAAGGGCGGCAACACGGCCGTCCGTCATGCCTATGGCAGCGCCCCGCAACACTCGCTGGACTTTCTGCTGGGGCCGGGCGTGGCAGCACCGGCGAGCAAGACGATCGGCTGCGAGCCACAGCCGATGGCCCCGGCTGAATTCCGAAACAATGGCAAGGCTTACGGCATCGACAGTTTTGGCGCTGTCTACTTCTTCGCCTACCTCATGGGCTGGAAAGTCCCTGGCAGCGACTCCCTGGCGAGCGCCCTGCTCTGGCGCTACGACTTGATCTTCGTCTACTACAACCAGTCGACGCAGAAGACGGCGGTCGCCTGGCGCATCGAACTCGACAGCCCGCTGCCGGATACCGTGCTGGCCCCGCTCACGACTCCC
>PMZX01000363.1:0-345 GCA_003170035.1 Myxococcales bacterium | reverse complement strand
AGCCTCGGCAATCTCCTCGCCCCTATCCCCCGTGCCCATGCCAGCGTCCCACCATTCGCTGAAAGCAAGCGCTGCTGCCCTCCTCGCCGTCGCGCTGGCTAGCCCTGCGATCAGCCTGGCTGGGGAGACGGCCGAACCACCTCCGCTTCCGGCCCATCTAGGCATGCAGGATGCTTTGCGCCTCTTCCGCGAACGGGGCTTCGATCTCATCGTGGCAGATGCCATGGTGGACAGCACCCGCGGCGATGCGCAGATAGCTGGCGCCATTCCCAACCCTGCACTCTCGGGCGGCGTGGGTCGTTCGTTCGGCTTCAACAGCGCCCAGTGTCCCGGCTGCTCGGCCCT
>PMZX01000406.1 GCA_003170035.1 Myxococcales bacterium | reverse complement strand
GGCAGATCCGTCATCTCGCGCTGACTGTAGAATCGAGCGCCTTCGCCCTCGACCTTGTAGCGGCCGATGGGCTCGCCGTGCCGGGCCAGACGCGAATACGATTCCAACGGTGGCTTGAACGAGAGATCGCCGGAGAGTTTGGGCACGATCACGTGGCTCAGCACCAGGGCGAAAAGCACTGCCACCACCACCGCCGCCTGGATGCCCCAGCGGCCGACCTCGACCACGGCCTTCTCGACCCAGCGGTGCCAGCGTCGCGCATTTCCCAGGTCGCGCAAGGCCACGCGTCCGAGCGCCCGGCCTCGGGTGGCCAGCCCCGTGTAGAGGCCGGCGCCAACCAACAGACCGGCGGCGATGAAGAACCACCCCAGCTTGAGCTTGGCCGGCCACTGGACCTTGTTGAGGGTGTGCACGGAAACCAAGTCCTCGGGCCCGAGCACCAGGTCGCGCGCGACCACCATGGTCCCGGTCGCCACCAGGAGCCCCAGCACGGGCTCGGCGCGATCGCCCTCCAGCGCCTCGTCGAGCAGGACACCAATAGCCAGCGCCACCGGTGCCAGCGCGCAAAAGCGCGCCTCGCCGCTCATGAGCACGAACACCGTGGAAAGGGCAAAACCGAACGCCGCGAAGATGAGAAGAAAGAGCTGGCCAAACGCCAGGCGATCGCCATCTGCTTCTTCGCCCCCGCCCAGACGGATGAGCGGCCGGCCGAGCGCGAAGATGGCCAGCGCGCTCCAGGGAAACAGGCCGAAACCGAGCTGGCGGATGATGTAGTCGAAGGTTGCGCTGGGAGCCCCGCTGCGCGGAACCCCGCCCAGCAGCAAGGTGTACTGACCAGCCACGTTGGCCCTGGTCATGGTGAGCACGAGCACCAGCACCCCGGCCAGCGCGGCCACGATCAGCACCACACCGCCCTGCATTCCGGGCGAACGCAGGCTGGCACCCAGGCTCGTGCCAGCGGGCAAATGAGATCCCACCCCGGGCGAGGTGAGTTTGCTGGCCGCCGGATCATCGGCAGGCCGCGGCCGCAGGCCCCAGCCCGCGAGGATCGCAAAAGTGAATGCCAGGCAGGGCAGCCCCACGCCCAGAAGCGCCCCGCCCGAGAACAAACCGATGACCAGGCCAGCGCCAGCGACAATCAGGTCGCGCGGCCGACGCGCGCCTCCGGCCGGCCAGGCGTAGCGGCCGAGCCCGCCCATGGCCAGCGCCAGCCCGGCCACCAGTGGCATGTCCGAGGTGAGCTGGCGGGCTTGCAGCACGAAGAGCGGCATCGAGCCGAGCGCCAAGGCGCCGAGCACGGCCGCGCGCTGACGGAAAAGGCCGAGGCCTGCCCAGTACACCCCGAGAATCGCCAGGATGCCGAAGAGGCCATCCGAGATGCGGCCGCCAAACTCGCCCACGCCAAAGATCCGCATGCCGAGCGCATTGCAGGCCAGGTCGAGCGGCGGCTCAGGGGTGAAGCGACGGTTGGCCGTCACGTCGAAGAGAGATTCCGAGCGGGCGATGTCGCGCGCACGCTCCGCCAGCTTGAGTTCCCACGGGTCCCAGAACCCGAACGAACCCAGGCGGGGCAGGATCAGCGCAATCGCGAAGAGCGCCACCCACCAGCCGGGTGGAACCCGGCGCAGTCTTTCCACGAAGCTCATGGCTCTATTTTTTCAGGGCTAACCGTTGCAGCCGGCGCACTCTAGCAGTGAGCCGGAGTAAAGGCTATGGCCCCAGTGATTTCCCATCCCCCGCCCTCACGAAACAGGTTTCGCCATGTCCGAGGACGGCGAGTTGGGCCGAGAGGCCGCGGTCGGCGCAGATCTGTCTGAGCCAACGCAGGGGCTCGTCGAGCGGCTCGTAGCCGAGCGGAAAAGACCCATGCCCCACCGGGACGAGCAGCCTGGCCCCGAGGTCCGTGAAGGCCTGCACGGCGTCGAGCGGCGACATGTTGTCCTCGCGCAAGACTGGCGGCTGGTATCCGGCCACCGGCAGAAGAGCAACGTCCGGGTGCAGGCGCCGACCGATCTCTTCGAAGCCTGAGAAATAGGCGGTTCCGCCAGCGAAGTACACGTTGGCCCCGGCTGAGCGCACGATGTATCCGCAGGTGCCACGCCAGGCCCGGTCGAAAAGACCTCGCGCGCCCTCGTGACGTGCCGCCACCGCAGTCACCTCGACGTCCGCGTACTCGAAACTCTGACCCGGCGCCAGCTCGACCACGCGGGCAAAGCCCAGGCGCTTGACCAGGGACGCGCAGCGGGGCGGGACCAGCACCGCCGCTCGGCCGGGCAAGCGCCGCAGGCTGGCCAGGTCCAGGCGATCACGATGCGCGTGCGAGATGAGGATCAAGTTCAAGTCAGCCGCATCGGCGGAATGCAGGCAGGCCGCCTCGGCACGGCGCAAGCCAAGCAAGAAATCGCCGAGATAGGGATCAGTAAGCACCCGCGCGAGTGGCGTGGTGAGCATGACCGTGGCGTGGCCGACAAAGGTAACGGCGATCTGGCCCGGCCCCGGATGCTCCACCCGCCGCGGCTCGGGCCTGCGCGGGGCAGTCAGGAGTTGTCGGGTCGCCGTGCGCAGGAAATGCAGGGACAGGGCCAGGCCGGCCCCGGACTGCCAAAGGCTGCGCGGATGGCGCCGGTGCTCATGGTCCAGCTCCTTGGCTCGCTCGATCACGCGGCGCTGCCAGTCAGGGTCCGCTGAAGGGGGCATGGGTATGGATTAGGACCTGCGAGCGCCGGCCAGGTCAACCACTGTCGCAACCCCTTGCGCTGCGTGCGCGGAATGTAGGTTGTCAGTTCTTTCACTGGCAGCGCCCGTCACCATGAAGGAGCATCGCGCCCATGAGCGCGACGGTCTGGTACTTTCTGCGAGCGCACCCGGGCGATCTGCGCCCCCGTCAAGATGTCCGATAACCGCGATACCGCATGTTCGATCAGGGGGCCGTGGTCTCCACGGGCAGGTAGCCGGCCTGGATCAAGAGGTTTCTCACCTCAGGAGTGATCGGCCGCTCGACCGTCATGCGCGACGAGCCGAGCTGGCGCCAGAGCTCACCAACTGCCAGCGGTTCTTGTGCCTCCAGGTTCTGCGTCTCCCCAGGATCGCGGTGCCACTCGAAGAGCTCGACCAGCGGCCAGTCCACCGTCAGTCCGCGAAATTGCGGCCAGAAGAACTTCTGTCCCAGCGGGTTCACGATCAGCTTGAAGCGGTCGTTCTCAATCGCGTACGTTTCATAAGGCAGTTTGCGCACGATGTTCGTACGGCCGCCTTCACGCCGGCCCTCGATGAGCGGGCGCAGCGTCTGCCCGGCAAACCCTCCGCTGGGCAGCCCCGCGTAGTCGAGCAGGGTCGCTCCGAGGTCGATGGAACGGACCAGCGGCGAGATACGCCCGGGCGAGATGCGGCCGGGCGCGTAGATGATGAGTGGGATGCGCAGAACACAACCGGCCAAGGTCGCATGCACGAACCACAGCCCGCCCTCGCCCATGTGCGCGCCGTGATCGGCGAGAAACGCCACGATGGGCGGCCCACCCGGTCGATCCGGCCTGAGCAAATCGGCGAGGATCTGGCCCAGGTAGGCGTCGGTCTGGCGAACGCTGGCCTGATAGAGGGCCTGGTAGTTGCGGATCGCTTCGGGGGGGCCGCGTTCCTTCACCACCTGGGCGAAAGCGTCGTCGACCGGTTTGGCAAACGTCTGGTCGACGATCCCGCGCGGAACCTCGGGCGGAAGGAATTCGGTGTCCGGCGCATACGGGTAGTGCGTGGAGGTGAAATGGACCCAGACGAACAGGGGCACATCCCGCTGGTGCTCCAGCAGCGAGTGGAGGCGGGTCATGACGGACTTGTCCCCCACGTGTCCCTGCTCCGCGTCCTCCTCCACGTCGATCGACCCGAGGATGCCAGGCGGCATCAGGGACCATCCCAGGCGGGCGGTGAGGTACCCGGCCTCTCCGAACACTTGCGGCAGATTGTGCACGTCGCGATGGGGCAGGTCGCCCTGCCGGCCGACCCCGACGGTCTCGGGGAAGGTTCCATACGCGATGCCGGCCAGCGATTCCCAGGTGTTGCCGCGCGCGGTGCGGGCCTGGTCGAACACCGCGGATTGCCCGGCGATCCGGTCGAGCGTCGGCGTCAGGCCCAGCGTGCTGCCGTAGGTGCCTAGATGGTCGGCGCGCAGGGCATCCAGAGTGAAAATGAACACGTCAGGCGCGTTGCCCCTTTCGGCCGGACGCACGGTGGGCATTCCCCATGCGACGGTCGCGGCACGGCCGGCAGCGGTCGGCTCGGTGCGGAGGCGGACCCCGTCCGCGTTCTTCACCTCCATGCGCAGGTGCAGCCACCCAGCCGCATCCTGCGGCCCGCCCCGCACCCGACGCATAGCCTCGTGCCATTCCCCGTCGGCGTGAAAGTCGACCATCATGGCAACCGGGGCCGGCGGCTCGCGATCCTCACCATGACGTTCGACGGACGCAATCTCGACCGTGAACATGCGCGGGTAGGGCACCGACGCCAGCGGCCACTCGTACTCGCTGCGTCCGGTGGCCAGCAAGGAATCCAGTATGTGCTCGAGCTCACCGGCGGGACGGCGCACGAACCCCCGCAGTGCCGCATCCCGCGCATTGGTGATCTGCAGTTTACTGCGCACGGGCCGCTCGCCGATCCAGAGATGGTGCAGTGTCCCCGGCCCTGCGGCCCGGATCCGGATGTCCACCCGGTCCGCGCCCAGAGAAAGCTCCTGCTCGAATTCGACACCGGCGGGACCCCGCTGCTTGGTCGCCTCCTCCCAGACAGATTGCCGGTTGCCCAGCGCGCTTCGAGATTCCACGGCCAGACCGCCCTCGCCCCGCGCCCGCAGCGAGTAGGCCACCGCGGGGCTGAGCGTGACGGCCGCGACGGTCTCGGCGACGCCCGGCCCGGCGAAGCGGACCGCGCCACTTGGGTCCGCGGCGAATTGCCCGGCGCTCACGCGCCACACCAGTGCGTCCGGCCGGGCGACCACGGTCCTGGGCAGCAGTTCCCTGCGCGAAACCTCCAGATGGGTGGCAGCCCAGGTCTCCCGCGCCAGCCGGTTGACCCGCGGCGCCTTCCTGGCCGGTTTCCCGTTGCACGCGGCAAGGCTGACCGCCAGGCCAACCAGCCAACCGGACAGCCGGCGCGCTCGCCACGGGGAGTTCCGGGAAGCAAGCACTCGCCTCATCCCCCGGTCCTCACCAGATGCCCGCGAGAATCGAGTCGGCGCTCTCGATCGAGGCCCATCCAGGTCTGCAGCATCTGGAGCAGGGTCGCGCCCACCGGAGAGCCGGCGTACACGTCGTGGCGCTGCCCAGGGTCGCGCGAGAGATCGTACAGTTGCACGCGAAACCCCGTCGGGGTCGGCTCGTAGACGAGTTTCCAGTTGTCGAACCACAGAGCGCGGTGTTTCGCCTCGACCACCAGATCCTCGAAGCGTGTGGCGACGACTATCTGACCGTCGTCGCGCTGATCGTCGACTTCGAGCAACTGGAGCAAATCGGGATAGCGCATCCCCTCTGGGGTCGCGCTGCCTGACAGCCACAGGCCGGTCTCGGCGAAAACCGGTACCGATGGCAGGGTCGCCCCGCGCAGCGCGGGCGCCAGCGAACGGCCCTCGGCGGGTGGCGCACCAACCGCGAGAAGGTCGGCGATGGTAGGCGCCCCGTCCACCAGGCTGACCGTCTGTTGCACGCGCAGGCCCGCCGGGATTCCTGGCCCGCGCAGGATCAGGGGGACACGATTGGCCTCGTCACCGCCGCGGAACCATTTCCCGTGCAGCGTTGTCTGACCGGGCTCGAATAGGTTCTCGCCGTGATCGGCAAGGAAGACGACCAGAGTCGAGCGGTCCAGACCGCGACGCTGAAGTTCGCCCAGGATCCGGCCCACCGCCCGATCGACCGACCGCAACGCCCCGTCGTACAGGGCGATCGTGTGCTGTGCGTCCGCCTCGCTGAGCGGTACCTCCGCGCGCGCCAATCCGGACAAGCCAGCGACGTCGTATCGATACAGGTCCTCGCCGCGATACCCGGGCGACACGAAGGCGCGCCAGTCCGGATAGGGCGAGGCGAAGGGGACGTGCGTCGCCGAGAAGAAGACCACCGTGAAGAACGGCCGATCGCCGTCCAACTCGGCGATCGCCTCATCCGCCAGTCGTTCCGGGTCCGCGTTCGTCATCAGATACCGGAATGCCTTGGGCCGCAGCCCTTCCGGCAGCGGCGAGAGAAAGGCGAGCGCGAGCGGGGAACGCTCCAGGATCTGCGTCTCGAACACCGTGCGCAGGTTCAGCGGCGGCGGCAGCATTTCGCGCTGGAAACCCAGATCGAAGGTGGGAAAGAAGTCACCCGCGTAATCGGAGATCACCGCGGTCCGGTAGCCCGAGGCCGCCAGGGTTCGCGGCAGGGTGGGCAAGCTGCGGGGACGCAGGCGCCGGTCCGGGAACATGTGACGGATGCCGTGTCCATGGGGGTATCGGCCGGTGAGAAACGAGAGCCAGGACGGAGTCGTCCGCGCCAGGGGAGCCATCACCCGATCGAACAGCGCACCCTGGGACGCCAGCCGGTCGAGGTTCGGCGTGGTAGCGCGGGCATACCCGAGCCCGGACATGTGATCCGGGCGCACCGAATCGGCGGCGAGAACCAGCACGTTGGTCCGCCCACCGGAAGGCCCACGGTGTCGCCCGCGGATCCCGGCGACGATCGCGACTGCCAGCATGGCAACCGCGGCCAGGCCGATCGCCCAGCGCCGGCCGGGACGGAGCCGGCCACGACGGCGCACGGTGCCTCGTACCAGCGCGACGAGCGCGAGGGCGCCGAGAATGCCGTAGAACATCCAGGGTGCGGCGTGAAACGCGATCGCGTCGAGCCAGCGGAACCGCGGGAGCGACGGCGCCACAAGGGCCGGCGTGGCGCACAGCCGGGCAAGCACCCACAGGCCGCTCGCAACCACGGTCCATGCCAGATCGGCCAGCGCACCGGATCGGGTCGTGGCGGAGGAGCCGGCTGCCCAGATGCGCAGTACTGCGTGCGCGGCCCCGATGGCCGCCCCGGCGAGCGCGAGACCGCCGACCAGGGCCAGCGCGAAACCCAGCCGCTCGTTGCCGAGCACCCCCGCCACTGACTCAGCCACGCGTGTGGTGGTGGGGTCGGCCGCTTGAGCCAGCGCGACCCAGATCAGGGCCGCGATCTGCAGACCAGCGAATCCGGCGCCACTGACGGCGGCACTGCGCAGGACGCGCCGGGCTGCTGTGTTCACCGCCATGCCGCCGGTCATGGCCACTCCGCGGAGGCTGCCTTGGCCAAGACGGTTCGCAGTTCCTCGTGTTCGCGAGGCAGCGGGCCTGTCACCCGATCCAGGGCCAAGCGCGCCAGACGGTGGAATCCCCTCTCGTACGCGGCCCACGCCAGCAGCACTTGCTGCTCGTCCCGATCGCGCAGGCCGGTCAGGTGGCCAAGCAGGGGGGCCCGGGCATAACGGCGAAGCGCCTCCATGTTGTCACCCACAGCTTCGTGCAACAGGTTTCCCCGCGGGGTCGAGTACTCGAGCACGGGCCGGTTGTCATGTGCCACCAGATCCGCGGGGGCGAGCCCGTGGCGGGCGGCGATGTCGGCCAGGAAGAGATCGATATCGGCGCTGTCGAGGTACAGGTGCCCGAACGCGGCGAACGGGTGCAAAAGTCCCGAGGTTCTCACGATCTCGGCCAGGCGCGGCTCGCTGGCCCACCGCTCGACTGCGTGCAGGTCCGCGCGCAGAGGGGCCGGCGAGGCAACGATGACACTCTGGTGTCCGCCCACCCACAGCGTCACCTCGGGGAAGACCGCGCGCACCGACGCGAGCACCCGCGCTACATCGATGGTCGCAATGTGATGCAGCTGCAGCCACTGCTTGAACACACCCGACCCAGTCAGGCGCTGGCGCGCCGCCCGGTAGAACTCGACCGAATACAGGTCCGCCTCACCCCCGATCGAGATCGAGGTTGCTTGGACGCCGATCAGGTCGTAGCGGCTGGTGCCGATCAGCAGGAAGTTGCGTCCATCGTCGACGAACGTCCGCACCCGCGCGTCGTCGAGCACATCCCGGTTGAGATGGCGGAATTCGCGTCGGGCTGCGGCCAGCACGCTGGCGGACAGGTCAACCCCATCCAGGCGCTTGAAGGGGAATGCCGCCATGACCGCCAGCGTATTCCCGGTGCCCACACCGATCTCGAGGCCGTTTCCATAGCCGTGGACGAACAGCATGGGAAACAGGGCGTATTCCTGCTGGTCGGGCACCTCGGAGCTGTCGTTGCCCTCGAAGTTCCCATTGGTCAGAAGCGTGCGTGCGCCGCTGTTTTCGATCACGGTCACCATGCCCCCCGAGCGATCCTCCGCAAGATAGCGAATCCGCTCGTAGGTGCCGAAGCCTTCGCCGAAGTAGACGTTCGACCCGCTCATCAGCGCGGCCATGTTCCAGTGGCCGCGAGTGGCCGCCATCGCGATGGTCGCGATCGCCAGTGACAACGCCGTCGCTCGCCGCACGCGCGGGCCCTCCCAGGCGAGCGCCAGCAAGGCGAGCGCTGCCTCTGCCACGGCGATCAGCAACAGCGAGGCGTGCGAGCCGATCCCCGGCGCCAGCACGAAACTGGCGAGCAGCGCGCCCAGCACCCCACCGGCCATGTTGGCCGCGTACAGCTGTGCCACGCGGGCCGCCGGACGCTCCCCACTGCTCTCCCGGCGCAGCAACAGGCCGAAGGCGCACCCCATGGCCAGCGTGGGCGCACCCAGCAGGATCAGGGTCGCGGCCATGCGCGTGCCTTCCCAGAGCAGGAAGCTGGGCGCGAACTGTCCGACCGCCCGGAACAGCCGCGGCACGCGATCCCACAACGGCAGCACCGTCATAATGGACAGGCCGACCGTTGCCTGCGCTGCCGCCAACGCCAGGGGTCGCCCCAGACGCCGGTGGTCGGCCAGCCAGCTACCCAGGCCGTTGCCGAGCAGGAAGACGAACAGCATGAGACCGAACGCGTAGACGGTACTGCCCACCACCATGGCCAGCAGCCGGAAGAAGATCGACTCCAGCGACAGCGCCAACAAGCCGGAGCCGAAAGATATGAGCACGGCACGCCTGAGCCAAGGTTCGGTTCCCGTCCCCTGTGCCGTACCCGACACAGGGGCCGCGTCCCCGCTCCGCTTCCACTCCAGCGCGAACGCGGCGATCGCCACGGCCAGATTGCACGCAGTCGCCGTCCCCAGCGCGCCCACGATCCCGAGCGCGGGAATCAGCGCGTAGGTCGAAACCAGTACGCCGAAAGCTGCGCCCAGGGTGTTGGCCGCATAAAAACGCGGCGTGGGCAGCGGCGCGCCCGGTGTGGCCCGCCGCACGGCCGCCAGGAACAAGGGCAGCGTCATCCCCATCAGCACGGCGGGAACCGACACGACCGCGACGACGACGGTGAAGCGCAAAACAAAAAGGGCGGCGGACGTGCCGAGACTGCGGGCCACCGCCACGTAGCCACGCACCACCAAGTCCAGCGCCGGAAGCAAGGCCAGTGCGGACGCGCCGATGCCCAGCTCGATGAGCCCGTAGCGCAGGAACGGCCGCCGCCATTCGCGGCCGAGCAGGCGCCTGGCCAGCGCCGCACCCGCCCCCATGCCTGCCATGAACGCCACCAGCACCGCTGTGGTGGCTTCCACCGAGGACCCCACAACCCGCACCAACATCTTGGAAAGCAAGTGTTCGTCGACCAGGGCGGCCACTGCCGAGAACACCAGCATGCCCAGCAGGACACCGCTTGGCAGTGCCTTGGGCTTCGCAACGGCGGAATCCTGCGCGACGGCCGTGGGAAGCGCGGGCTCGCACATCGGCGCCTAACATAGCACCTCCCGACTGTCGCCGTACCGCTGCCACAAACGCCTGCTCTGCGGTATGCTCGGCCGCATGACCAAGCAATTCCTATTCTGCACGTTCGTCGTGGCTGCTCTGGCCAGCCTGGGTTGCAAGAAGCCAGCCGGGGAGCCACCCACCCAGATTGCGCAGCCGGTGGCTGCGGCGCCTGCGCCCAGCGCGGCGGCGGAGAAGCCGTCGCTGCTCAAGGTCGCTGCGTTCAAGGAACAAGCACCTGCAATGTATCGGGCCAAGTTCACCACATCGAAGGGCAACTTCGTGGTTGAGGTGCAGCGGGACTGGGCACCGCAGGGCGCAGACCGTTTCTTCAACCTGGTCAAGAACGGCTACTTCAACAGCGCCCGCTTCTTTCGCGTGATCAAGGGTTTCATGGTGCAGTGGGGCATCCACGGACAGAGCGACGTGAACGCGGTCTGGCGCAACGCCAATATTCCTGATGATCCGGTCAAGCAGTCCAACAAGCGTGGTTTCATCACCTTTGCCACCGCGGGGCCCAACACGCGGACCACACAGGTCTTCATCAACTATGGGGACAATGCACAACTGGATGGGATGGGCTTCGCACCCTTCGGCAAGGTGTCGAGTGGCATGGAAGTCGTCGACGGCCTGCACGGCGGCTACGGCGAGGGCGCGCCCCAAGGCATGGGCCCCAACCAAGGCCGCATGCAGAGCGAGGGTAACGCCTACCTGGCGCGTGACTTCCCCAATCTGGACTACATAGTCGAAGCGAGCATTGTGCCCTGATCGCGTGGGGAGTCCGCCGGCT
>PMZX01000439.1 GCA_003170035.1 Myxococcales bacterium | reverse complement strand
TTCTCGCGCAGCCAACCCTGGCGGGCCGCGAACACAAGCACCGCCAACTCGGCCCCGGCCAGGGCTGGCGCCGCGACGGCAAGTCGTGCCAGCGGCCAGTCCTTGAGCAGAACCAGCCATCGATTGCGGTCGAGCAGTGCATACTTGCGCGCCGAGAAACGCTCGGTGTACTTGTGCAGAACCCGCGAGCGTGGCACGAGCACGCAGTCGTAGCCGAGCTGGCGCAAGCGAATCTGGAGTTCGCAGTCCTCGTGATAGAGAAAGAGCTTCTCGTCGAAATCTCCCGCTTGTGCGAGCGCATCCATGCGCAGCAGGAGGGCCGCTCCCGAGGCAAAAGCCACCGAGCGGACTGCCGCGTCGGGCGGCACGCTGTCGATTCCCTGGCGGTAGGCGCCGCAGTAGCCGAACCCGCAGAAGTGCAACTCGTTGCCCGCGGTGTTGATGAGATGGGGCTCGCCGTGCAGCACGACCAGCGGTTGCGCCGCGGCGACGTCTGGTCGGGTGTCCATCACGGACAGGAGCGGCCCCAGCCAACCCGGCGTCACCTCGATGTCTTGGTTGAGCAACAGGGCGAAAGCGGCCCCACGCTCGCGCGCCCAGCGCAGGCCGATGTTGTTCCCTTGCGCAAAGCCGGTGTTTCTTGCTTGCGGCAGCACGTGGAGATTCGTCCAGGATCGACCGATGCGAGACAGCTCGGCCAAGGTCCGGTCGGATGAAGCATTGTCGACCACCACCACCTCGACGTCGCCCAGGTCGGTGTGCTGCTGCAGCGTCGAGAACAGGCCGTCGAGGTAGCGCTCGGCCTGGTAGGTGACAACGACAATCGCCAGTTTCATGTTCGATCGTGAGGAAGGTCGGTCTTCGCCTGTGCTGCCGGGATCCCATCGGGCGTGCGTTGCGCCGTGGCGTCTTCGCATGGGGAGCCCGCCGGCTCCGCCGGCGGCGCACCATCGCGNNCTTTGAGGGTTCCCATGTGAATCTTCAAGCGCGATGCGGTCGAGTTTCTCGCGCAAAAGCCCAAGTTCCTGGGTCAGCGCGATCGAGCGAACCTCGGTGCGCGACAAGGTGACCAGGGTGTGGACATGAAGCAGGGCCAGCGCGCCGGTGGCAATGGCGAAGAAGAAGTTCGAGGGCAGGGTGAAGCCCATGGCATGGGCGACCGACGTCGTCAGGTCGGGCACCACCGCAAGGACCACCAGGGCGGCAAGCGAGAAGAAGACCCAGAGACTGCTTTGAATGGTGATGCGCTCGCGCAGGACCAGGCGGAGCAGCAAGGTTGCGACCACGCAGCAGAAAGCTGCAAATAGCCAGTACTGTTCGGCTTGTTGCATTGTCTTACAAAGTGCGGGGCTCGATTCGATGCCAGCTACGGGCGTAGGCCAGCAGAATCGCGACGGTCACCTTCAGCATGTAGTACGGGGCGTGCAGGATGGAAATGCTGCTCGCGCCACCCTGGCGCTCTTTCATCGTCACGGGAACCTCGGCCACGCGAAGCCCAGCCACCTTGGCCAGAACCAGCGCCTCGGGCTCCGGGTAGTCATGCGGGTACGACCAGTTGAACAGCCTGAGCGCGCGCTGGCCGTAGGCGCGATAGCCGGAGGTCGGGTCCGTGGTCTTCTCACCGGTCACGATACCGAGCACCCAGCGCAGCCAGCCGCTTCCCACCCGGCGCGGCAGGGTGGACTGGAATCCCTCTCTTTGCAGATAGCGACTGCCGACCACGATGTCAGGCGGATTGGGCGCCTGGATCGCGGCAAGAAGTTTCTTCAGCTCCGAGGGCGGATGCTGGCCGTCACCGTCCATTTGCACGGCGCAATCGAAGCCCTCGCGCAAGGCCAGCCGCAATCCGGTTTGCACCGCACCGCCGATGCCCAGGTTGCGGCACAGCCTGACCACGCGGGCGCCGTGCTCCCGGGCGACGTCAGCGGTCCGATCGGTCGAGGCATCGTCGATGACCACGATTTCCGCCGAGAAACCGTCTCGCTGGGCGACGGCACGAAGCTCCGAGAGCAGCGGTGGCAGGCCGCTCTCTTCATTCAGTGCAGGCACAACGACAAGGACTCGCATCCAGCAGGGTGGACCATATCACGCCGCTTTGCTTGCTGTGCCTCCGTGTTCGTCCGGGGATTTGAAGATGGGAAGGGTCAAGAAGAAGCAGCTCCCCTGGCCGGGCGTGCTTTGTACACCAACCTGGCCACCGTGGGCCTCGGCTATCCGGCGGACGATGGAAAGGCCGAGGCCGGTGCCCGTTTCCGAACCCTTGCCCTTGGACACGCGCACGAATTCCTGGAACAGGCGCGCCTGGGCCTCGGCGGGGATCCCGGGGCCATCGTCCTGGACCTCGACCCGGACCATGGCGTCCTGGGCGCGCGTCCGAACCAGGATGGTGCGGCCCTCACCGGCGTACTTGATGGCGTTGGTGACGTAGTTGACCAGCGCCTCGCGCAGAAGCTGTGCAATGCCACGCACCGACGGCAGGCTGTCGGGCAACTCGGCGGTGAGAGATTGATGGCGCTGTTGCGCCAGGTCGGCGTGCTCCTCGACCACTTCGCGCACGATGGCCCGCAGGTCGACAGATACCATCAGGTTCGTCAGGGGCTCGGTTTCGAGATCGGCCAGGACCTGCAGCCCGCGCAGAAGGTCGAGTGCCCCGCGCAGGCGGTGGTCCGCGCGCTCGACCCACTGCCGCTGCTGTTCCGTCAGCGGGCCGCCCAGATCGCTCGACAAGTTGTCGAGCAAGGTGGTCACCGCCCCGACCGGGCTGCGCAGATCGTGAACCATTACATGCAGGAAGGAACGGCGCAGGTCGGCCAGACGCTCCAGTCGCAGAACCGCCTCGCGCAAACGGCGTTCGCTCTCGCGCAGGCGGGCGGCGATGCCGGTGGCCAGATAGGTGGTGGCGCCCACCAGCAAGCCGTAGACGAAGAGCAGCGTCCACACCACGCGGAAATCGTCCTCGGGCCCGCCGAAGACTGCGCCCAGGGGACGAAGCCGGGGCAGCCAGCCGAGCCATTCCCCGAGCACCAGGGCGGCCAGCATGAGGTATCCAGCCGTCGCGTGCGCAAACGCAGCCCGTCGCGACAGCATGACCGAGGCGAAGATGGCGTGCAGGACGTAGAAGGCGAGAAACGGCGACTGGCTGCCGCCTACCTGCCAGATGGTGAAGGTCAGCACCAGGTAGTCGAGCAGGATGGTGGCGCTGGCAATCCAGAGCAGGGGCCGGGATGCGGTGACGGCACGCTCGGGCCGGCGATAGGGCCGGACCGCAAAGAACACCGCCAGATTGCACAGGGCGAGAAAGATGGCGGTGCCGGCCAGGGCGGCGAGGTTGAGCCCCTCGATGCCCACCACGTGTATGGCGAAGAGGACGCCGGTCAGGATGCCGGCTGCCGCCAGGAAGCGCAGCCGCGAAAAGAAATAGAGCCGCTCGCCCAGCAACAGGCTGTGTGAGAGCAGGCCATCACCACCATTCCCGCTGGTGGCAGCACCGACGCCGGGGGCCTGATTCGCAGACGACACGATCGAAGGTTAGCAGAACATCACCAGGTTTTCTCCGGCTCAGTGGTCTCCCCTGTCACCTCTGCGTGCTCGGCGGCGGCCGTCGAGGTGGATGAACTCGCCCTCTGGGGTCGTGCTAGTTGAGGTGGATGGCCTCGCCGACGATCTCGACGTCGTCGGATGCGTCGATGCGCACGCCCCCAGCGCGGGCACGCATCTCGATCGCGCCGGCTGAGATGCAGAGTTTGCCAGAAAGCTCGACTTGGGTGTCGGTCTGGAGCAGCCGGATCACCGGGCCGCACTCGTTGCGGGTGATGTGCAACAGGGGCTGGCCATTCTCGGCATTGACCTGCAGGGTTTCGTCGCGCCTCATCTCGAGGATCTGCGCGACCAGCTTGGGCGCCTCCGGGCGGCGGCTGAAGCCGTCGACCACGCCGATGACGATAGGCTCGCGCTGGTCGGACAGCTTCAACACCAGCACGCAGTCTGAAACCCGCACAGGCAAGCCGCTCAAAGTGGCGACCCAGCCTTCATGTACGCGTCCACGGGCGTCCTCGCAGCGCACGCG
>PMZX01000488.1:4967-6342 GCA_003170035.1 Myxococcales bacterium | reverse complement strand
CTCACCCTGGGCGAGACGCAGCTGGAGATGGGTCAGGCAGCTAGTGCCAAGCAGACCTTCCTGCGTGTAACGCAGGACAACGCGTCGATCGTCGAGGTCAAGCGAGCCGAGTTGTTCCTCGATTTCATCAAGCGCCGTGACGGCGACGAGCCCAAGGACGACCCGTCCCGTGGTTGATCGCCCGCGGCAGTTGTTCAAGACTGCTCTTCACTAGTACCTCCGGTCAGAAGCGTGGTCATGTTTCGGTGGACGAGGCACCCGGACGGCAAGGCGCGACGAGGGCGCATACTTGACGTATGTAACCGAGGAGCAACGCAGCCGGCCGGGATGGATCGGCCGCCCAAACGTGGCCGAAATTCTGACCGGAGGCACTAGTGGCCCGCTTCACCTCTACGCCCGACAGGTTCTTCGTAGAGGAGATGCCCGCCTACCAGCCTGCGGGCGAGGGGTCCCACACCTTCCTGTGGATCGAAAAACGGGGGCTGACCACCCTGGAGGCGCTCGGTCGCCTGGCCCGCGCTCTCGGCGTGGAGGCCCGGGACGTTGGCTACGCGGGCATGAAGGACCGCAATGCGACGACCCGCCAGTGGCTGAGCCTGCCGGCAGTTGATCCAGCGTTGGCCGCCGCTGTGGAGATGGACGGCCTGCGCGTGCTCGAGGCGCGCCGGCATCGCAACAAGTTGCGCGTGGGACACCTGCGCGGCAACCGCTTCGAGGTGGTGTTGAGTGAGGTGGCCGCGGGCGAAAGCGATGGACTGCGCGCACAGCTCCTGCACATGGCAGAACACGGTCTGGCCAACCGCTATGGCCGGCAGCGCTTTGGCAGCGCGGGCGACAACGCGCAGATCGGCGTCGAGATCTTGCGCGGAACCCGGCGCGAGCGGGACGTCCGCCGGCGCAAGTTGTTGCTCTCGGCTGTGCAGTCTGCGGTGTTCAACCGGGTGCTCGACCTGCGCGCCGCCACCGGCGGGCTGACCCTGGTGCGGCTGGGGGACGTCCTGCAGAAGACCGACAGCGGGGGATCGTTCGTGTGCGAAGAGCCCGAGCGCGACCAGGCGCGGGTTGACGCCGGCGAGCTTGTGCCCACTGCGCCCCTGCCCGGTAGCCGCAGCATGGAACCGCCTGTGGGTACACCTGCGCGCGCCCTGGAGGACCAAGCGCTGGCCGACCTCGGGCTGGCTCCCGCCGAGTTCGGCCAAGCCGGCCGCGATTTGCCTGGCACCCGCCGGCCGGTGGTGACGCCGGTCACCCTGGGGGATCCACCGATACAGGAAGCTAGCGACGGTCCAGGCACGGTCCGGCTATTCTTCTCCCTGCCTGCGGGAAGTTACGCCACCGTGTTGCTTGAAGCCCTGGGCGTGACCTTGGGCTAGTG
>PMZX01000488.1:0-4854 GCA_003170035.1 Myxococcales bacterium | reverse complement strand
CTTTCGCCACGGGCTGCTAGGGGCCGAAGGGCGGAGCGAACCCTTTCAGGGAGGCCGTATCAGGACACCGAAGCCCGGTTCACCTGTTCCTGACCCAGAGGCTGAAGGTGCCCCAGAGGGGCGCGGAGCCAAAGGCCCCGACCGAGACGCTGGTTGGACAACGTTGATCGACCACGACCAAGTCGGCTTTGGAAACCAACTCGCCCATGGCGTCGGCACCAAGGTCGCCGGAGAGTCGCCCGTCTGCGTCCGCGGCAACCGTAGCGTTGACCTCCTTGATGGACAGGAGGCCCTTGGTGCTACAGCCGAAATACGCGACCTTGCCCATCGGGCGGTCAGGCGGGCGTTGCTTGGGCATCTCGGCGACCGCGAGATCGCCAAAGATCTTCTGATTCCGGGCGTGGTGCATGGCGAAGTCGAAGAACACGAGCTCGCTGGCGAGCGTGACTTCACGGTTGACGCTCGAACTGCGCTTCCACAGCAGGTGGGTGACACCAAAGCTTGCGAGCTGGTCGTACACAGCAGCCGGGCCACCGAGGTATGCGTAGTCGATGGCCCCTTGCCAACGCTGGCTGTCGCCCACAGTTCTCCTGCCAATCCCAAGCCGCAGGTACTCCTCATGCACGAGTACGACGGCGTTGGCAGGCAAGTCGGCAGCAATCTCTTCGTAGCCCATGTGCGTCGTCAACGCATAGTTGTCGTTGCGAAACGACGCTGACAGGAGCTGGATGGTCCGCTTGATGGGTACGTCTCCGATCATCGCATGGGTCGCCAGGAAGGGCACGTCTCCGCCCCAAACCAACTGGAGGCCGACCAGGACCGTGATGCCAACGCGCGCAACCAGATTGCTGGACCACACCAGCGCGAGGGTTGCGCCGGTGGACGCGACCATCCACGGCAGCAACGCCTGCAGATAGCGGTCTTGGTGGAAGGTCCAGTACCACACGAAGACGCCGATCATCGCGCCAGTCGCGAGCAACCAGACCCGTCCGCTGCGGCGGACGAACAACAGCAAAGGCAAGCTCAGTGTGAACAGGAACCCGAACACCGGCACGGCTCCGTGGAAGGGATACCAGTCGTGAGGGACGAAGGAGAACTTGAACACAGCGAGGAACGTTTCGCGGAGACGCTCGCTCAGAGTCCCGATCGGCGTCCAGCCCTCGTCCAGAATCGGCCCCTGCCAACCGGGGACCCATGGGTGGGAAGGGAAGAGCTTGCCCAAGAACGGGTACACTGGGTTGCCATGCCAGACTAGGTTCGCGAGCCAGTGCGATGCGCTGGCTACCAGGGCAACAGCTCCCACCAGCCCTGGGCCGGTCGCGAGGAACTTCAGGATCCGACCTCGGTGTTGGGGGATGGCACGAGCTGTCCCGGCGAGCAGAAACAGCGCTACCGGGATCAGGAGGTTGAGGGACTGGTACTTCGTGAGCGCGGCGCCAGCGATCATCAAGCCGAGCACCATGCACCTGCCTTCAGACCAACCGCGCAGCGCACGAAGGGCGGCGAGCGCCAGAGGAGTCGCCCAGAAAGCCAGCACGTGGTCCGCCGCCCCTCCCAGGCTCGAGTCGTAGAGGAAAAGCCCGGGGAACAGGAAGAACACAACCCAAGACAGACCCGCGCGCTTTCCGGGCGCGATCTCCTCCACCAGCAACGGCACCGAGGCGAGTGTCGCCAGGAACAAGAAGAACTCCAGGTGCGCGACAAGCTCGAGCCGGAAGAACTGGTCGCCTGGGGTGATTGTGAACGCCCAGGTGTAGAGCCACGATGCGAGATGAGGGAGCGCGTCCGCAAACCAGCCCTCGGGGAAGGCTCGGATGCAGTGGGCGGCCGCGCAGGACTCCGCGATCGGGATGTGGTAAAAGCGGGCGTCGAAGGCGAGGTTGTCCGGTGTCATCACGCAGAGGTAGACCAGCGTGATCCCAATCGTACCCACGACAGCAGCACCGATGCGCCAAACCGAGAAGGGGGCCGCGCGCCTGGGGAGTCGACGGACATGACGGTAGGCGCGCCGCAGGTATGGCACGAGCGACGGGGCCCCCGCGGCGGTCAGGACGGCCGGGAACAGGTAGTAAAATGGACCGCGCAAGAGGCAGAAGACACCGGCGAGAAAGATCCCGGTAGCAAAGACGAGCACCCCGGTGGCGAAGTCGAACAAGAGCCGTTCGCGTAGACGCAGCTGCAGTCCCGGGACGACGCCAAGCAAGGCGTGGCCCGCCGATAGGCTGGAACAGCCGAAAACCAACGTCCAGAGCCAGATCCCTGCGTATTTCCAGAAGACCCAATTGGCAACCTTCTCGTGCTGGTTGGTGGCGACCAGCAGGATCCAGACGTCCGCGATCAAAGCCGCAGCGAGCAGGTAGGGGCGCGCGCGGTCGAAAACTCGTCGCAAGGCTAGAAGAGCGCGTGGCATGGCGGAGTTCGGTTCTTGGGATTGGTGTGCCGATTCGATGTGTCTCTGTGACCTGGCCCCAGGGTCTGGTCCCCTCTCTGTGCGAGTCCGAAATCGTAACATGGTTCACGACTGATCTCCGCTGGTGCCAGCCACGACGGCGGCCAGGCCCCCGCGGCCTCGCTGCACTTGCTGCGGGAATCCGGCAATCGTCTGCTGCGCGCCCCTCTGCCTCCAACCTGTGCTAGCTTTCGCGACGGAACCGCCCTTTCGGCTGGTCCTTCCCGAACGTGCCCCATGCGCATCACCGAACGTATCCTCGCTGCCACCTTGGTCGGCTCTGACTGGGTCCTGTGGCTGCTCATTTTTCTGTCCATCCTGTCGGTCACCATCATGGTCGAGCGGACCATCGTCATGTCAGGCCGCGCCCCGACCCTGGAGGATCTGGGGGAACGCCTGCTCGGGTTCCTCGCTGCTGGCGATTTGCCCGCCGCGCGTGAGCTCCTGGGTCCGCCGCGCTCGCCCGAGGTGCGCGTGGCTCTGGTCGGCCTCACCCAGCTGTCGCACGGGCGGATCGCGGCCGCCGAAGCCATGGCCAGCGCCCGGTCGCACGAGCGGCTGGCCATGGAGAAGCACCTGGGTATCCTCGGCACCCTGGGCAACAACTGCCCCTTCATCGGTCTGTTCGGGACCGTGCTGGGTATCATCAAGGCCTTCGCCGATCTTTCGCACAATCAAGGCGGCGGGGCTGCGGTGGTGATGGCCGGGATCGCCGAGGCCCTGGTGGCCACTGCNNGTCGGGCTCATGGTCGCCATCCCGGCGGTGGTGGCTTACAACATCTTGCAGGGCCGCGTGCGACGCACGCTGGGTCGCGTGGACGCCATGGCGCACCTGATCCTGGCCCGGTCGTGCGAAGAGAACGAAGCGGGAACCGCTGGATCGTCGAGCAAGGGGGCGTAGGCCATGGTGAGCGCGGCCAGTCGCTTCGAAGATGATGATTCGGGCCGGATGATCACCGACATCAACGTCACGCCGCTGGTGGATATCACTCTCGTCCTGCTCATCATTTTCATGGTCACCACCACCTACATCGTGAACCCGTCGATCAAGGTCGAGCTACCCAAGGCAGCGAGCGGAACCGAGCAAACGCGCACCACGCTGGCGCTGACCTTGACCAAGGAAGGTGTTCTCTACCTCAATGGCGACCCCTCGGACGATGCCGGGGTTCTCCGTTCCATCGCGACCGATCTGCCCAAGAACCCTGATCTGCAGGCCATCATCGCCGCCGACAAGGTGGTGCCCCACGGCCAAGTCGTGCACCTGATCGACCTGGTCAAGCGCGCGGGCGTGCGCAAGTTCGCCATCAATGTCGACGCCGCCTACCAATCGGGTGCGCCCCTGCCCGCGCTGCCTGCGGGCACCGCGCCGGCCCCAACTCCCACGCCCTAGGGAGATCGACTGTGGCAAACGGCGTGGCGCTCCGCGGGTGGCGTGCTCATGCGACCCTCTGGGGTGGGCTGGCGGCGTTCGTCGTGCATGTCAGTCTGGCGTTCGCGGTGTCTTCGGTCCTGTATCGGCCCAGGCAGGTGCGGACGCCGGTCGTGTTCGAGGTCAACATGGTGGAGAAGCAGCCCATCCCGCTGGAGCCGCCGCCCCCCGAGCCCAAGCCGGAACCAAAGATCGAGCCCGCCACGCCCGCACCCCGGATGGCCAGCAGACGGCCCCTGGCCAAGCCGCCCGAACTTCTGCCCCGTCCCAATCGCGAGGTGCCTCCGGCGCCACCCGGGACAGAGCCGCCGCCGCCGGTTTTCGGCGTGACGCCTGAGTCAGTCATCGAGGGTGAAAGTGGGGTGGCGGTGCCGGTGGGAAACACGCTCATGACCAAGGATCGAACGCCGGCCAAGGCGCCGCCCGCACCGCTCCCGCCAGCGCCGGATCCCAACGCCTTTGCCCCGGTGGCCGACAACCTGATCTGCGAGCACGCGGCCAGGGTCGCTGAAGTCAAACCCGACTACTCACCCGAGGCGCGACGTTTGCAAATAGAGGGACAGGTGAAGGTGCGCGTGGCCGTCGATCGCCAGGGCAACGTGCGCTGGTCCCGGGTCATCAAGTCTGCCGGCTATGGCCTGGACGAGGCCGCAAAACAGGGCGCGGCCCGGACCCCGTTCAAGCCTGCCCATGCCTGCGACGGCCGCGTGGTCGATCAGATCATCACGTTGACCTACACCTTTCGCCTTTCAGACTGAAAAGTAGACAAGATGGGTCAAGGCCGGGTATTCTCGGGCTGTAGTTCCCTGCGCGCCATGCGTGGATCCCCATTCGCAATAGCTTCCTTCCTCATCGCCCTGGGACTTGGCGTTTCGGCCTGGGCGGAGGGCTCATCGAGCGCCCCGGCTGCGAACCGGTCATTTGACATCCAGCTCTTCCACCCGGCGGTCGGGCCCAAGAGCTTCGTCACCCTGGA
>PMZX01000375.1 GCA_003170035.1 Myxococcales bacterium | reverse complement strand
ATCGATATCTTTCTATATTGACAACTGTCGATGTATGGTCCACGCTGGTTGCGTGCCCAAGCGTCTTGCTATCGCAGAACCGCCGAAGCGAGCTGCAGTTTGCTGTGCGCCGCGCGCAAAGCTGCGAGCCAAGGATGTCACCCCTTACGCGGCCCTGTTCCAGGCGCTCGCCGACGAAACCCGGATCGACATTTTGGGATTTCTGGCAGCGGCAGGCGACGCCATTTGCGTGTGCGAGATCGAGGACCACGTCAAGCTTCTGTCCCAACCCACCATCTCGCACCACTTGCGCCAACTTCGCGAGGCGGGCCTGGTCACGGCCGAGCGTCGTGGCACATGGATCTACTACGCCGTCGACAAGTCGATCCGCGCGCGCCTTGGCGAATTTGTCGACCTGTTCGATGAGTGAGTTTCTTTGTCCATTGTCCGAGGAGACCATTATGTCCAAGCTGCTCGTTGTCAAAGACGCTGACCCCAAATCGTCCTGCTGCTCTGGTGGAGACGATATCCGCGAGGTAGTCAAACAGCGCTACGGCCAGGCCGTGCAGGCGGTCGTCCGGGGCGCGAAACCCTCGTGTTGTGGCTCGGCCGCGACCGGCATGGGCGGAACCGATCCGATCACGCGCAATCTCTACGCTGCCGAGCAAACCTCCGGACTTCCCGAGCAGGCCCTCGCGGCCTCGTTCGGCTGTGGCAATCCCACCGCACTGGCCGAGCTTCAGCCCGGCGAGACCGTGCTTGATCTCGGCTCTGGTGGCGGCATCGACGTGCTGCTTTCGGCGAGGCGGGTTGGTCCAACCGGCAAGGCATACGGCCTGGACATGACGGACGAGATGCTTGCTCTGGCCGAGAGGAACAAGCTCAAGGCTCGCGCCAGCAACGTCGAGTTTCTGAAAGGAACCATTGAGGAGATCCCGCTGCCCGATGCCACGGTGGATGTGATCATTTCCAATTGCGTGATCAACCTGTCGGGAGACAAGGAAAAGGTTCTGCGCGAAGCGTTCCGCGTGCTCAAGCCGGGCGGCCGTTTCGCGGTGTCCGACATCGTTCTTCGCCGCGAGTTGCCCGCGTCGGCACGCAAGTCCATGACTCTATGGACCGGGTGTGTCGCAGGAGCCCTGGTGGAGAGCGAATACATCGGCAAGCTTCGCAGCGCCGGGTTTCGCGACGTCACCGTCGAGCCCACCAGAATCTACGACAAGGATGATGCCGCCGAGATGGCCTCATCGTGCGGCGGCGGAGACATGAGCGAAACGCTGACGGCGCTAGACGGTGCCATCATGAGCGCCTTCATTCGGGCGAGAAAGCCGTAACAGACCCGAAACGCCCGCCGCGGTTAACAGCACCCTGGCCTTCGGCAGATCGGGGTCACCAGCGCCATGCCTGTAAAGGCAACCTGGTGCGGTATTGGCGGTATCGGGCTGCGAGACTCACGCGCCCTGCGCTCGTCGCACTAGGAATGCCACAGGCGCGGACATGGACACGGCTTCGAGTTTGATGGCCGGGTGCGATGCCTTCCAGACGCGGAAGACTTCGTCGGCGAAGCCTTGGCCTATTTCCTTGACGCCGGAGAAGTCCAGGACGACGCTGCGGAACTTTTCCAGGTTGGCCAGTACGCGCCTGGCCTCGGAGCGAGAGATGAAGCGCGTGCCGATGGTGAACAACTTGACCACGATGCGGGTCCTGGTGAATGCGAAGTCGTCGGTGTACTCCGCGAACAGTTTGGCCAGCGTCTGGCGCGGTTTGTGGGCGATCTCGACACGGACGACGGTTCCACGCCGCACAGGGGACGAACCCACGGCCATGTCGTGGACAGCGTTGTCGACAGTCCAGCGAAGTCCATGGCTTGACATCTCGAAGACCCGGGCTGCCTTGGAGGTGAAAAATATCCCCTCGCCGGTATGCCCGGCGGGCAAGGTTGTCAGCTTGCCTTTGGACAGCTCTTGCAGAGCCACAAGATCGGATTCCAGGTGGAGCATCTTGCGCAGATTCGCGAACACGCCCACGCCGTCGTCCGTGATTATCAAGGCGAGACCGTCCGGCGCGCCCTCGAAGCGTACCTCGATCTCGCGGCTACTTGAGTGCTCGATGGCGTTGTTCAGCATCTTGGTGAATGCGTACTGCAAGATCGAGCGCACTGTTCTCGACAGCGCGCCCACGGCACGGCACGCGCTGGACACCTCGCTCCACACGCGATCCTCTGCGATGACCGCGCGCGGGTAGCGCCGCACGAAGGGCAGGCCGCCGCTGTCGCGGTAGCCGACGGATCGTCCCGCTCCGCTGCGGACCAGGATGCCGTCATCGACCAGCCGGGACAGGATCCGGTGCGCCATCTGTCGCGACACCCCGAGGCTGCGTCCCACCATCCCCGCAGACACGGGCTCGCCCCCGGCCACAAGAGCCAGGACCTGGGTACGGCGATCGGATTCGGCGGGCTGAGGAATCGTAAACCTCCTGCCCATAAACGTAAACCTTCCCCCGAGAATCGTCAACCTTCGTCGGGCTCGCTCCCGGGGAGATTCGGGTCACCAGCCCTGCGTCCACAAAGGCGACTTTGGTGCGGGTGATATCTTGGTGTGGCGATACCCTGGTTGGGCGACATCCGGCAGCCATCGGGCTCCACGAAGGAGCCCAACCGCTTTCACCTGCTCGCAGGAATAGGTATTGAACAGTCCTGCCACTCCGATCCCACGTGATAGACCTTGCAGAATGGAAGCGGGAGCCATCGACCAAATCCATCCTCGTATTCTAGTTTGCCGACGAAATAGAGGCGAACTGTGTCGGCCCGGATGAGCTGAAGATCATTCTCTGTAAGTGTTAGTTGAGGCTCGGCATTGATGTAGAGTGAGTGAACGACAGTACCGCCACTTGATTCCGTAGGCACGGTGAGCGTGTCGATTTCCGGGGGCGACTCGGCAGCGGGTCTCGTCAGGATCGTCATCCTTATGGCCACGATCCGGGCTGGCGTCGGCCTCGGGTTTTCGACATTGAAGCTGATCTTCCCCATCTTGCCGACTGTCAGCGGATAGGGTTGGAAGCCTGTGATAGCCAGGCGTCCAGCCATTGCATGCAATTGCAGTTCCATGATGGAGGACTGTTTGTAGGAGAACCACGTGTATAGGACTATCGCCAATAGGGTCAGCAACTGAAAGATGAGTGAGAGCTCTTCGTATAGGCCCGGATGCCATTTTCGACGATAGGTCGGCGGACCTGCATCAGTTGGAGGTTCGGCGGCAGCCGCGATGACGGAAGGGGGATCTTCCATGACGGCATTCTAGATCACCTAAGGGCAGGCAGCATTGCAATTTAGGCGCACCGTTTTGTGTCTAGGCCATTCCCGGCCTTCGTCGCCGGAGGGCTCGATGTCGATCAGATTTCAGCAACATTGACCTTCTCGTCGTGAGATTCGCGAGTTACTGCCCCTACAACTTCTCCCCGTTCATTCGAGGAAACCGGGGAGGGTATCTTGCAGGAAGGTCACGAAAGGGACCGCGAGGATGTTGTCGTCGAAACGCTGGGGGTGTTCCCCCTGGAAGACCACGTAGGATTTGACCGGTCGCTTGGTCACGCTCGCAAAGGAACGCAGACCGCCGAGCTGCGCCGCCGCCGCGGTACGTCCCAACTTGCACTCGATGGCAACGAGAATCTTGCCGGTATCCAGCACCAGGTCTACTTCGGCCCCGCCATCGGTTCGGTAGCCATAGACGCGCCAGGGGAGGTGATGGGCGCGAATGAAGTAGAGACATTGCAGGATCAGCCACTGCTCGAACAGCTTGCCCTTGTCGGTGGCGGCCGGCGGGTGACGGTGCAAACCCAGCAGCGCATTGCGAACCCCCACGTCGAAGAGCAGGATTCGGTCTCTCTGACTCACGCGCCGGGATGGGTGGCGGCTTTCAAACGGTGGAATGCGGAACGCGAGCAAGGTGTCTTCGAGGATCTGAAAGAAGCGACGAATGGTTTCTTTGGCGATCTCGGCATCGCTCGCCAGCTTGGAATAGTTGATCCAGTCTCCACTTCCCACGGCTGCGATGTCCAAAAACCGGGCGTAGGTTCCCACGTCGCGGATGATGGATTCGGCCTGCACCTCCTCGCGCAGATAGACGGTGGTGTAGCTGTCGAGAACGTCA
>PMZX01000510.1:1070-5093 GCA_003170035.1 Myxococcales bacterium | reverse complement strand
CCTACGCCCTGTGCGCGACGCCTGCTCCCTATTTTCTCGATTCGGCCGAGCTGGCGGCAGCGACTTTCGGCCTGGGTGTGGCCCATCCGCCGGGCGAGGTCACGGCGTTGCTTTGGGGCAAGCTCTTTGATCTGCTGCCCCTGGGCAACGTGGCTTTTCGAGCTGCCATCTCGCAGGGCACGGCTGGCTCACTGACAGCGCTCGTGGTCTACGCCCTGACTCTCGATGTGGCTGATTGGCTCGATCCCGAAGACAGGCTTGATCCGATCACGCGCGTGCTGGTGGCCGCCGCTACCGCGGTGATGTTCGCCTTCGCGCCCGGCGTGGTGATCGTCTGCAACCGCGCCGAGGTCTACGCGTTGCAGACAGCGCTGTCGCTGGCCGCCCTGTGGCTGGCCTTGCGCGCGGCACGCAACCACGATGCTCGGCCCGCCCTGGTAGCCGCGGTACTCATTGGCCTGGGGGTTGCCAACCATTCTCTTCTGGCGGGATTGGTCGGTCTGGGGCCGGTGGCAGCGGCGCTGCCCCTGCTGGCCGAGAAACGCGGCCGCCTCATCGGGCTGGCGCTGCTGGCCTTCCTGGCAGGCGTGGCGATCCACGCGTATCTGCCCCTGCGCGCGGCCGCGCTATTTGGCGCGGCTGATCACGGCACCAACAACGTGGTCTGGGGCGACGCCCGCTCGCCGNNTGGTGCAGGGCCAGTCGACCCCCGGAGATCTGCCGTTCCTTCCCATGGAAGAACTGGGCGAGGTCTTCGCCTTGCTCGCGCCCGCGGGCCTGTACTTTCTGCTCCGGCGCGGGCGCTCGCGCGGACCAGCCCTTGCCCTGTTGGTGGCAGCGGCTGGCTCCATGGTGGCGGCCCTGATTGGCGGTCTGGCCCCGGCCAACCCGGACATCCGCGGCTACCTGGGGCCAGCCTTTGCGCTGGTCGCGGTCTTCTCGGGTGCCACCATCCTGTTCGGTCTGACCGTGTTTCGCCTGGTGCGCTTGCGTCCGCTTGTGGCTGGTCTGCTGCTCGCGGTTGCGCTCAGCCGCTTTCCCCATCCGAATCAATACCCGGGGCTGCGATACTCGACCGCAGGCGACGCAGCGACCGGCCAGCTACTGGCGCATCTGCCGCCGCGAGCGGCGCTGCTGACCAACCACTTCGAGACCGCGTTCCTGGTCGGCTACCAGCGCCTGGTCGAAGCGCGCCGTCCTGACGTGGCCTGGGCTCACCTAGCCTTTGTCGGCGGGCCCGGCTATGCCGAACGCGTGTCACTGGCCGAACCCGATCTGGCGCCCTGCCTGCAGGCCTATCGCAGAGGGGACTCTTCCGTCGAGTTGTTGCGCGCCCTGGACGCGCAACGGCCGGTGCGAATCGAGGCGGACGTCGTGATGCCGCTGGACCTACGCAGGCAGCTCGTGCCCGCGGGCGAGCTGTGGGCCCCGTCTCTCGGCGCCGAGTCGACCGTGGATGCACTCGCGCCCTGGATGCTGGCCGAGGCGAAGTCCGACCCGCAGGCGCGCGGCTATCTCGGCTGGCGCTCGTACATTGACGCGGTCTGGGCCTGCGACAACGAAGACAGCGACCGCGCGCACCTGCGCTTTGCCGAGTTGGAAAGCCTCATGCCCTCGGACGCCCGCTTCAAGGAGTTGAAGGCGCGCTGCCGACAATGAGCGAAGTTCGATGTAACCTGCCTCTGTGAAGAAACGCGAACCGCGCCAGAAGATTCTGCTCGCCGTGCTGCTGCTCCTGCCGTCGGCAGCGGCCTACGTGCTCCACTGGGCCATCTTCCGCAACGCCCACGACATCTTCTTCTACTTGCTGATGGACGTGGCCTTCCTGTTCGTGCAGGCGGTTCTGGCCACCCTGGTTTTCGATCGGCTGCTCAATGCCCGCGAGCATGAGGCAATTCAAAAGAAGCTGAACGTGGTCGTCGGCGTCTTCTTCAGTCAGGTGGGCACGCCACTCTTGCGCCTGCTTTCCGCTTTCGATTGTCGCGCGGAAGAGACGCGCAAGCATCTGAAGGTCGACGGCGGCTGGAACGAGCAACACTTCGCCAAGATGCAGATCGTCCTGCAAAGCCACGAGCCAGAGATCGACGCGGGCCGCGGCGATCTGGCCCTGCTGAAAGTCACTCTGGAAGAGCAACGCGACTTCCTGGTGCGCTTGCTGGAAAACCCCAATCTGCTCGAACACGAGACTTTGACCGAACTCCTGTGGGCGGTTTTCCATCTTGTCGACGAACTCGCCCACCGGCCCAACATGGCCAGCCTGCCGGCCCCGGATCGCAAACACCTGGAGATCGACATCCGGCGCGCCTACGACTTGCTGGTCAAGGAATGGCTGCGACACATGCAGCACCTCAAGACCGACTACCCATACCTCTTCTCCCTCGCCGTGCGCACCAACCCCTTCGACCCGGACGCGAAGGTGGAAGTGTCATAGAGGCGGACGCTAGCCACTGTTGGCGTCGCCGCCAGCCACTCCCTTGGGGAGCGGCTTGCCTGTTATCCGGTAGTACAGCGTCGCAGATTCAGGGTACCAAGACGCGGACTGAGGCTCCCAGCACGCAGCCAGAACCCGCTTCGTCCAGTCCTCTGGTGGAAGATCGCGGCGAGTGTACCTATGATCCAAGGCGCTGAACGCCAGGGAACGCCCCTCCTCGGTTCGAATCTGGCCCCGCTCCAACATCGTGAGGATGGTTTCGAGTACATCTTCGGAATGGGCGAGAATCTGTGCGACTTGATAGTCCGTGTGCGGAGGCCGGGCCCTGCCAAGGCCCTCGGCGAAGCCCCCCGCCCAGGCGTCCATCGCCGGAGTCTCTTCCTGGACCATGATCCTCGTGAGGCGACTCTTCTCGTCGATCGCAATGGCAGGGTCACGTAGGATTGTGTCCGCTGCCTCGATGACTTCGGCCGGTGCGCGCGCTCGCAGACTGTGAAGCCGCGCCCAGCTCTCATACGCGTTGCTCCGGTAGACCGCCAAGTCAGAGCCAAGCTGAGCGGCTACTTTACGCCAGCTCTCCTTTTGACTCTCGATTTCGGCTCTCGGACGCCTGCGATCGATGTCGTTCCGCAACGTCACCTTGACCGCCACGCCTTGGATTTCTTGAAAGGCGGGTGACGGCAGGCCGAGCTTGTCCATCTCGGCCTTCATGCGCCGGGTCCCTTCTTTGGCGAGTCGGACCAAGCTGAGGTATCGAAGCGCCTCAGCGAGACGCGGATTGCGCGGATAGCTGAGCGGGAAAACACCGTCGCCGTCGGGTCTGACGGCCCCGGGATAGCCGCCCGGGCTTTCCACCTCCAGGCGATCATCGAACATTCGGACCTCGATGTGTGCCTTGTCGAGGCTATACGACCGGTGGACCAGAGCGTTGACCAGGGCCTCATCCCAGGCCAGCTCGGGATACTCCGGCTCGGTGACGAAGGTTCCGTCGGGGCCCAGGTAGTCGAACTCACTCACCAGGGTGCGCAGAAACTCGCGGATCTGCTCAAGTATCTGGAGAGTCGGTCCGTCGAACCAGCGCTCCTTGACCACGTTCCGTTCGGCGCCAAAGCGTTCCTCACGGCCGTCGATCTTCACGAAGTGGATCCGCGCCCCGGGGACGAAGTCGGTGGGCTGCTTGCCAAGGGAAATGAGTCCAGCCACGGTCAGATGGGTCTCGTTGTCCACGACAACGGTCAAACGCTTGTTCGCCAGAGCCTCGTCGATGGTCAGCGGCATGCTGAGTCCGTTTCGCTGGAGCAGGCCATCCATGAACGCCTTCGCGACAGCGGGATCTAGCTGCTCGAGTAGGTAGCGCACGACCGGCCTGTCCTCGAAGCTCTTCTCGCCGCGGGTGTAGCGAAGCTCAAGGATCTCAGCGGTACTGAGTTCGACGGTGTTTGAGCCCTTGCGCTGATAGGCGCGGCCGTCGCTTGCGCACACGACTCGGTCCGTGATCCTGGGGACCAATATATAGAGGATCTCGCTGTCACCGCCGGCGATCGGTACGAAGCGGTGCTTGAAATCGCAAGTCTCGATCGGGATCTTGCTCA
>PMZX01000510.1:166-1037 GCA_003170035.1 Myxococcales bacterium | reverse complement strand
GTCGCGATCTGGCTTCTCGAGCCAGCCGGTTTCATCGGAGTCAAAGAGAGCCCTCGGATCGAACGCCACGGCATCCACTTTGGCTGTCCTGCGCGGGGAATCAAGCTTTCTGGCGCCCCTCGAACCCCCTCCTAGATCAAAGAATTTGGTGCTTTGGCGCTTCCGCATTATCCTACCTTTATCCACATGGCACGACATGACCACACAGAGTCGTGTTTCGCAATAGCAGCCGAAAGCCCGGCGCGTCCCAAGCGCGCCGGGCAGTCTCTTCTTCTTCGCCCTATGGCACGTGCCTCGCGCATCGCCATGTTCGAGCGCGAGGTGCACGAGCGCCTGTCGCGCGCGGCGCTCGACGCCATTCTGGACCGCGCCGAGGTGATCTCCGAGGGGCAGCGCGCGGAACGCAACGGCAAGGATTCCTACCTCGGGTCGACCATGGTGACCGTGGACTTGGACAGCCTGGGCCCGGTGCTGCGCGAGCCTGGCGACGCGGGCACGGCACAACGCCTGGCTGCGCTCCTGCGCGCCGACCTGACCATCAAGGCGCGCATGGATGCCCTCGCCTGTCGCGAGGTCTTTCGCGTAACCAGCGCGCGACCCAAGGGCGTGCGCACCGAGATCCAGATTCGCGCGCAAGGATCGCGCGTGTTCATCGACGCTGACGTGGAGGCGAGCTTCTGATGGCCAGCGGCACCGAGCAGGAATACACCTTTGCCACTGTCTCCCGCATTCTCGGCGTGCCCGAGGCCAAGCTGCGCTACTGGTCGCAGTCCGGCTTCGTGGGCCCGTCGCGGCGGCGCGGGGCGCGCCAGACCTTCACCTTCCAGGATCTGGTGGCGGTGCGCGCGGCCAAGGAACTGGTCGAGCGCGG
>PMZX01000510.1:0-135 GCA_003170035.1 Myxococcales bacterium | reverse complement strand
GCCGACGGGGCTGCCTTCGAAGTCACGGGGCAACGGTTGTTCGACTTCGGCCTGGGCGATCTGGCGGCCCGCGCAGCCTCGGTAGCTGCGCTGCCCACCCCGCGACCTGCGTTGACCAACCTCGACGGGATCGAG
>PMZX01000535.1 GCA_003170035.1 Myxococcales bacterium | reverse complement strand
GAATCTCGGCGCCAGCAGCTCACCCGGTGACCGGGCGCGCCTGGGCCGCGAGCTCGATCGGCTCCAAACACTCGGCATCACCAACGTCAGGGTCATGGCAGCCTCGGAAGGACCTGACACCGAGCCCTATCGCGTGGTGCCCTCGCTGATGCCCCAGCCCGGGGTCTACAACGAGCAGGTCTTTGCAGGCCTGGACTACTTCCTGGATCAGCTCAGTCAACGCGGCATTCGCGCGGTCATGGTGCTCAACAACTACTGGGAATGGACAGGAGGCATGGCCCAGTATGTGAGTTGGGGACAGGGCACCAAGATCCCCTACCGCCTGGATCCGGGCGGAAACTACAACACCTTCACCCAGTACATCGACCGCTTCTATGCCTGCGCGCCCTGCCAGACCACCTATCGGGCGCATATCCAGACCATCATCAAGCGTATCAATACGGTCAACGGCCGCACCTATCGCGATGATCCGACGATCTTCTCCTGGCAGCTTGCCAACGAACCCCGCAACTACCCGGCCAATTGGATTGGCGATCTCGGCCAGTACATCAAATCGTTGGATTCCAACCACATGGTGACGGTGGGCAGCGAGGGTTCCTGGGGCGGCGATTTCAAGACCACACACGGAAGTCCGACCATCGACTACACCACCTGCCACATCTGGGTCGAGCCGTGGGGCAAGTACAACGCTACTGACAGCAGCGCCAGCCAGCTCACCACCGCTACCAATTTCGCGGTGGACTACCTCAACACACACAACACGGATTCTGCCAGCCTGGGCAAGCCGTTGGTTATGGAAGAGTTCGGCCTGGCCCGCGATGGATGGGCGTCAACCGGAGAGTACAATCCNNTTCTGGGCCTGGGCAGGCGAGGCGCGGCCGCCCAGCAAGTGGACCGGGGATCCCCCGCACGAGACCGCGGGCTGGTTCTCCGTCTACGACGCGGACTCAACCACGCTCACCGTGATCTCGACCCACGCGGCAGCGTTGAAGAAGTACGCGGTCGCGCTGCCGTAGATTGAAAGCGAGCACGCGTTCCCCGGCCCGTTGCGATGTCGTGGGAGGGCGGAGCCTCGGGGCGATCTACAGGCTACGTCTTTGGGCACCAACGGCTACTTCTTGACTCCGGTCTTCGGCCTGGCCTGGCCGGGCTGACCGATCCAGTCCGTCGTTTCCAGACCAGGAACTCTGCCGAATTCCCGCTGGTTGTGGGTGACGACGGTCAGGCGATGGGCCAAGGCCACGCTTGCTATCACCAGATCGCGCTCCCCGATGGGCGTCTTGCGGAGTGCCATCCGCAGGCGGGCATGTTGCTTCGCCGCTTCGGCATCGAACGGCAGGACCACGATGGGTTCGAGAAACGCTTCCACATCATTGGTGTGCTTTTCAGGGTGCAGGCTGTTGAGGGCACCATAGCGGAGTTCTGCCTCGTTCATGGCGCTGACAGCAACATCTTCGGGCGTCATGGACTCCATGCGCAGCCGGACTTCAGGATGGTGGCGGAGCGCGTAGACGCAGGTGTCGGTGTCCAGGAGGAACATCACAGGTGCTCCAGCACCGAATCCCGGTGCGGAGCCGGGGGAAGTGGCTTGGGGGCAACAAAGTCTTCACCCACGGGGCCAAATCTCTTCCAGTATCCCTTCGGCCAGGTCCGTACTGGTGCTGGGCGCAGCATCACCACATCGCCTTTGCGAAATCCCACGGCTTCGGCAGCGTCGATTCTGAGTTCCTTGGGCAGGCGAGCCGCCTGGCTTCCCCCATGCCGGAATAATTTGACTGGATATTCGGTGAGTTTCTTGGCGAGCCTCATGGCATCACTCCCGTGTATACACTAGTATCCACATACGGGCGGTCCAGGTCAAGATCGGGGGGCGTGACCTCGCGGGTTTCTGGAGAACCACCCGCAGAGCGCCTGAAAGGGGATAGTGAGACAAAGACTGACTGTCAGCCGCCCTTGGCTGGTGGCAATCCGATCATTGCGCGCGCCTCGGCCGGGGTTGCAATGGCGCGCCCCGCGGCCTCGGCCAGTTTCGCCAGGCGCTCGACCAGGGCCGGGTTGCTGGCCAATCGCTCTCTCTGCGTGTCGAGGTAGAGGTTGTCCTCGAGCCCGACCCGCACATGGCCACCCATGGTGACGGCCATTGAATTGACGACGAACTGAAAGCGGCCGATGCCGGCGCCGGCCCACGACGCGCCCGCGGGCAAGGCCATGGACAAGGCAGCCAGGTGAAAGGGCGTGGCTGCGAGAGCGCCCAAGGATCCGAGCAGGAGATTGAAGAACAAAGGCGGGTGTAGGATTCCGCGCTCGATGAGGTATTTGGCGTAGTCGAGCATCCCGAAGTCGAAGATCTCCAGTTCAGGCACGATCCCGCGCTCGTGCATCCGCCGCGCCAGCGACTGGATCATCGAGGGCTCGTTCACCGACGCCTGGTTGGGGAAATTGAGCGACCCCAGGGTGAGCGAGGCCATGTCGGGCTTGGCGTCTCCCTCGAGATCGAGCACAGCCGCGCGCTCCTCAAATTGCTTGAAGGTGCGGCCCGAGGTGGACACGCAGATCACGGCGCCCGGGCACCTCGCGCGCACGCCGAGCACGATCTCGCGAAAAATTTCCGGCCGCCAGCTCGGCTGGCCCGACTCGTCGCGCGCGTGCAGGTGGAACGTGCTCGCGCCCAACCCAAAACAGATCGCGCAATCCTCGGCGATCTGCAGCGGCGTGATGGGGACCGCGGGATTGTCGGCCTGGGTGGGAATCATGCCGGTTCCCGCGAGATTTATGATGAGCTTTGCTGGTGTGGTCATGGTCTGGCGGCGGGGCTAGTGCCCCTCGATGCCTTCCTTCACGATGGCGGCTGGCAATCCCATCAATTGTACGCGGGGCGGGGCGTCCTTGGTAACCAGGGCTCCGGCGGCAACCAGGCAGTACTCGCCGATGGAGATGTTGTCGAGCACGATGGCCGACATACCGATGAAGACGTGTTCGCCGATGCGTGTGTTGCCGGCGATGTTGGCCCCGGACATGATGGACACGGTGTCGCCGATGGACACATGGTGCCCGATGAGAGCGCCGCGATTCACGAACACGTGTCGTCCCAGCGTAGTGTGAGCTGCGATGACCACGCCCGCGCTGACAATGCATCCCTCGCCCAAGCGCGCGGAAGGTGACACCCGCGCGAAGGGGTGCACCAGGGTGGCAAAGGGCACACCCGCGGCAACGACCTGATCGCAAAACAGGCTCCTGCGCGTGGTGCCGAGAGCCACCACCGCGCAGTGGCTGTTCGCGTAGCGGGGCAGCTCCTCGTACCAGATCACGGGCAGGCCCCGCAGCGGGCCGGGGCAGCGATCGCGCTGCCAGTTCTCGACGAAGCCGACCACCTCGAAGCCCGGTATCTCGCTGACCAGATCAGCCACCTCTTCGGCCAAGCTGTGGGTGCCGCAGATGAGCAGTTTGCGATTCGGGTTGGTCATGATCTTGCCTGCTCGGCCAGGGCCAGGATTTCAGCCACCGATTGCTCGATGCGCAGGTGATTGACCGCAAGGTCATGCCCGGCCTCGACGATGGCGCGACGTTGGTCTTCGTGTGCGAGGTAGTGCGCGATGGTTTCGGGCATGTCTTCGATGGCTGCCTGCACCCAGTGTTGGCCCGGCACATAGGGTCCGGGCATGTAGATGGGCTCGGAAATCACCAGGGCCTTGTTGGCCATACCGAGGAGCATGCGCTGGCCGGACAGCTCGCCTGGGTAGCGCTGGAGGTTGAGCAGGACGCGCGTGCGGTTGAGCAGGCGCGTGCGCGATTCACCCCAGGTGTCGGTGCCATACCACGAACCCATGGCCTCGACGCTCACCTGGGCTGCACGCAGCCGTTTGATGAGTCGCCGGCGTCGGGGCACATCGAGCGCGCCCAGAAACAGCACATCGAGATCGCGTTCGAGGGCGAGGTCGCGGCCGTAGGATGGGTGGTAGCCCATGGGGACCATGCTAGACCCGATTCCGTGCTCGGCAAGGTAGGCCTGGCGCGACGGCGTGGAAACAATGAGCACATCGTAGAGGCGGGCGCGTGCCAACTCGCCCAGGCGGCGTGCGTTGGTGAACGGGTCAGTGGCGCGGGCATCGCGCAGCACGATCTTGGCGATCTCGCGCAGATGCAGGCGCGGCCGCGGGAAGGGCGCCTCCCGCGGCAGAGGCAAGGGTTCGGCATGCCAAAGCACGACCAGGGGACGGCGCCGGTCGGCGTGGCGATGCACGGCGAGCTGGCGGAGGATTTCTGGATGCCAATTGGCATTGCCATGAATCCACAGAAGGTCGAAGCGATCGGGATCGGGCAAATCGTCGCGCACCAAGGTTACGTAATGGCCGGCCTGCTCAAGCGCATCGGCGACTTCCGGACGCGCGGGCTCGCCATTGGGCAAGGGCCGGTGGGTGATCGCGATTCGTAGCGGGGCGGACATGGCCGAAGAAGTTGCGCGGATTATAGACAACGCGCGGGCCGCTCCGACCGGTTTTCCGTGCGTACCGCGCGTGGGCGACCTGCGGTCGCCCCGCGGGCGTGCGCGTACAACCCGCATCACGTCCTGGGTAGGGGCGACCTGCGGTCGCCCCGCGGGCGCGCTAACCCGCCGCAGCCTCCCCACTCCGAAATCCAGACCGTGGAATCAAAACCTTGACTCCGAGGGCTTTTGCCCGCATCACTACTGCCGTAGTTACTAAACCAACCTCGAAGTGGTCGTCTTGGATCGTTGCGCGTAAGGGCAGGCTCGGATGGCGTCTCTCGGGGAGCACCGAGAGAAAAATGAATACCATCAGCTCCTTTGCACAGCTTGACATCATCGATCCCATTCGCCGCGCGCTTCACACCGAGGGCTACACGACGCCTACGCCCATCCAGGCGCAGGCCATTCCGTTGCTGCTCGCCGGCCGCGATCTGCTCGGCTGCGCGCAGACCGGCACCGGCAAGACTGCGGCCTTTGCCATCCCCATCCTGACCCGCCTGGCTGGCTCCCCCCGGCGCGATGGCCTGCGCGGACCACGCGCCCTGGTGCTGGCGCCCACGCGCGAGCTGGCCTCCCAGATCGGCGAGAGCTTCGCCACCTACGGCCGCAACCTTCGCCTGCACCATGTGGTGGTGTTCGGCGGGGTCGGGCAGAAGCCGCAAGTGGACGGCATCCGGCGCGGGGCTGACATCCTGGTGGCCACACCGGGCCGCCTGCTCGATCTCATGCAGCAGGGACATGTGCGGCTGGACGGCGTCGAGGCGCTGGTGCTCGACGAGGGGGATCGCATGCTGGACATGGGCTTCATCCAGCCCATCCGGCGCATCGTGGCTGCGGTGCCGCGGCAACGCCAGACCATGCTGTTCTCGGCCACCCTGCCGCCCGACATCGTGGCACTGGCCGGCGGGATGCTGCACAACCCAGCCACGGTTTCGGTCACGCCCACGGCCAGCACCGCGGAGAAGGTCAGCCAGTGGGTGCTGCACGTGCAATCGAACAACAAGCGCGGCTTACTGTCCGAGGTACTGCGCGATCGGGCCATGGCCCGCGTGCTGGTCTTCACCCGCACCAAGCACGGCGCCAACCGCGTCGCCGAGCACCTGAACCGCGGCGGGGTGTGCACGGCCGAGGCCATCCACGGCAACAAGAGCCAGTCGGCGCGCGAGCGCGCCCTGGCCGGTTTCAAGAAAGGCAGCGTGCGCGTGCTGGTGGCCACCGACATTGCGTCGCGCGGGATCGACGTGGACGGGATCACCCACGTCATCAACTTCGAGTTGCCCAACGAGCCCGAGAGCTACGTGCACCGGATCGGCCGCACCGGTCGCGCGGGCGCCGCCGGGATCGCGCTGTCGTTTTGCGACCCCAGCGAGCGGACGTTCTTGCGCGACATCGAGCGGCTGACCCGCGCGCGGCTGCGTGTGGTGGAGAGCCACCCGTACAGCGGACAGCAGCGCTCCTCCGGCGCCGTCGCGCTGGTTTAGTAGTTGCGGCTCGTCGGGAAATTGCGGGCCGACCCGCGAATCGCGGGTCGCGTGGGCGAGAGCGTGAGGGTGAGCGAGTTCGTGTGCGTCTTGCGGGAAGGCGAAGAGCGTTCGGCACACCGCACGCGCACACGCTCACGCAAGTTGCGCACGCAGACACGCTGGTCGCAACCGCTACCGCCCACCCCACAGGGGCTTCGGGACGGACAGCCCA
>PMZX01000360.1 GCA_003170035.1 Myxococcales bacterium | reverse complement strand
TCGACGAGCGGGCAGTCATGTTCCGGCTCGACCAACGTTCCCAACCGTGGATTCGGGCCGGAAACCAAGGCCGCTGGCGCCGCCGACAACGTGCCGGTCATCGATCTGATGCAGCTTTCGGTCGATCTGTACAACAGCCTCAAGCTCTGCCCGGGCGGCAGCTCGACCTTCTGGTTCGATGGCACCCATTTCAGGGTAGATGGCGCCACCCAGGTAGCAGGCGTTGTCGCCAAGGCAATCAAAGATCAAGGCATCGGTCTCGCCGCCTATCTGAAGTAGTCGGCTGGTCACGCAGGCGCGCCGGGCGCATTCGACGGTGCCCCGACGAATCACCTATGCGCGAAGCTCAGAGCGGCGTTCCCGCTTCGATGACCATGGGCTGGTTGTGGTGCGGGCGCGGCTTGGTGGCCGCCACGCAGGCGCGCGTGAATACCGCACCCAACCGTTGCCAGAGTTTCTCTTCCACGTCGTAGGGCAGGCCGCGCCGGAATCCGGTGAAGGTGGCCGCGGTGAGCTTTCTACCGGTGACGCCGCTGCGAATCACGATGGTGGCGACGGCATGATCCGCAGGCATTTCCTTGACGTGTCCGTGGACGTAGGCGGCCAGGTCCATCACGGCGCCCATATCCCGGTATTGCTCGGCGGTGTCCACCGGGGGCAGCGTGGTTTCGACCTTGATCCCCCTGTCCGTGAGTGCCTGGATCACGTGATCGCGCACGGAATAGGTGTCCTCCCCCGCGAAGGCGAAAACCGCGACCTTGCCCGAGGAAAGGGCGGCCCCCTCGGTCTCGGCCCTTGCCTTGCCCCGGGTCGCGGCGCGAGTGGCGGCCCGAGAGGGGGGCTTGACCTTGACCTTGGCGTGGCTCTTTGCCCGCCGGGGCGCTGCCTCGACCGCCGGGGCCATGCCGATCAGCGCGGCCAACGCAACCAACGCCAGCAAGAATCTGTGCAGCCCGAGCGGCGACGACCCGAATCGGCGGACGGGCAGCACGGAGACAACGGGGAAGGGGGGCGGGCCGCAGACGCGAAGCGGTAACATCGGATACTCATGAATGCTACCCGATTCAAGCACGGGGCGGGAGTGCTTTTCGCGCCTCCTCTTCGAATAGAATCCCAGCGACGCCGTCCTGGAAGGTTTTCGTCCAGGTTCCGATGGCGGCCACGAGATCCTTCATTCAAGCTCATGTCGTCTTTGATCCCGACCGGGCCTCCAACAACCGAGGTGGTTCATGCTGATCTCACAACGGCTACTAGGCGTCTCGCTTCTTCTCTTCGGGACAGGGCTCGCCGCGGCGGCCCTGGCCGGGGAAGAGCCGTTTCCCTGGCGGAAGGATCCGGGACCCATCGCCGGCCGCTGGTCCGTGACGTGTGAGGAGATGGCGGGAATGGTTGTCGAATTCGGCGTGAATGGGAAGAAGGCAACCGGACGCGTGTCTCGCCTGGGCAAGGCGGGCGTCTTCGGCTACTCGGCCGGCGAAGAAGTGCTTCGGCTCGAAGCCGACGACCACGGCGATTGGGTTGGGCAGCTTCACTGGCGCGGCGTCGGCAGCAAGGAGCGCTGGGAGCCGATTCGTCTCGTGGCGACCCCCACGCAGCTCGATGCCACCATGACCCCGGACAACTGCTACAAGAAGATGCCCCGGGCCAACTGAGCCAGCCGGACTTCGCTAGAAGACCGCCCGTCCGATGTAGTTTCCGGGTGGCGAAAAGCGACAACAGATGACGACCGTATTGCTGCCGCAGGTGGCACGGCCACAACCGACCTGAACCGACGTGCGCCAAACCAGCTGCGTGTAGTGGCCAGACCCAGCATCGAAGTCGGCCATCGAGTAGGTGGCGCTCCAGGTGTACAGGTTCTTCTCACCGGCCCACATGGCGACGGCTTGCTGTGGAGTCAGATTCGTTCCCATGGCGAGATTCTCGCCGTAGGTGTCTTGGTTTTCATGTACGAGATTGCAGTTCTGGGTGGTAGCCAAATTGTTGGCCCAGGCCTGCGCCGAAGCCGCGACGGAATCGGACCACGTCACCTTGGGCAGCGGCGCCCAGGTCCCGGTGTAGTTAGCAGGCTGGGTTACGGCTGCCCGCACGGTATTGATGGCATCGACATACTGATTGGCAAACCCGGCCGTGCCTGCCGATCCGCCCGCGGCGGCGGCACCACCAGCAGCACCGCCGGTCAACGGCCCCGGCTGATTGGAGTCGGGGGAACTGCCGCAGCCAAAGCCGCACACGACGGCCAGCGACATCGATGCGACAGTCTGGCGAAAACAGAGCCGACAATTACGAGATTGGCTGGCCACAGGAAGTCCTCTACCACGGGCTGTTCATCTGCTGAAAGATCTTGTCCAGTTCGGCCCGTGACGCCTCGAGCGCGGGCGGAACGACCTCGAAGACCTTGATCCCGAGTCTCGCGAGTTGATGCCTGAGCGCCAACCATCGAGTTTCGGGAAAAGACGAGGCCGACGACCGGATCACGACGACCGATCGCTGCCGCTGACAAGGCGGCGAAGCCTTTCGGCCACCACTGCGCCGAGGGCCAGGATCGCACCCCAGCCAGTAGCGCGGCCGCCGACCCCGGGAACACTACAGCCGCCCCCTGATTTCCCGCCGCTGGCCTTCGCCCCTGTTGTTCCGGCCGTTGCAGTGCTGCTAGCGCTGCCGCCCACTGAACCCACCGTCGTCCCGATTCCGGCGCTCGTTCCACCTGTCGCTGTCGAGCCGCCCGATGCCGACGTCCCGCTGGTCGCTGTGCCGCCGGTTTCTCCACCACCACCGCCGCCAGACGCTGAGCCACCGCTGTCGGTCGCACTGCCCGAAGAACCCGAGCCGCCTCCCGTTCCTCCCGCACCGCTGGTTCCGCCGGTGCGCACTCCTGCAGACCCGCTCGACCCGGCGCCACCCGTTCCGCCCGCGCCGCTGAACCCGGCACCGCCGGTTCCGCCCGCGCCGCTGGTTCCGCCGGTGCGCACTCCTGCAGACCCGCTGGACCCGGCGCCGCCGATTCCCCCCGCGCCGCTGGTTCCGGCACCGCCGGTTCCTCCCGCACCGCTGGTTCCACCGGTGCGCACTCCTCCGGATCCACTGGTTCCGGCGCCGCCGGTTCCCCCCGCGCCGCTAGTTCCACCGGTGCGCACTCCTCCCGATCCACTGGTTCCGGCGCCGCCGGTTCCTCCCGCGCCGCCGGTCCCGCCGGTGTCCGCGCCTCCGTCGGCGCTACTCCCGCCGTCAGCCGGGGGGACGAGAACCCACACCGGGTCGGTGGTAGTGTAGCCGAAAGTCGTGAGGTAGGAGTTGATCGTGGCCGCATCATGCGTGCATCCGATGACCTCTTCACGGACTTTCTTGATTGTGAGGTAGTCAACCGCGGGACCGAACACGCCCATGACCAGATAGCACGGCATGACCTCGGGCGATCCCGCATTGGACGTCTTGTTCGCAAACAAGGAATCGATGAAACACAGCTGCTGCCGCGCGGGACTTCCCCCGAGAATGGCATCGCTCTTGTTGATGTTGAATAGATAGTTGATGTCGTGTTTGGGAGGGAAGGTGCCAAAGTGATTCTTCATGCTCAGCGTGGCCCTGCCCATCAGGTCGTGTCCCTTGTTGTTCGCGATATTGATAAGGATGTCGATTGCACCAGTGGCAATGTCCGCGGTACAAGCCGCAGATGTTCCGCCGGGAATGGTGGTATTGGCCGTGCCCCCCAATGCGGAATTCAGGTTGCTGACAACCGCCGGGGTCTTGGTCGTATCGGTCAGGCTGAAATAGGAAGTGTAGTTTGAGGTTCCGCCGGCATAGGTGGATTGCCCGTCGTAGATGACTATGTTGGCGGGTGGCACGCCAAACCCCGCAAGCAGTGTGCAGAATTTTTGCACAATGGCGACGTGGGCCATGT
>PMZX01000236.1 GCA_003170035.1 Myxococcales bacterium | reverse complement strand
ATTCTGACCGGAGGCACTAGCCAAGATTCCCCGTGGTCACGCACTTGAAGACGAAGCGGCTCTCCCCGATCTCAATGGTGTCTCCATCGCCGAGGGGCTGGCGTGATGGGGCTGCCCTGTCCTCGATCTTGACCCGGCCTTGCAACGGCTCGATGGCGAACTCCCCGCGCGACTCGCTCAGCGCCGCATGCTGCTCAGCCACTTGATCGTCCGCGTCGAGGCGAATGTCGCAGCTCGGATCTCTCCCCAGGACGGCCCGTCCTGCAGCCACACGAAACGTCTCACCACGCCGGCCCGGCCCTGCGGCGCGCACCAGCCAGGCCACGGCCAGCGAGCCGCCACCCTGACCCCGGAGTGCATCCTGGATGGCCAGAACGGCGCCCCGGGACCGTGGGGACGCGAGAACCGGGTGGCGTTCACCCGCCTTGCGTAGACTAGCGGCCAGTTCGTCCAGCCCGAGCCGCAAGAAATCGCTCTGCTGGTCCTCGGGCACGCGCGCTGCGATGCTCGAGGCGGCGTGCCGAATCGGGGTCTTGGCCGCAATCGCCTCTGCCAGCGCAGCGGCCAGGTCGTCGCCCAGCACCCAATCGTCGCCGTGCCGAAGCAAGGCGGCAATCTCCTCGAAGCGGCGGCGGCCGGCTCGTGTCTGCAACAGTGGATAGCGCGGATCCGACAGCAGAGATGGATCCGCCGCGGCCAAGCTTGCGAGGCTCTCGGGGAATCTCCTGGTCAGCTCGAACACGGCTCGCTGTGCAGACAGGCCCCGGCCAATCAGGTCGTGTACGGCGGCAAGAACCGACTGTTCTTCCTGGTCGCGCGGGCGCCGGCCACGCAAAAAGAGCGCGCCTGCCAGCAAAACCAGCGCCCCTGCCAGCGCAGCCCCGAAGCCGAGCAGCCACCCGGTGGCAGCAGGCAAGGTGATGGCACCGGCTTCGATAGCCCGGCGTTTCCCCTCGCTGGTGAGGTTCAGCCTGATCCGGTGGGTCCCGCCGAAGGTGCGCCAGGACCAGGGGATCTCCAGGCGCACACGGCGCATGTCCGCGATGGCCTGTCCAAGTGACTCCAGGGTGCTCTGCAACTCCAGGGCCTGATCGGCAGCGCGGTGAAAGGCTCCGCCAGCGGCGAGATCCGCCAGGCTCCTCGCGCTCTGTTCTGCATCTGCGTCCGGGGCTGGGAACGACAGCACGAGCAACCTGACTCCGGCCTTGGCGATCTCGCTCCCCAGAGCGGAGAAATCCGCCGGCCCCTCGCCCGTGGCATCGGTGAAATCACGACCATCGGTGACGACCAGGATCACTTTGAAGGGGCTCTCGTCGGTGAGCAGGTTCTGCAGATCGATGCGGATGGCCTCGGCCAGATTGGGGCGGTCACCACCGAGATAGGCCAAGTCGTGCAGGGTGGCGCCCAGTTCGGAGGCTTTCAATTTGGGAATCGGCTGTCGTTTGCGGCCGTACAGGGTCGCATAGGCGTTGGTCCGGGCCGGCAGCCGCTTCAAAAAGCCCGTCACGCCCTCCAGGGCCGCGTCGGACAGAGCGGTGGGAACCTCCTTGATCCAGAGATACACCAGCCCAAGGGCCAGCGGGGACTTCCAGGTCGGGGCAGCCTCGGCCTCGGTCTGGGCGAAATCGGAGAAGCTCTCCAGCGACCTGGGCGGAGCCGCTGACGCCCCGTCGATCTCTGCCTCGACGGACGACGGCTTCAACGTCGCCCCTTCTTCCGAAACGCCGCCCACGAAAAGGATGATCTCTCCCCGGTCGATCGTGGGCGGCGAAACCACGAACCAGGGCCCGGCCTGGGCAACGGCGGGTAACCCCAGCGCCAGCATGACGACCAAGGACCGCGCCCAGGTCACGACGGCCCCTGCCCGCCCGGTGGCAGCCACAGCGACTTGAAGACCATCTCGGTTGTTCCCACGCGTACGATGTCACCGTCGCTCAGCTTGACGATCTCGCCGCGCCCGAGCCTGTGGGCATCGACAAACGTCCCATTGGCCGACGGGCCGGGGTCCACGCGGTCCCGAATCGCAAAGGCCTCCTGGCGGTCGTTGCCGGCTGGCCGGTAGACGATGGCGTGCCCGCACGACATGAACTCATCGGCGAAGTCGAACCATTCCTCGTCGGCCCCGGGGTTGCGAACACCCCGCGATAGCACCAAGGTTCGCGCGGCCAACTGGACGAGCGAGCCGATTCGCTTCTCGTCGGGCGACTGGAGAACCACAAACCAGCCCAGGCTTAGCCCCAGCGTGGGTGAGGATCCCGGTCCACCGACCGCAGACAGGCAGAGCGTCTTGGGAGTGGCGATTCCCGGACGACAGCTTCCGCAAGTCGACCCCCACATTGCGAGCATAAGCTGCCCGCAATTGGGACACGGGCGATCGACCGCCGCTGCCGAAGCAGGCCGATCCGGCCGGTCCCCATCGGGAATGGCGCGATCGGGGCCACCTGCGCCCGGGCGGCCGGACGCGGGCCGCCGAGCGCGCGCAGGAACCCCTTGCCTCCGAGCGATCGGACCGGAGCGCTTGTGCCTTGGGCGGGACTGCAGGCCACCGCCCGCCAGCCACTGTTTCAGCTTGTCGAGCACTGGCAGCCAGCGATGATAGGGTTGCTGCCTGGTGCGGTCAAACCGCTTGTGGATGGCTGCCACCGGAGGTCCGGCCCGGAAATGATTGTCCTGTCCCAGCTTTTCTGTGTTGCGCTTTGGCTGGCCACCCAGCCCGGCGGCGCGGTTGCCGCCGGCCACGGCACGGCCATCATGGTGGCTGGCCAGCCGGTCGACCTGGGGCGCACCGTGGTTCTGTGGAGCGACGAGCAGGGCTTCGACGGCTACGACCTCCGATGCATCGACCAGAGCGGCGGCTGCTGCGATGTGGACTGGGCGCGTTACGGAGCCCGCAGGGGACTCGCGCACAGGACACTGGCGGATCTGCAGGGGGTGGTGTCGCAGTTCGTTCTGCACTTCGACGGCTGCGTGAACTCGCGTTCGTGCTTCAAGTCGATGCACAACCGCGTTCGCCCGGGCGGCGGGTGCGGGCTGTCGGCGCACTTCATGATCGACAGCGACGGCACCATCTATCAGACACTGGATCTGGCCGAGCGCGCCTTTCATGCCGAACAAGAGAACTCGATCTCGGTCGGGGTCGAGATCTGCAACCGCGGGCGTTACCAGCCGAGCGAGATGAGCCGGCTGCCGGCCGAGTATCGCACCCGCCCGCGGCGCCAGGTCGTCATCAATGGCACGGCCCACGACGCCTACGACTTCCGCCCCGAGCAATACGAATCCCTGGTGAGCCTGAGCCGGGCCTTGCTCCGCATCTTCCCCAAGATGAAGCCCATTATCCCCGAGCGCGACGGCCAGCCATTGCTGGAAACCCTGGCCCAGCCGCTCGATTTCCACGGCATCGTGGGTCATCTCCATGTCGATTTGCAGAAGCAAAAATGGGACCCGGGCGCGCTCGACTGGAACCGCGTGGTGCGGGCGCTGCGCGGGTTCTCATTTCCCATCCAGATCAGGGCCTTTTCCGAGGTGCCACGCACGCGCGATGAACTGCTGGCCGCGCGCAAGGCTGGCTTCTTCGCCAGCGAAGAGCGGGTGACGGGGTTCTTTCCGCTCGCCCCGGCCCGGCTGTGGCACTCGGGCGTTCACCTGCGAGGGCTGCGCGGCAGCCCGGTGTTGGCGCCGGCGCGGGGGCGCATCGTGGCTGCTCGCCAAGCCGAAGAAAACGGGCGTTCCACTGCGTTTGTGCTCATGCGACACGAGGTGGAACTGGATGGCCGGCTGCTCACCTTCTTCTCGCTGCTCTTTCACCTGTCGCTGCCGTCTCTTTCGGACGACGTCCCGATTCCGTGGATGCGGACCCTTATGCAGCCGGAGAGAGCCGCGCAACGAGTCGCACTGGAATCCGGCGCGATCGTTCTGCTCGACGAGCGGGTCGAGGCGGGCGATCGGGTCGGGGTGCTCGGCTCGGTCAACCGCGGGCCCGAACAAGGCCCTGAACTGCACTTCGAGATCTTCACCGCTGACAAGCCCCCGCCTGCCCTGGGCAAGAGCTTCCACTATCTGAACGCCGCAGCCGACGGACCGATCGTGCGGCGGGCCGCCCTGGTCTCCTTGGCCGACAGGAACAACGACTCCCAGATCGACGCGGACGAGTTGCGCAGGTTGTTTCACGGCAACGAGATCGATCCGCGGCAGGCGCTGCGGCGGTTGGTCATCCTGCACCGCCACGAATGGGGCAGCCGCACGACCCCGGCCGAATTCATGGGTCTGCGTGAGTTGTCCGGGATTTCCGAGGCAGACCGCCGTCGCATCTATGCTGCCGCCATAGAGCCCTACATATTCTGGACGGATGCCCTGGCCGCCCACGCCGGCCTGCCCGCCAGTCAGATCATCTACTCGTACAACCCCATCACCTTTTTGGTTGTCCTGGCCGCGCAGGCTGCGCATGTCGAAATTCCCTGGCCACGCGACAGCATCAGCGACGGAGCAATCGAGCCGCGACAACTCGTCCACGTTCCGGTCGACGACTGGACCAAGCCCCCCGCGTCGGTGGCCCAGGAGCTGCAACTCCCGCCTCTCGTCGGTGTGGATCTCGCGCCCAAACGCAAGGACCAGATCCCGCTCATCGAACTGCCACCCACGGACGAGCGATGAATAGCCGTGGGGTGCCACTCACCCACTACAGATGCGAGAAGCCTACGCGCCCGTGTGGAAGAAGCTCACGGCCCGATCCAGCGCCTCGACCTTGGCCGCCATGACCTCGGCAGTGCTGGCGACCTGGTCGGCGGCGGCAGTGATAATCTCGATGGCGCCGTCGCTCTATCCGTGTCCGGCGCGTCGGCGGAGCATCCATTCGCTGGCGAGCAAGGCCACCGCAAGAAGAAGGAGCAACGGGTGCGACCAGATCGCGACCGTGCGCAGGCTGCCCACGCGCACCTGGCGCGCGGGCCGGATCGTGGGCGTACCCAGTGTGCCTGCGTGAAATTCGCCGCCCGTGACTGCAGCGATCTGGCGCAGGACCTCGTCGCGGCTCACCACATCGTCCAACTCGCGTCCCTCGGGGCGCAACACAAAGGTCGCCTGTTCCTCGACCGCGCGGCCGTCGAGCGTCGTGCGGCCCACCAGGCGATAGGCCCCTGCGGCCAGGCCCGCCAATTCCGCGTGAGCCTCGCCGTCCTCGCCCGTAGTCACAGCTAGCGCGCGCAACGGCTTGGCGTCAGCCCCGGCGCGGCCGCTCGCGTCCTCGACCGGGTGCAGGTCCAGAGTGACCGGAGTACGGCCAGCGGGGCTGTAGTCGGCATGCAGGGTGCGCACCCGCGCCGCGACCGTCTGGCCGCGCCGATACTCGGTACGATCAAGATCGATGTGCAGCAAGGTCAGCGCAGGGTCACGCACCAGCCAGCGAATCGCGCCTTCCCAAAAGCGTTGCAGGGCGCGCCCGTCGTCGGAAAGCGGCTTCGTGCCTGTCACCTCCTCACTCCGCGCTCCTCGCGCCCGGCCTTCGTCGGCAGCGGCAAAGCCCCAGTTCCAGGCGCTGTCGGTCAGCAGGGCCAGGGTGCGGCCCTTGCCCACGTTGTTCACTGCCAGCACCGGCGACGGCTTGCCGTCACTTGCGCTCTGGCCGGGATGGACCAGTAACGCTGTGGCGCCAGGCTGTACCCGCGCCACTCGATTGATCCCCTGCAACGGCGGCAGCGCGGCCCAGCGCGCTTCGTTGGCCTTCGGATCCAGGCTGAGCGAGGTCACCGGGTGGCTGCGTCCGGCCACGGTCAGCCGTGGCTTGAAGCTGTCGGTGGAAAATGCGCGCGGTCCGTCGGGGGGAATCCCGGTCAGATCCACCGGCAGCACGTCGCGCAGGGCGCTCTCGCCGTACTGGCCGCTGGCAAAGGACAGATCGCCGCCGATCATGGCCAGCGCTCCACCTGACTGAATGTAGTCGCGCACGCCGGGCAAATAGGGCTCGACCCAGTATGGCTTGTAATTGAAGTTGTGGAAGATGAGCAGGTCGAACGAGCGCAGTTGCTCGTCGAAGATCTCCTGATAGGGGAAGGGTATGAGCGACATCTCGTTGGCACCCAACGGCAACTCGTCGGTGTCGGTGCGCAGGATGAAGAACGACACCAGATCCACGTTGGGATCCAGGCGCAGGATCGAGCGCAGGAAACGCTCGTCCCACGACGGCCGGCCGCACACGTGCAGGACGCGCACGCGGTCGCGAATCACCTTCATGGTGAACGCCTGGCTGTTGTTGCTCTCCAGCGCCTCACCTGCCAGCACCGGCGTCTTGATTTCAAAGACGAAGTTACCCGGCTCCATCGGCGTGTAATCGAAGCTGACTCTCTCCTGACCCGATTCGCCGCGCAGGAGCACAGCCTTGGCATCGAGCAGGCGGCCCTCGCGCATCAGGGTGACTTCGACCTGGCGGTCGCTGTAGCCCCTGTGGCGCAAGACCGCTTCCAGTTTGACCGGCGTGCGCACGAAGGCAAAGTCGTCGGTGAGCACGGCTGCCACCGATAGGTCGCGCAGTTCGCGCTCCCCGACGAACACGGTATGCACGGGCGCGTCCAAGGCTTGGAGCGTCCGGCTGGTCTCGCCATCGAGCGGCCCGCGTGCGATGCGCCCGGTGTCGATGCCGTCGGAGATCAAGATGACGCCGCCCACGTCACGACCGGCCAGGCGCCCGCGCAGCTCNNCGGTGGCCGGCGCGTTCCCATTGCGAGAACAGGGGCGCGGCCTCCGCCACGATCTGAGCTGCGCGCTGGGCGCGCGTAGCACCGCGGTCCGGAGGCGCCACGCCCATCGAGCGTGAGCCATCCACCAGCACCGCGACATGGTTGGGCAGAAGGCT
>PMZX01000109.1 GCA_003170035.1 Myxococcales bacterium | reverse complement strand
ATCCCCATCGTGTCGCTGGACGCAGCCAAGGAACTCGACATCGAAGCACGCTTCCGCCTGCTGCACAGCCTGGCCACCGGCCTGGAGACCCGAAAGGTCGTGTTTCTTTCCACCAGCTCCGGCCTCGAGCGAGAGGGCGCGCCGTCCATTTCGTTGGTCAACTTGTCCAACGACTACGAACGGCTGATGGCCACCGGGCACCTGTCACGCCGCCACGCTTCGCTGCTCCGGCACGTCAAGAATCTGCTCGATCAGGTTCCCCAGCGCATGAGCGTGGCCGTGGTCAACCCCTTGCACCTGCTGCGCGAGTTGTTCACCGTCAACGGCGCCGGCACGATGATCCGGCGTGGCTCGCGCATCGACACCCACGATGGCCTGGCGCGCGTCGACCGCGAGCGATTGCAAGGGCTTCTGCAATCCGCATTCGGTCGCGCCCTGGTTGCCGGTGCCATGGAGCCGGGCGGGCTCATCGAACGCGATGCCGAGCGCGTCTACCTGGAAGAAGGCTATCTGGGGGCGGCNNATCTGGTCGCTGCTCACCCGTGATTTCCCGACCTTCTTCTGGCGCGCGCAGCCTTCCAATCCCATCTGCTCGTGGTACGCCAAGCAGTGCGACGGACTGGCGCGCTTTCCCGAATGGCATGTCTTCTGGCGCGGATTGCCGTCGGAAAAGATCCAGCCGGCCATCGAGTACTGCCTGGCCGCCCCGCGCGCGTTTGAGGAGGGTTGACGAAGCGACTCCCAGTGCAAGCGCTGCACTCCGCGCTCCCTACCCTCCCCACCGCCTCCTACGCGCCAGCACCATGCCCAGCAGTGCCAGCAACCAAGCTCCCACCCCAACTCCGGTTCCAACACTCCCGCCACCAACTGCGCAGCCAAACAGGCCTCTGCTCCCTGGCTTGACACGGGCCACGACCACATTGGGCTTGTTGAGGAGGACACACTCCGCATGTCCGTCAGTCTGGACCACGCATTCTTCCGGATCTCGACAGTGAACCGCCTCGCAAGCACTGGTCTCGCACTTGCCGGTGGCCTCGACGCACGCAGTGCCGGCCAGGCAGGAAACCCCCGAACAGATCCGGTTCCGGCACTTCACAGTCGAGGGATCGCAGTAGGAACCCGAGGGACAGGTCAGGGCCGTGCACGGATCAACCACACACTCACCCAGCCGGCAGCTCTGACCTTTGGGGCAATCGCGGCCCACGCAACTGCGCACGCAGGTTCCGTTGGCACAATACTCGCCCAGATCGCAGACCACGCCGGCGCAGGGATCGGACCCGCACTGTCGATTGTGGCAGATCTGTCCAGTTGGGCAGCCGCGCGAGTAGCAATCCTGGCACAGACCCCTCTGGCACGTGGCACCGGGCAGGCAGGAAATGCCGACGCATGGGTCGTAGCACATGCCTGTGGCATCGCACAATTGACCAGCCGGGCACGGATTCACTGCGCAGGCCCGCAACAGGCAGGCTCCATTCTGGCAATAGCGGTCCGGCGCGCACGGCACCTCCGTCTCCTGGCAGCGCGGCACACACTGGCCGTCCAGGCAGATCGCGGACAGGCCACAGTCGGCATCGTTGTCAATTTGGCCGTCGCAGTCGTTGTCCTTGCCATCGCAGATCTCAGGGGTTGGCCCCAGGCCGCCCGCGCAGACCCAGCCGTCCACGCCAGAACACTGAAAGTGCCCGGGCTTGCATTCGCCCTGCAAGGGTGCGCCGGACGCCAGCCCGGGGGGATTGCAGTCCTTGGCCGGCGGGGCGACGCCATCGTCCACGCTCCCGTTGCAGTCGTCGTCCTTTCCGTTGCACACCTCAGGCGTGGGCCCCACGTCATTGCACACGATGTGTCCGCTCACACATTCGCTGACACCCTGCCGGCATTCGCCCACTGCGCTCCCGCAGGTGACGCCGACCCCGGGCATGTCTTCGTTCGGGTCGTCGACCACGCCGTTGCAGTCGTTGTCGATCCCATCGCAGATTTCGGGCGTGGGGCCGAGCGAGGCGACCGTACACGTGACATCATTCCCGAGGGCATTGCAGACGTAGTGACCGTCGCCCTGGCACGAACCCTTGTTGCATACCTGGCCCAAGGTAGGGAAGTCCTCGTCCACGCTGCCATCGCAATCGTCGTCCTTGCCGTTGCACAGCTCCTGTGTGGGCGTTATCGCGCCCACGCAGGCCAGTTCACCTTTGCCGGTGATGGGGCTGGTCTGGCAAGCCGGGTGACCGAAAGAGCAGACGCCCGCACACTTGCCGGTCGACACGTCACAGCCCACTGCCCCCGGGGGATAGCAAGGCGTACTTGAGATCGGGTCGCTTTCGTCGACTTGCCCGTTGCAGTCGTTGTCCTTGCCGTCGCACGGGATCTCCGCCTGGGGCGTCGTCGCCCCCACGCAGTTCTGCCAGACGCCTGCCACGCATGCCCGCATGCCGGTCTGGCAGATGCCTTTGCAGGCCCAGATCCCTGCACCAGCATCGAACGCGCACCCCGACGAGCCCACCGGGAAGCATGCCTGCGCGAAGCTGTCGACCACGCCATCACAGTCGTTGTCTTTGTTGTCACAGATCTCGGGCTGCGGTCCCACCGCCCCCTGGCACACCGTCTTCTTTCCGCCGGTGCCGTCGTCCACACAAGCCGTGGCCCCTTGCCGGCACTCACCCACGCTGGGCCCGCAGCTCACTGAAGGGACATCGTCGACAATCCCATTGCAGTTGTCGTCCAACCCATTGCACACCTCGGGCTGGTAGGCACAGTCGCAGGACAGGCCCTCGTCGATCTGCCCGTCGCAATTCTCATCGGCACAGTCAGCCGGAGTGGGCGCCAGACAGCCCGGCACGGTTCCACACACCTCTTGCGCCGGGGTACCGGCCTGCAAGGGCGCCGCCCCGCAGGCCGCGGCAGCGGCACACACCACCCCGTCTCCAGCCGCATTGCAGGCATAGACACCCTGCCGCTTGCAACGGCCCACCCCAACGGAACAAAGCTGGCCCTTTTGTGGGAAAGCGGCTACCTCGTCATAACAAGTCGCATCGCAGTTACACCGGGGCACAGGTATTGAATTCACGATGATGTCGCCCAGGCTGGCCGCCAGGTCAGAGCGGCTGTTGGCAACGTAGACGGACTTCTTGCCGCCCGAGCCTGCTGCCGCCATGCGGTTCAATGAATCAGAGTAACCGGTACCAAAGCCCACCACGTAGACCATGATGCCGGCCTTGTAGGCGTCACCCGCGGCCCTAACCGGGTCGTTGGCGGGGTCTAGCGCGCAAGTGTCTTCCCCGTCGGTGACCAGGATGATGTTGTACGACCGACAAGCCGAACGCGAATCGTGGGCAACCGGATCGCTCGACAGCACCCCGGCACCTAGCCCCACATCCGTTCGGTTCGCATTGAGCAACCAGTCGCGCACGGAATAGACGCTGCCTGCCAGGGGCGTCCAGGCCTCGGCCCGGATCTCCCGGTTCGAACTTGCCGTGAAAGGAGGCAGGTCCTCTTTGCCGTCGATCCAACGGTAGATGTCAGGGAAGTTGGAGCCAGTGGTGGGGAATCCGACGATGACCTGCGCCCCAGGACAGGTGCTGGAATAGGCGCAAGGCGTGCTGCAGTCGAGCTGGCGCAACTCGAAGATGCGATCATTGCTGTCGGTCGGGTTCGCACAATTTGTGCAACTTGCGCTCGCCGAACACTCCAGGTAGGGGTCACCCGTGTGCTGGACGCAGTACTTCTGCGTGGTGGCATCGTCGGGCAGATCCACGCAGGATGCACCCGCGATGACGGCTGTGCAGTCACTGTCGGTTTGGCAAGGCTGCCCCAGCAGCACGCGGGAGAAGGTTGCGAGAGCAAATTCAGCCGATCCAAAAGCCGAGATGGTGTCGATAATGGCTGCCTTGGCCTGGTAGAGCTTGCTGTCGTCGTAGCGCCAGCCCCCTGTGGACTTGCCATCGAGGTCGCAGCCCGGCTGGCTCTGCGAGCCGTCTCCGTGGGTCGACGTTCCGGCGACGTTCGAGCTCATGGACGTCGAGTTGTCCAAGATGAAGATAAAGCGGGGCTTGTCGACCTGGGCCGCCGCTTCGGGCGATGCCAGGCTCAAGCCAACCAAGGCTGCTACGACTGGTCCCATGCGCGTCATCGGTTGCCTCTAGGATCCCACGAGGCGTTTGCGACGCCCATGGGAATTGTCGTGAACGACTGCGCCAATTGCGATCCCCGCGGCCGCCACCGGAAGCGTGAGTCGTGCGGCCCCCATCACGGTTTCCCCAGTTTGCCGGTGTCGATCACACGAACCCCGGCGGGCGGGCTCCAGCGAAAAACCTCGTCGGAGACCTTGGCGTTGATCTTTAGGTCAGAGAACACGAAATGGTTCGCATTGCCCTGCTGGTCGACGAGCACGCTCTCGCGAACCGAGAAGTCGCCCGCGTCCACCACGAAGACGATGGACTTGTAGGTCGACTGGGGCTGCTTGGGCCGCAGCGACAAACGATAGTCTTCGGGTCGGCCGAAGCGCGTGTCGTTGGACCACGCCACCTCGAACTCATCGGCGATCCGGCCCTTGCCCATGAGGAAGGCCAGGACCGCCGGCAACTGTGATGTCTTGAGATCCTGCTTGAATGCCTGTTTTTCCTCCGGCTCGTACAACCAGAGCAACTGCCCATTGGACAAGAACATGCGCGCCTCGGGCTTGTCGTAGTCCCAGCGCATCCGCCCCGGTTTCTTGAAGTGGACCTGACCGGCGGAGACGGTCACCCGCCCCACCACCTGTCGACTGTACTTCTGGGTGAAACGCGCCTGGAAATCCTTGGCCTGGTCGTAGCGGCTCTGCACCCGCGCGATGACCGCCGGCAGCTCGAGCCGCGCCGGCTTGCCCTGCGAAAGAGCGGCCGCCGGGCCAGCATCCCCAGCGGCAAGCAACAGGATGAGAGACAGGATCATCATGGCACGACCTTCCCACCTAGGTCCCAGCGCGCCGCCAGCACGAGACACAGTTGCCCTCCCCAGTAGAGGGCAAGGGTCATGGGTTGCGCCCAAACCGAAGAGCGCCGCAAGCGCACCCAGGGCAGCAGGGCCTGCGAGAAATAGAACAGGGTTGCCCCCACGGCGGCCACCACGGCCAACTCAAGCGATCCCCGCCCCGCAAGGGTGGAGAAGACACACGCCATCATCACGGTGAGGCTCACGGCATGGACCCCGACCGGCCCACGCAGTCCTGGACCGATCCCCTGCCACTGGCGCCGCACAAGCCAAGCAGAGCAGGCGCCGAAGACCCCCAGGCCGGGCATCACCAGCCATCCGCCTGGCCCGGCCCCGAGAAACGCGAACCCGTAGCAAAGGTGCGCTACCAGAAACAGCCCCAGCCCGACCACGAGCGCTTCGTCGCCCTCGGCCAGCAGGGCGATATCGGCGGCAAGAGACAAGACGATGCCGTTGACCACCAGGTAGCCGAACAGGTCGCCGGGCACGCCGCCCAGAACCGCAAACAACAACACCGTGGCGATTGGCTTGCCGACGCCAAAGATCATGTGCCGGTGCGCCGCCGCACCGACCACGGCGCCCGCAACCGCTGCTACGTAGAGGATGAGAATGAGCGCGAGGGGAGCCACGCCTTACTTTACAACGGTTCTCGGCAATTCGCGTGTTTCGCACGCTCGCGCCGACGGATAGCCACTCTATGGGCTCTCCTCTTCACCCTGTGTTCTCAGCAGGGTCCGTTCGCGTAGATGAACCCACGCGCTTGCTTGTCGCCGCAACGTTGAACTATTCCGCGGCAGCCAGGTAGTCGCCGCGTGGAGCCAACACTTCGCGCGGCTTGATGCCATTGGCCGGGCCCACGAGCCCGTCCCGCTCCATCTGCTCGACCATGCGCGCAGCGCGGTTGTAGCCAATCTGCAGGCGCCGCTGGATGAAGGACACGCTGGCCTGGCGGGTATCGGACACGATGGCCACCGCCTGGTCGTAGAGCGCATCTGCGAATTCCTCGCGGGGTGCGCCCCCGTCCTCGCCGTCCTCGTCACGCTCGGTGAGGATGTTCATGTCGTAGACCGGCTTGCCCTGTTTCTTCAAGACGTCCACCACGCGATGAACCTCGCCATCCGACAGGAAGGCACCCTGGATGCGCCGCAACTTCGTGCCTCGGTCAGAGAACAGCATGTCGCCGTTGCCCAGCAGCGTCTCAGCACCGGGCTGGTCAAGGATGGTGCGGGAGTCAATCTTGGACGCCACTTGCAAGGCGATGCGACTGGGGAAATTGGCCTTGATCAGGCCGGTGATGACGTCCACCGAGGGCCGCTGGGTTGCCAGGATGAGGTGCAATCCCGCCGCACGCGCCTTCTGCGCCAGCCGCGCCACCGCGGTTTCCACGTCCTTGGGAGCTGCCATCATGAGATCGGCAAACTCGTCGATGACGATGACTATGTAGGGCAGCTTGCGAGCCGGGGCTTCCCCGTTTTCCTTGGCCGATTGCGCGGCCGCAGCCACGGCCGAGATCTCCTCGGCCAGATCCTCGCCGATGGTGCCGTCGCCGGCCGCCTGCGTGGGCACAGGCCCGCTCTCCGCCTCGACCTCGACCTCGCGCTCCACGCCATCTTCCCCGGCAATGAACAGCTTGAGTCGCTTGCCGCGCTTGGAGCGCGACTCGGCCAG
>PMZX01000241.1 GCA_003170035.1 Myxococcales bacterium | reverse complement strand
GCCCGGTAGCGCTCCATGGTGCCATGGTAGTCGAGGTGATCCTGGGTGATGTTGGACAGGCCCGCTACGCGGAAGCTGCAGCCGTGCAGCCGCCCCTGATCGAGGGCGATGGACGACGCCTCCAGCACCACGTCCGAGCAGCCCTCACCTTTCATCTGGGCGAAAAGGGCGTGCAACTGTAGAGCTCCGGGCGTGGTGAGGGGAGCTTCCTGTGTCTTGCCCCCGAAACGGTAGCCCACGGTGCCGATGACGCCGGGCCGACGGCCGGCTGCGGCCAGGATTGCCTCCAGCAAGTACGTGGTTGTGGTCTTGCCGTTGGTGCCGGTCACGGCGGTAAGAGTCAGAGCCTTGGCCGCCTGGTATCGATTGGCAGCCACCACGCCGAGCGCCAGTCGCGCGTTGCGCACAATGACCAGTGCGGTTGCGTCGTCGGGGTAAGCGCTGCCCTCCTCGGTGATGATGGCTGCCGCTCCCTTGGCCTTCGCGTCGTCAATGAAGCGCCGGCCATCCAGCTTGGTTCCCGGAACCGCGACGAAGAGATCCCCGGGCTGCACCAGGCGAGAGTCATCGCGCACCTCGCGGATCAACACCTGCCTGTCGCCGGTCGCGATGTGCGCGTCCGATACTCCCTGCAACAGATCCGACAGGCGCAGCAAGGTCATCCTCCGCTTCGGAACAAGACCCGACAGGGCGTGCCCTGCACCCCGGGACCGGGAGCCGGCGTCTGCGTGGCCGCGATTCCACTGCCCTCGGGCAAGAGCTCGACCCCTGCCCGCCGCGCGGCTCGGACGGCCTGGCCCAAGGTCATGCCGACGAAATCTGGAATGGCGGCGTCGAGCTTGCGCTCGGCTGTGGGCGGACTGTCCATCGCAGGGTCGGCTTGCTCCTCGCTCGACGCGAGTTCGCTCCCATCCTCGTCCTGCACCTCGCCCACCGACGCCACAGGTTGGTCGACACCCAGACCCTCCACTTCGTTGGTGTCGGCTTTGTCCCGCTGAGCTGTCTCGACCCTTGCTTCGCTCTTCTTGGCCGGCGGGGCGGCGCCTGCGACCACCGAGGTCGATGGCGGCACGCCCAGGTAGCGCAGGGTTGCTTCGGCAATCTCCTTGAACACCGGTGCAGCGACCAGGCCGCCGTAGTGCACGCCGTGCGGTTCATCCACCATGACCGCGATGACCACGCGGGGGTTGTCGGCCGGCACGATTCCCACGAAGGCAGCCAGGTACTTGCTGGGATCGTAGCGGCCATTGCTGACCTTCTGGGCGGTTCCGGTCTTGCCGGCCACGGGATAACCGGGGATCGCGGCCAGCTTGGCGGTCCCGTCCTCGGTCACACCTTGCATGATGGTCAGCATGGTGCGCGCCGTGCTTTCGGACAGCACGCGGGCGTCTGGACGTGCGTCCACGGGCCGGGGCACGAGCTCACTGCGGCCGTCGGCGCTGACCAGGCGGGTCGCCAGCCTGGGCGAGTGATAGATACCGCCCGAAGCAATGGCGGCGTAGGCGCTTGCCATCTGTAGCGGCGTGACGGTTAGACCCTGGCCAAAGGCCTGCGTGGCCAGCTCGATCTCGCCCCAGCGCGCAACCGGCCGGACGGTTCCTCGTCGCTCGCCCGGCAGTCCCACCCCGGTGGGCCGGCCAAAGCCCAGCCGGTCGATGGCGCGGGCCAGGGTCTCCTTGCCGATGCGCCGGGCGATCTTCACCGTGCCGATGTTGCTCGAATACTTGAAGACCTCGGCCGCGGTCAGCACCCCCTTGGGGTGGTCGTCGCGGATGTGGTACTTGCCCACCTGCATCTGCCCCAACTGGCAGTCGAAGCGGTCTTCGGGCTTCAGCTTGCCTGCGTCGAAGGCAGCCGAGAATGTCACCGTCTTCATGATGGACCCGGGCTCGTAGGCATCCGCGATGGCCCGGTTGCGCGCGCCCCGCTCTACGGCGTCCGAGGGTGTGTTGGGGTTGTAGCCAGGCACGCTGGCCATGGCCAGGATCTCGCCGGTATGCGGATCGAGCATGACCGATGTGGCCGCCTTGGCGCCATGNNTCGGTCAGGTAGGTCAGGTACTTGTCCAGGGTCAGCACCAGATCCTTGCCCGCGCTGGCCGATGCGTCGACCGAGCCTTCCATGAGCAAGTCCCGGCCCAGCCGGTCGCGGATACCGGTGACTTCCATCCCGGTGCCGCGCAGGGCCTCGTCGTATTCCAGTTCGACTCCCTCGAGGCCACGGCCATCCAGGCCCGCGTGGCCGATCACGGTCGAGGCCAGCTCACCGTTCGGATACACACGCCGGGGCTCCTTGCGCACGCTGACCCCTGGCAAGCCCAGGGCCAGTGCCGCCGAGCTTTCCTCGGGCGACACCCGCCGCTTGACCCAGGCGAAGTACTGCGTCTTCCTGCTTGCGATCGTCTTGTCGAGCTCACCCGGGTCCAGGTGCACCGCCTTGGCCAGCCGGGGAACTGCGTCAGCCACCAACTGGCGCGGGTTGCAGAACACCGAATCCAGATCAGCCGTGGACGCCAACTCGGCCCCGCGTCGGTCCAGGATGCGGCCACGGCGAGGCGCAATCTCGACCTCGCGCAGGTAGTTATTTTCGGCCCATTCCCGAAGCTGTACGGCTTCGCGAACCTGGAGCTGGAGAGCCCGACGGCCCACCTGAGAAGCGAGCCCGAGCAGCACCAGCCCGCACAGGAAGACGCGCACGCGTGTCCAGCGAGTCGGCATGCCTTAGTGCATTCCTTTCCCGTACGTTGGGAGGGCGGTCCCAATCTGCCGGATGTTCTCCGGAGCGGCTGGCCGCATGAGCAGCTTGTCCCGCGCGATCGCGATCAAGCGCCCCGGATCCTTCAACATCCCGGCCTCGATTTCCAGATGACGCCGCTGCTCGGCGAGCTCGCGGTGAATTCGTTCCGCCTCGCCGAGCGCCAGGGCGACTTCGAGACGTTTGGCGTGTACCGCCACATGGCCAAGAGCGCCAAGGCTCAGGCCCAGAATGACGAAGGCGATCACTGCAAGGCTCGCGCGCTGTCTGCGCCGACCAAGGTCCAGCAAAGTGGGTGCCATCGAGGGTGAGGCGTTTTGCAGAAGCGGTGACCTCACGAAGGTAGCCTTTCTGCCGCGCGCAGTTTCGCGGAACGGGC
>PMZX01000341.1 GCA_003170035.1 Myxococcales bacterium | reverse complement strand
GAAGGCGCCATCGAGCCGTGGGAACGCCGCAACAGCGCTTTCTTCCAGCAACTGCTCGACTCGCTGGCCGCCCACTACAGCATCGATCTGTACAAACCCTGGAGCAAGCTGCCGCCCGAGGTGCACCAGCTGATCCTGGAAGGCTCGCAGGGCAAGGAACTGAACCTGACCTTCGAGAAGAACGGCAAGCAGCACACGTTCAGGAAGAGCTTCGAGGGTGTGGTGGCCAACCTACAGCGGCGCTACGACGAGTATCAGCGCCGGCGGCGCGAGCAAGGCCGCACCACCGACGAGGATTTCGAGGCCATCTACGACGAATTCCACCGCTACATGTCGCAGTCGCCCTGTAGCGAGTGCGGCGGCACGCGCTTGCGCAAGGAGGCGCGCCACATCCGCGTGGGCGGCAAGACCATCGCCGAGATGACAGCGCTGACCGTCCGCGAGGCGTACGACTTCGTCAAGGGCCTGGCCCTGTCCAAGCGCGACTGGCAGGTGTGCCTGCGCATCATCCGCGAAGTGACCGCGCGCCTGGGCTTCCTCATCAGTGTGGGCATCGACTACCTGTCGCTCGACCGGCCGGCCTCCACCCTGTCGGGCGGCGAGGCCCAGCGCATCCGCCTGGCCACCCAGATCGGCAGCGGCCTGCAGGGCGTGCTGTACATCCTCGACGAGCCTTCCATCGGGCTACACCAGCGGGACAACGCGCGCCTGCTGGAGACCCTGGTGAAGCTTCGCGATCTGGGCAACACCGTGCTGGTGGTCGAGCACGACGCCGACACCATCCGCGCCGCCGACTACGTCATCGACATGGGCCCGCGCGCCGGCGAGCTGGGCGGCCGCGTGGTAGCGGTAGGTACGCCCCAGCAGATCGAGTCGAATCCGCAATCGCTGACCGGCGCGTACCTGTCAGGCGAGAAGGCCATCGAATCGCCCAAGCACCGACGCGGGTCGAACAAGCGGGCGCTCGTGCTGCGTGGGGCGCGCACGCACAACCTGCGCAACCTCACGGTCAGCTTTCCCCTGGGGGCGCTCACCTGCGTGACCGGCGTGTCCGGCTCAGGGAAGTCGAGCCTGATCGTCGATACCCTGCTGCCTGCGCTGAAACACCGGCTGCACGGGGCGCGGGCGGCCAGCGCGGAATTCGACGGCATCGAGGGCCTGCAGCACCTGGACAAGGTCATCGACGTGGACCAGTCGCCCATCGGCCGCACGCCGCGATCCAACCCGGCCACCTTCACCGGCGTGTTCACCCACATCCGCGATCTGTTTGCCAACCTGCCCGAGTCCAAGGCGCGCGGCTACCGCGCTGGCCGCTACTCGTTCAACATCAAGGGTGGTCGCTGCGAGGCCTGTCAGGGCGACGGCATCGTGCGCATGGAGATGCATTTTCTGCCCGACGTGTATGTCGAGTGCGAGGCCTGCGGCGGGCGGCGCTACAGCCGCGAGACGCTGGAGGTGAAGTACCGCCAGGCCAGCATCGCCGACGTGCTCGACATGACGGTGAGCCAAGCCTGCGCCTTCCTGGAGAACATCCCCAAGCTGCGACCCAAGCTGGAGACCTTGCGCGAGGTGGGCCTGGGCTATGTGGCGCTGGGCCAGGCGGCCACCACCCTGTCAGGCGGCGAGGCGCAGCGGGTGAAGCTGTCGCGCGAGCTGGCCAAGAAGGCCACCGGCCGCACCCTGTACATGCTTGACGAGCCGACCACGGGCTTGCACTTCGCCGACATCGATCAACTGCTGCGCGTGCTGGCGCGCTTGGTGGATGCGGGCAACACCGTGATCGTGATCGAGCACAACCTGGACGTGGTGAAGAACGCCGACTGGGTCATCGACCTGGGACCCGGCGGCGGACCCGGCGGCGGGCAAGTCATCGCGGAAGGCAGCCCCGAAGATGTGGCGAAGGTGCAAGCCAGCTTTACCGGGCAGTTTCTGAGGAAGGTGCTGTAGCACCTAGCCCACGACCAGATAGCCGCGCTCGAGCAGCGACAGCATGGCCGTGGCGGTGTCGAGATCGGTCTGGCGGCTCTGGTCCAGGATGGCCTGCACCGTGGCACCGCCCAGTGCAATTTGAATGATGTCGAGGTGGTCGGGCGCCAGATCGCGCAGGCGCGGCCCCAGCGGCGTGGGCACTGAAACCTCGGCCTTGAGCGGCGGCAGCTTGGGCGACAGCTCTTTGAACTCGTCGAGCTGGCGCATGCCCTCCATGAGCAAGGCCTCGGTGGAATCTTGCAGCTCCTCCATCACCCTGCGCTCGTCCGGCGGTTCCAGCTCGAACAGACCCTGGTTCCAGGTCAGCATGCGGTACATGGCCTTGCGTGGGCTCACGTCGAAGCTCTCGTCGATGTTGGCGAAGTAGATCTGTCCCTTGCGCAGGTGGAGGCGGCCTGTGCCCCACTCGGAACGCAGTACCAGCACGCCCGACTTGCGGCTGGTGGAAAGCAACTGGAGCAGGTCGGGCAGCGGGATCTCTTCGATGTTGCCCGACATCGACTTGGGCGCCGCCCGCCGGCTGGCGGTGGCCTGCATCTTGGAGCGCGCCTCGATCTCGGACAGCGACACCGCTGGCGCCCGTGCCTCGCCGCTGGTGGCCACCAGCTTGATGATGGACGTGCCGACCAGGATACGGTCGCCGTCCTTGAGCTGCATGCTGCGAATCTTCTCGCCGTTGACGAAGGTGCCGTTGGTCGAGCCCAGATCCTGAATAGACACCATCCGGCCGTCGGTCACGATCTTCGCGTGCTTGCGCGAAACCATGTCCTCGACCAGGACCATGTCCAGGTCAGACGAACGGCCGATCACGATCTCGCGGTTCGGGCGCAGGGGAAACTCGCCCCCTTGATACTTGCCGGAGATGAAGCGGAGGGTCCAGGGCGCACCCTCGGCCTGGGCGGCGCTTGCCTGTTCGCCTGCGGCGTCGCGGGGCCTGAAGGTACTCAAATGCCATGATCTTAGACACTTAGGCGCGAGCCGTCAATGGTGCCCCGCGGCGGGTGCGCGTTTGCCACCGGGAAGGTAACGGTCGTACAATATGATGCGCTTTGCAGTGGCCTGTTCCTTTGCCAGGCCCGCTGCGCGGAACACCAGTCCAGAGAGCGCAGCTTTCGACCGATATTACCCATTGATGCCGTCAACCATAAGACCTCCGGCAGTGAGCGATCCGCCTGGCCTGAAGAAGCTGGGCCGCTACGAGTGCACCGAGCAAGTCGGTGGAAGTGGTGGCTTCGAAACCTACCGTGCGCGCGTCAAGGGCTTGACCGGGCTCGATCGCAGCTTTGCGCTGAAGGTGCTGCGGCTCAAGCGGTCGGAAATCCCCAACGTGGTCAGCGAGCCCTTCCTGCAGGCCGCCAGGCGCAGCGCAGCCCTTGACGATCCCCACATCGCAAAGGTTGTGGAGGCAGACGCGGGCGACGGACTGGTCTTTGCTGTCACGCCGTTCATGGAGGGCGCGGACCTGGGTCAGTTTCTCCAGCGTGCACGGGAGTCTGGCGCGCTGGCCCCTGGCAAGGGCGAGGTGGCCCGCCACTGGCATCGCCTGGTGGCCTACCTCGGCGTCGAGATCGCGCGCGGGCTGCAGGCTGCCCACGCGCAAGAGCCGCCTGTCATTCACGGCGCTCTCTGTCCCGGCAACGTGTTCATCACCTTGCGTGGGGCCGTCCGGTTGCTCGACTTCGGCCTGCGCGCCTCGGTTCGTCGCCCCTTCGAGCCACGACCTCGACGGCTTGTGCCCTACATCGCACCCGAGCTGGCCGCGCCGGCGGCTGACTGCACCACGACCGGGGACATGTACAGCCTCGGGGTTCTGCTGTACGAGCTGTCGAGCGGCGAGTTGCCGCCGCAAGGCCGGCGCACGTCTGAGTTGCAGATTGCTCTCTCTCTGCTGCCCGAAGAGTTGGGGCTGCTCATCGGCCGACTGGTCTCGGTGATTCCCGCGGCGCGACCCACAGCGGCTGACGTGATTGCGTCCCTGGCGGCCGTCTACGCGGATGCGCCCGGGGCCGCACTGGCCGCCGACCTCGCGTCACTCGTCCAGCGCCCTTTGACGGACAGCGCGCCGCCGGAGGAACCTCCCCAGGCCGTCGCGTCTTTGGCCGGCACGCCCGAAGCGCCTGACGATGCGCCCCCGCCGCCTTCCGAGGTCGAACACGACGAGGGTTTCGCGTTCGAGGAATCGCTGCACCAGCGAACCAGTGGGCCGGCCAAAGCCGTGGCGGCCAGCCAACCCTCGGTCCGACCGGTTCCGCCGGCTGAGCTTCCCGACGAGTCGCGTTCCTCGCGTGAGCTCACCGCCGTAGGCGAGCCGGCCGTGATTGCTGACCTGGTGGCCAGGAGCCGATCCTCCGGGCCTGCAACCTCGGCCCGCATCGCGAAGCTGCGCCCCATGCCACCGCCCATTCCGGGTCCGAGTTCGGTTCCCCAGGCCGCTGCCGCGGTGTCGAGCCCGGCCAGCAAAGCGCGAGGCCCGACCTTGCCCGGCTTCGGGACCGCGGAAGTGGCGGCCCCGGACGTGCCGCCGGCCGCGGTGTCCGCTGTCCCGGAGGGCGGCAGCGTGGCTGCCGGAAGATGGGCGCCCAGGTCCCCTTCGGGGCCTCCTGTGCTGGTGACGCCATCGAGCGAGCCGGCCGCGAAGCCTTTCTCTGCGCCCGCGCAAGCCCCGTCCGCACCCGAGGAGGAGCCGTCCGCGATTCAGGGCGCGGGTAAGGCGATGCTTCCGACTGTGGCGGCATTCGATGCGCGACCAGCCACCTGGGGTGCGCGGGCCCTTGCGGCACTGGGCGGTCAGGCTGGAATTGGCTCGTCGTTCGGCGGCCAATCGGCTGGCCTGGGACTGCTCGACGAGGTCCAGGCTGAGCCTCCGGTATCCGAACCGCTGGCCGGCTCCCCTCCTCTCATGCCACCGAATGGCACGGGCGTCCACCTTCGGAGTCCGCGGCCTTTCGCTCTTGATGAGCCGCCTCTGGCTGCGCCCGAAGAGGCGGAAGCTTCTGCATTCGAAGCGCCGCCTGATGGGGACGTGCAGTCCGGCTGGGCTGAGCCTGTGGCCTCCGACTTTGGGACCGAGGACCAGGCCGAGCAGCCTCGGGGCGACAGCCTGCTCGAAGATGAGCTGGTCGATTCCCCGGATGGCGCCCACCCAGCCTCGTCCTACGGCATGCCGGACCAGGCGACCGGCGGGGTCGGGGACCAGCCGCTGCCCGAGGCTTTCAGTTTCATGGACGACCAGCCACCGGCCGCCCCCGAAGCCGTGGCCTACGTGGAAGACGACAGCCAACCCCTGCCTGAGGCTGAGGCATACGACGATGGCGGTCAGCAGCTACCGGGGCCAGAAATCGCCGCTCTCCCAGAAGCTCCTGCGCCGCGGGCCGTTCGTTCTCTGCCACCAACCCCTCAAGCGCCGTCGCGTGGCACGGTGGTCAGGCGCCCTGCCAGTGAGAAGGAATCAGTCCCTACGTGGGCGAAGTCGCCTGACGAGCCGGCGGCCAGGCACGGCAGTCGGCGGTTGGTCTGGACGATCGCGGCCTCGGTGCTGGGCGCCAGTGTGGTGGCGGGTGGCCTGGCCGGTTTCTTCGTCGGGTCGCGGGGCAAACCGTTGAATGCGATGCGAGGAGGCGGGCGGCCGCCCGCCCTGTCCGGGCCGAAGGGTGCGCCGCCCGTCGCGCCCGCGGTCCCAGACGACGTCGAGCCCGAGGCTGCGTCGCCGTCAGACAGCCAGGCCGCAGCCAAGACGCCGGGGACCAGCACCAGTCGCGCGGTTCCGGCCGTTGAGAAGACGGCTGCCGCGACAAAGAAGAGTGCTCCGGAAAAACCCATGGCTCCCACGGCGGCCAAGCCTTCGCCCGGCCTGCCGGCTCCAGCCCCGTCCGCCGCGCCCCCCTCACCCTCGGGCCAGAAGACCGCTGCACCCACCACACCCGCCAAGAAGGCGATCGCCGCCGCAGGCGTGGCGCCGACGGCTTGGAGCAAGGGAATCTCGGACGGCGCCGGTGCGGGCAGCCTGGTTACCCTGTCTGTGACCAGCCAGCCGGTCGGTGCCTTCGTGTGGATCAACGGCAAGGAACGCGGCCGAACACCTCTGCAGGTCAGGGTCCAATCTGGCCCGGCGCGCGTGGTGCTGGTTCTTGCCGGCCACATCTCGTCCACTGTCGACGTGACGGCGAGCGAGGACGGCACGCAGGTATCAAAGGAGCTGGTGGCGGTCGCGCCGCCCATGACCGGCGAGGCTCGTTTCCGCGCCGAGTGCATCACGCAAGGCAAGCTGCCCATCGTGGTCGACGGCAAGGAAACCGGCATTCTGTGTCCGTTCACCAAGCTGCGGGTGGACCCCGGTGTGCACAAGATCGGCCTCTTTGTGCCTGCCCTGGGCAAAGTGCATGAGAAGGAAGTGACCTTGCAGCCCGGCGTGCGCAGCATCGTGTTCGGGGACTAGCCGCGTGGGGAGCCCGCCGGCTTCGCCGGCGGCGCACCATCGCGGGAGGGGTTGGGAACCCTCTCAGGGTTCCCATGTGAACGACCCCCTGGCCTTGCAAAGGCGGGAGTTTTTGGCCAGAGTCCGCCCACCCCTGCGCGCAGCAGATGATTTGGGAAAGGAATCACCGGCAATGAGCAAGATCGTTCTGCCCAAGAAGTTCGTCAGCCAATACCCGCACAAGTTTGCCAAGGGCAAGCAGATGTATCTACGGGGCAGGCGCATCCTGCCCAAGCCGATCTCGGGCAAGGAGAGCCTGCCCGATCTCATTGACGCCACTTTTCTGGCGTACAACGCGGGCCGCTTGAGCGAGGGCTGCCGCCTGTTTGCCGAGAAGATGCTGGCCAACGACAGGGTCACCGTGGGCATGAG
>PMZX01000441.1:3486-7073 GCA_003170035.1 Myxococcales bacterium | reverse complement strand
TTTGGCGAGACGCGTTTGGTTCTACTCATGGACAGGAATTCGCCCTCCCGATCTTCTGACAACGGCAGACGTCGGCAATAATTTAGTCGCACCCGTCTTTTTGCCCTTCGGCCCCTCATCCGCCCCTCCCCGCTCGCTTCCCCCTNNCCTGCACCTTCCCCACCACACCCACTCGCTGTGCTCGCGCCCTCGCGCTCGGCCTCGTCATGCTGTCCGGTTGGATTCCGATGCCCATCGCTCGTTTCAACAAGTTGGTTCCAACCTTGAAGATAAGAGCAGCACCCCACGCCCGTTGCGCCTTAGGTGCGACATGCGCCTACGCGAGACCAGGCTGGGTCTCGCGAAGGACCCAGAGCGCCGGTCTTCGCAGGATTTCAGCGAACTCCTCGGCTCGGGTCTGAGTCGCGCGTCCGATATTCCTCCAGCGTTCCCTCCAGGCGCGGCAGGCCATCGGGCAAGGGGCGACGCGCGAAGGTCTGGAAATAGAGCACGCAAGCATTGCGCCACCAGCGCGCCTCTCGCTCCTGGATTTCGAGCAGGCCACGAACCTGCTCGAAGCGAAGCCTGTCGGTGAAATCAGCTAGCGCGTCCCAGGTTCGCCGCATGGCCTGCACCGCGGCCACGCCCGCTGTGTAGTGGCGGCAGATTTCGTCCCAAAGGGAGCGTCCGGACGGCATGACGTAGTCCCAGCCGAGGTGATGGAACCAGAGCAGGAAATTCTCTGGGCAGGTGAGCAACTCCTAGTACGGCAACTCGAGGGCGGTACCCACGACGTCGAACTCGACGGAGAGCGGGGCTTGTCCGGTTAGCTCCTGGCTGCGCGGATCGGGCTGGTTGCCGCCCACGCTGACGCGGAAGCGGCCTGGCTCCAGCACGCGCTGGCCGCGCTCGTCGATGAGCGACAGATCGCGCGGAGAAAGCTGAAAAGAAATGCGACGGGCCTCGCCCGGCGCAAGATGTACGCGCGCAAAGCCGCGCAGGCTGTGATGGGGCACGCGACAGGAGGCCTCGAGGTCTGCCAGGTAGAGTTGAACGACCTCATCGCCTGGCCGGGTGCCTACGTTCTCTACTGTCACAGACACGGACACGTCGGCGCCAGTCGGAATGGGCGCCGGTGCGACAGCGATATCCTGATAGTGGAAGCGCGTGTAGGAAAGGCCATAGCCAAAGGGATAGAGCGGGGGCTTCTCCAGATAGCGATAGGTGCGCCCCTTCATGCTGTAGTCCTTGAAATCGGGAACGTCGGCCAGCGAGCGCGGGAAAGTCACGGGAAGGCGGCCAGCGGGGCTGACATCACCGAAGAGGATGTCGGCCAGCGCGTTGCCGCCTTCTTCGCCGGGATAGAAGGCCTGGACGATGGCACCCACATGATCATGGGCCCAGCCGAGATCGAGCGCGCTGCCCGAGATGACCACCAGCACGGTGGGCTTGCCCAGGGGTACGATGCTCTCCAGCAGGCGCGGTTGCAGGCCAGGCAGATCGAGATCCGCCTTGTCCCCGGCCGCTTCCGAGTTGCTCGCATCACCCTGCTCGCCCTCGATCTCGGCGGACAGGCCCAGACACAGCACCACTGCGTCGGCGCGTTCGGCGATGCTGAGCGCCTCGGCCAGGTGTCCGGCGCAGCCCAGGCCGTCGGTCGCGGTTCCCTGCCGCTTGCAACCCTGTGCGTACCAGACCTTGGTCTGCGCAGAGACCGCAGCGCGGATCCCTTCAAGCGGCGTCACCGCACGCGACGGGGTTCCGAAGTAGTTGGCGCATAGGACTTGATGGTCGTAGGCGTTGGGACCGATGACCGCAATGCTGCGCAGGTCCTTGCGCAGCGGCAAAAGCCTTTCGTCATTCTTGAGCAGAACCACCGACGCACAGGCCGTGGCGCGGGCCAGGGCTCGGTGCCGATCGCAGTCATTGATCTCGTAGGGAGTGGACGCGTAGGGCACGCGCTCGGGCGGATCGAACAAGCCCAGGCGCATGCGAGCCCGGAACAGCCGGCGCAGGCAGATGTCGAGATCTTTCTCGGCTAGAAGCCCGGCGGCTACCGCGGCCGGGACGTGGCCGTAGGCGCAGCCGCAATTGAGGTCACAACCCGAGTGTATCGCCAGCGCNNATGGCCCAGCAGTCGCTGACCACGAAGCCGCCGAACCCCCATTCCTCGCGCAAGATTTGGCGCAAGAGCGTGGGGCTGCCACAGCAGGGCTCGCCGTTGGTGCGGTTGTACGCGGCCATGATGCTTTCGGCCTTGGCCTCGGTGATACAGGCGTGGAAAGCGGGCAGGTAGGTTTCGCGNNAGGTCCTTCTGGGTGACCACGGCGTCGAAGCCGTGGCGCAGGCCCTCGGGGCCGCTGTGCACGGCGAAGTGCTTGGGCGTGGCCACCGTCTTCAAGTAGCGGGGGTGTTCACCCTGCAAGCCGCGGCAGTAGGCCACGGCCAGGCGAGAGGTGAGAAAGGGGCACTCGCCGTAGGTCTCGTGCCCGCGTCCCCAGCGTGGGTCGCGAAAGATGTTGATGTTGGGGGCCCAGAGCGTGAGCCCCTTGTACAGGCCGCGGTCGCCTTTGCGTGCGTACTCGTGGTGCTTGGCGCGGGCCTCGTCGGCAATGGCCACTGCCACTGCGTGCAGGCGCGGGACGTCCCACATGGCGGCCAGGCCGATGGCCTGGGGAAAGACCGTGGCAATTCCGGCCCGCGCCACGCCGTGCAGCCCCTCGTTCCACCAGTTGTAGGCCGGCACGCCCAGGCGCGGGATGGCGGGCGCCTCGTGCAGCATCTGCTGGGCCTTCTCTCCCAGGGTCAGCCGCGCAACCAGATCCTCGACACGTTGGTCGAGGGAAAGGTCGGGATCGAGGAAAGGATATGCGGGTGTGGTTTCGTTCATGCGGGGGCGTTCCAGCCGGATGCCCGCTGGCCTCAGGTACCGCGGAGGCACCGGCCGGCAGATTTGGCAGCACCGATCATTGGCTAGGGAGTCTTACTAACTACCGGGCAGTCACTCAAGCCTACGGATGGAGCGGCCGCCAGTCTGCCATGTGATCCAGGACACACCTGGCGCACAGCAAGATGGGCAAGTTGGTTGACAGGGCGAGGAGACGGGGAAGATCCTTGAACTGACTGCAGACGTGGGAGGTCCCATGAATACCCGATGGTTCGGTCTTGCGTTGACCCTGGCCGGCTCGCTCACGCTGGCGCGCCCGGCCTGGGCGGACCTGCCTCCCCCGGATGGCTACGTCGAGACTTGCACAATTGCCAACCAGCAGACTCCGACCTCAGAGTGCCTGATCTGCTGGGCAACCCGAGGCATGGCAGATCGATGTGATCCGCTGCTATTGCCCTACTGCTACACCAACGTCTGCCACGCATGGAGCGGTTCTGACGAGGTCTGGTGTCGGACCAAGGGTGCGGGGGTTCCGCCCGTCCCCGCCGAAACGCTGAACACTCTCCGCCCTAGCGGGTTTCCATTGCCCGCAGCTATCGACGGGGGCCCGGTCACGGCACCCAGCAGCTGCCTTCCCTACACTCCTGGCGGAGCCGGCGGCCAGGGCGGGGTTTCGGCAACCGGCGGGTCCGGCATCGCAGCCACTGGAGGTGCGGGAGGC
>PMZX01000441.1:0-3471 GCA_003170035.1 Myxococcales bacterium | reverse complement strand
GGCTTCGATGCGACCAGCACATCGCCTTCGGGGTCGGGGCGGGCGATGGTGCCAAGGCCGGCCTCTTGCATCCAGGCCCGGTATTGGCCCTCGGTATAGGTGTTCCCGCGCTCGGTTCCCACCAGCATGTTGAGAGCAAAGAGGGCCGCGTGCAGGGGCGCGGTGCGATCTTCCTGCAGGATGAATTCGCGGATCACGAGATGACCCCCGGGTAGCAAGGCGCGGGCGCAGCGCTGGATCAGCGAGCGGTTCTCGTCTTCGCTGAACATGTGACAGACAGCAGAGAGCAGCACCAGGTCGAAGCCTTCGCCAAATTCAGCCGTGCGCATGTCCCCGGGCCGGACACGGACACGATCCTGCAGACCCGCCGCGCGGATGTATTCCTCTGCCAGGGGCACGACCGCCCCCAGATCCAGGATCTCCGCGCGCAGATCGGGACACGCCTTGGCAAAGGCGATGGAAAAGGCGCCTGAGCCGCCGCCCACGTCGAGCATGTGTTTCGCCTCGCGGATTCCGGAGAGGCGCACGGTTTCCTGGGCGCTGTCCCGAGCACGCGCGTGCATGGCGGCAATGAAGGCGCGGGTGCGCGCCTCGGGGAAGCTCGCGGGACCTCGTGACCGCACGGCGCTACCTGATTTCACACATTCAGTGAGGCTGGACCAGGTATCCCAGAGATGAACCATGTGCAGAAGGCCCGGCCGCGCGGGCCCCAGCGCCTTTGACTCCCCGGTGCAGCGGAACACTGCATCGCCTTTGCCAAGGGCGCCCACGGCCACCAGGGCGTTGAGCAACATCTCGGTGGCGCGGGGATCGGTGCCCAGCCTCTGTGAGACCGTTGCAGCGGTGGCGCCTTCTCCGACCGTAGTGAACACGTCCAGTTCCAGCGCCGTGAGCAGCACGCGGCTCTCCTGGAAGGCCCGGGCCGACTGCATCAGATTGGCCAGGCTGCGCGTCTTTTCCATGATGTGCCTCCACAGTATTCGCTTGGGACGCTAGACTCTTCGCCGCCGCAAAGTTAGCGCCGACTCACACAGCAACAAGCCGATCATGACCGCGGCCAGGGTGTGCCACAGTTCGACCCGGTGCTTGGGCGGCTTGGCGCCGGGGGATGCGGCCGCGATGCGATCGGGGCGCAAGGCAGGGTCGAGGCGTGCCGGGTTAGACTCACGCGTGTCCAGGTTGACCACGAAGTCCTGCTCGGGCCGCGCCGTGACCGTGCCGTCGGGACCGACCGCGCGCACGTGGTAGGTGCCCAGCCGATCGGTTTCGCTGTAGAGCACAGTGCGGGCTGAGTTGGCCTGTTCGCGCCGCGCGACCCACACCGAGCCGTCGGGCCGCGACACCTCCAGGCGTTGCTCGTCGCCCGCGAACGCCAGGGATCGCGCCTCGCCGGCGCGCAGCGAGGCGGTCTCTTCGTCGCCGGTGACCCCGACCAGGCGACGCGCGGCCTCACGCACCAGGGGCAGAAAACCGGCGCGGATGGGCAGGTCGGTCCACTCGCGGTCGACCGTGGTGGACAGCAACATCACGCGACCCTTGCCGACTTGCTTTTCCACCAGCGCAGGCGCGCCGCTTTCGTAGTGCAGGATTACGCTGCGCTCCGGGCTCTCGGGCGCAGGGTCGAGCAGCATGTATTTGAAAAAACGCGCTGACACCAAGCCCTCGCCGTGCTCGGGGAAACTGGCCAGCAGGGGATGGTTGCGGTCGATGGGCGCCAGACGTTCGGCCGGTCGATCGTCGACGATTTCACCCGCATGCTGGCCGGGCAAGGCCGAGGCTGTACGTGGCAGTCCCAGCGGCTGCGGCAGGAGCTTGGCCATGCGCTGATTCCATACCGTCGCGTCCACGCGGTCGCCGACTGAGATGAACAGCCCACCGCCTGCTGACACGAATCGCACCAGGGCAGCGGCCAGGGCTTCCGAGGGTTGCGCCAGGTTGAGCAGGGCCACCAAGGTGGTGTTGGCCAGGCTCTCAGGCGAGACGTCGTCAGGCAGCTTGACGGTCACCACCGCGCCAGGCAGGCCATTGCGAAGGGCAGCGGCAAAGAAGAANNTCCAGACGGAGGGCGTCGCCATCAATCTCCACCTCCACGTCGTGTGCGCCGCCGCCCTCGCTAGTCAAACGGTGCAGGAAGCGCTTGTGGCCGCGGCCGCCTGGCGTCAGATCGACGAAACCCTTGGCCACCGACACGCCGTCCACTTTCAAGGCCACGCCCAGCGCGCGTGTTCCGGCCGCAGAGTAATCCGCCAGCTCGGTGTCGACTGCAATCCCGCCGGCGCCAGCCTCGGGCGCGGGCACCACGCCCACGTCCAGCACGGCCCGGTTTTCCCACCGGGCTGCACCCGATACGTCATCGATGATGACCTCGGGTGCGCCTTCCGCCGCCAGGCCGGTGCCGGCCTCCCAGCCCGTGGCTTGCAGATCAGTGAAGAGATAGATGCGGCGCTTGGCATGCGCTGATCCGGCGAGGATGAGGGAGGCGTTCCGCAGGGCGCTGGCAAAGTCAGCCAGCCGCGCGGAACAGACGAGGCTTTCCAGGGCCTCGAGCACGCGCGCTCGTTCGGGGGAGAGCTCGCTGATCTTGGGGCTGGAGCCCGCAGAGGCGAGCAACAAGGCCAGGTCCACGTCGGAGGGGAACTGGCGCACCAGCGCGCGCGCCCGGTCGCGGGCGCGGTCGAACAGGGTCGACAGGCCGGCGCTGCGGCTCATGCTGGCGGAATCGTCGAGCACAATGACCGCGCTCTGCGGATCCAGGCTGGCCACCGGTACGTCGGTCGTGCGTTCAGCAAATGGGCGGGCGAAGATGAGCGGCAAGGCCGCGGCCACGCTCGTACGTGCCACCAGCAGCAGGACCTCGCGCAGCCGGCGCCGCGCCGAGATACGCCGCTCCGAGCGCAGCAGCAGTTGCATGGCCGCGAAGCGCATGGGAAGCGCCCGCCGCTTGCCAATGAGATGAATCAGCCAGGGCAGGACCGCCGCGAGCAGGCCGAGGAGGAGCGAGGGCGCGAGGAAATGCATCTAGAACCTCACCGCGCGCTGGCGGTCGGCCAAGAACGCCCGCAGGACCTCGGCCGGCGCTGCGTCGGTGCGCGCGAAGCGATACTCGACGCTCGCTTCCAGACAGGCTGCGCGCCAGCGATCGCGAAAGGCCTCTGACTCGCGCCCAAACGCCTCGGCCAGGTCAGGTGCCTGCGCCAGCAAGGTGCGCGTGTCTCCCGGTTCCATGCCCTCGAAGAAGATCAGATCGTCGAACGGCAGCTCCACCTCGTCGGGATCGAGCAGGTGGAACAGCGCCACGTCGTGCCCGCGGGCGCGCAACTGGCGCAGGCGTCCGGGCAGGGGTCCGCGCGCTTCGCCGCCCCCGGGCTCATCCGGCTCGCAGTCGAGCAGGTCGGACATGAAGATGATGAGACTGCGCTTGTCGATCTGCTCGCCCAGGTGGCCGAGGGCGAGCGCCGCATCGGTGCGGCC
>PMZX01000160.1 GCA_003170035.1 Myxococcales bacterium | reverse complement strand
TGCTGTGATGGTGGAAAAGCCGGTGGTCGGCGCGGGCCAGGTGCCAGCGTAGGGGGTGGGCCGTGCCGAGGGTCATCTCTCGGGCATCATCGGCGATGAGTGTGATGCGTGCGTCGTTTCACTTTCTTTGGAACGGCGCACGCCTTTGCAGGACTGGCGGATACTACGACCTGGATCGAGGCTTGAATGTCAGTCGCTAAAGAAGAGGATCGAGCCGCTTCCGCAGACGAGGAGCAACTGCCTCCTGCAGGCGCACTATCGCAGTCAGCGCCAGCCGCATTCGCCTTCGACATGGGGGCGTTCAGCCATCCGGGCACCGAGCGCAACGACAACGAGGATTCCTGTGTCAGCCATCGTGAAAGCGACGACTGCGGCCTGGTTGCCGTAGCCGACGGTGTGTCCAGCTATGAGGGCGGCGAGGTTGCTAGCCAGCGCGCCACGGAAGTTCTGGTGCGATCCTTTAATGAGCAGGGACCGGGTGTGGCCACGATGAAGCGGCTGGTGCGCGCGGTCCAGCAAGCCAACATCGAAATCTACGATACCGCTGTGGTGGTGCCACAGCTGCGCCGCATGTGTACCACGCTGACTGCCTTGGTGGTCGATCGAGGCGAGGCCGTGGCCGCCCACGTGGGTGACAGCAGGCTGTACCTGATCCGGGAGGGACAAATCCTCCAGCTCACCAAGGACCATACCTTGGCCGCCGAGCGCGCCAGCCTGGGGCTCATCAGCAAGGAGCGTCTACGTAACCATCCCGATCGTTGCGTGCTCACCCGAAGCGTCGGACGAGAACTCATCGTCGGCGTCGACCGTATCACGCGTGAGCTGGTCCAGGATGACGTCCTCATCGTGTGCAGCGACGGCCTGTATAACTCGCTGGACGAAGCCGAGTTCCCGCGCATCGTGGAAACTCTTGATGCGTCGACTGGTTGTCGCGCGCTCATCGACGCAGCCAACAGCATCGGCGCCTTCGACAACGTGACTGCAGCCATGGTGCGCATCACGCGATCTCTCGCGAAGTTGGAGCCGGTCGGTGGACTTGGCAGTCGCCTGCGACGCTGGTTTCGCTAGCAGGGGTGCGCTGGCACTCCGGCGTTGGGCCCAGCACGACTCCGGGGTGGCGTCTGGGTTTCTCACCATCAGCGGCCGCAGTGGATCGGAGAGCCAGCCTACTGCTCTCATCGCTTGCTTCCCAGGTAAGAACAGTAGGTTTCTCGACTGTTTCGCACCGGCTAAACCTCCGCAAATACAGGCCAGACCCTATTGCAGGCTTGATCGTCGTCTGCTTCTATTGCTTGGGTGATCGCAAACAAGGAGAAAGAGATGCGCAATTTGCTCGCTTTTGTGTTTACGGTGGCAATTGGTTTGAGTTCGTCGGTGGCATTCGGGCAGGCAGCGACGCCAGCCGATGCGCCGGCCGCAGCGCCCGCCCAGCCCGCGCCTGCGCCGGTTACACCTGCCGAGGCTGCGCCGGCGACTGCAGCAGCACCGGCCGCACCCGCAGCTTCCGCGGCACCGGTGGCGGNNAACAGTTTCTCCCTCAACTACGCCAAGCTGGGCGTAGGGGCGGATACTGAATACGTCGCTTTCCGAATGGACCTGGGGGCGGGCCACACGGCCGCTATCATCAACGCGGCCAGCAACGGAACCAGCGCTGCCAACGCCCTGTCCACCAGTCAGTACGGCAATGACTTCCTCGTGCAACAGGCTTTCGCCACGATCAAGGCGACGAAGTGGCTGAGCGTGGACGCCGGTCGCTTCGTGACCAGTGCCAGCGCCGAGGTCATCGAGTCCAATAAGAACTGGCTCTACAGCCGCTCGATGTTGTTCTACGGCGTTCCTTTGTTGCACACAGGTCTGCGCGCGAACGTGACGGTGAATCCTTCGCTCAAACTGCAGGCCAGTTTGGTCAATGGCTGGAACAACGACCCTGACAACAACATCGGCAAGACCTTTGGTGCCAACGCGACCTTTGCCCCGCCCGATTCCGGCCTGAACGCGTCGATCACCACCTATATTGGCAAAGAAGTGATGGCCGGCTCGGGCGGCGACACCACCATTCTTCTCGACGGCGTGCTCACCAAGGACATCGCCAATGCTTCGGTGGGGTTCAATGTCGATTACTGGAAAACGGGCACCCCGTACTGGATCGGAGCAGCGGCCATGGGCAAGTACGCCTTCACCGATCTGTTCAACGCTGCCGCAAGGTTCGAGTTGGTGTCGAGCAAGAGCGGCGGCTATACCGCAGGATTCCCCGTCACGGCGCCCGCCACAGCCTACGCGGGCGATGCGGTCCTCTACGAGGGCACCCTGATGGGCGGCCTGACCGTGGCCAAGCACTTCGAGACCCGTCTCGAGCTGCGCGGGGATTTCGCCAACCAGGACCTCTTCAACAAGGGCGGCGTGGCCCGCAAGAACCAGTTCACGGGCCTGGTTGCCTTCCTGGCCTATTTCTAGTCGGTGTTCGTCCGGCGCGGGTGTGGAGTGTTCCCTCCCAGATCTCCCCGCCCGCGCCGGGTCCGTTACCGACATTTCGTCGACCGGAAGTGCGCCGGCAACGTATTGCGGAGCATGCTAACTGCAATGAAGAACATCGAAGCCATAATCAAGCCTTTCAAGCTGGACGCGTTGAAGGACCGGCTGCGGCAGGTGGGCGCCCAGGGCATGACTGTTTCGGAGGTCAGGGGCTTCGGCCGGACCGGCGGCAAGAAGGAAGTTTACCGTGGTTCGGCCTACGTCGTGGACTTCATCCCCAAGATCCGCATTCAGATTGTTACCGACGACGACATGGTGAAGCCCATCGTCGAAGCGATTCAAGCCACTGCACGCACGGGCGAGATCGGGGATGGGAAGATCTTTGTCAGTTCGGTGGTTGACGTCATCCGCATCCGCACCGGGGAGCGCGGTCACGACGCTCTTTGACATGCCAGCGAGCGCCGGCCGACGCTCGCTTGATGCTATCAGGCGTGCGGGTAGGCCTGCGAACCCATTTCCAGCGAGTCGAGCCCGGTCCACTCGACCTCGGACGGCACGCGGTTGCCCATGACCCGGTCGAGCAGACGGAAGAACCCGTAGGCCAGCGCGAAAACCACAATCGCATTGCAGACGACGCCGATCAATTGCGCCAGCAACTGACGGGCGTCGCCGAACAGCAGGCCGCGCACCGGGCCGGCCACGCCGTTCCAGCCCTCGCCGTAACTGCCATCAGCAAAAAGTCCCAGGGCCAGCGCGCCCCAAGCGCCGCAGGCGCCGTGAACCGCGATGGCGCCCACTGGATCGTCGATGCGCAGGCGGCGCTCGAGCAAACCGACCACCAGAAAGACCAGCGGGCCGGCCAGCGCGCCGATCAGTACGGCGGTGGCTGGACCGACGAAGGCACAGGGCGCGGTGATGGCCACTAGGCCGCCCAGCATGCCGTTGCAGGCCATGCCGATGTCGGGCCGTCGCGACAGGTACCAGGCTGTGGCCAAAGCAGCGATGGCGCCTGCCGACGACGACAGCAATGTGTTGCTGGCCACGACGGCAATGCGACCGTCCGTGGCATTCAGAGTCGAGGCGGTGTTGAAGCCGAACCAGCCGAAAGCCAGGATCAGCGTGCCCACCATGGCCATGGGCAGATTGTGGCCGGGAATCGCCGCCACGGTTTCGTCGCGCCGGTACTTGCCCACGCGCGGGCCCAGGACGATCGCGCCGGCCAGGGCGGTCACCCCCCCGGTCATGTGCACGACCGACGAGCCGGCAAAGTCCACATGGCCATGTCCCAGGCCCAGATTGGCGCCCATCTGAGCCAGCCAGCCGCCACCCCACACCCAGTTGCCGTAAAGCGGATACAGAAACATGGACATGAACAGGCCGTAAGCAAGGAAGGGCAAGAACCTCCAACGTTCGGCCATGGCGCCAGTGGGAATGGTGGCCGCCGTGTCCATGAACATGGCGGCAAACAAGAACATCGCCAGGTTGACCGGATCGTTGGCGACCGAGACCAGTGCGAACTTGCCAGCGCCAAGAATTCCGTAGCTGTGCTCGCCAATGTGCAGGCTGATCTCGCGCGCCGGTGCCAGGGCAGCGCCCAGCGTCGGCCAGCCGTGCGTTCCCCCCAGCATCAAACCGAAACCGCACAGCCAGAAGCCCAGTACTCCGACGGGATAGACGATCATGTTCATCGCCATGGTGTTCACCGCGTTCTTCGCGCGGGTGAAACCCGTCTCCATCATGGCGAATCCCACCTGCATGAACATGACCAGGAAGGCGCCCAGCAGCACCCAGGCCAGGTTGAGCGCGTGTTCGAGGGGAAACGCTGACATGCTAGAAACTCCTTCTACCCTCAGTGGTACGGCCCGATCCGGTGCGGTGCGGATGGCTGCACCAGATCAGCCCGGTCAATCCGGCCAGCACGAGCACCACGATCATCGGCATGAGCAGCCGTCGCGGTACGGAGAAGCGACGGTGCGCGCGGCCCTTCTCCGGGTCGTAGGGCGGCACCGCCGTGGGATTGCGCAGATCAGTCAGCAATTCAGCCGCCCCGGTGTAGCGATCGCGCGGCGAGCGTTCCAGGGCTTTGAGCAAAATGGCTTCCAGCGAGCGATCAAAGCCCGGCACGTGGTAGCTGGGCGGCGTGGGATCCTCGTTGGCCTTAGCGCGCAGGAGGGCGTGCGGATTGGCAGCGGAATAGGGCAATTCCCCCGTCAGCATCTCGTACAGGATTGTGCCGAGCGCGTACACGTCGGTGCGGGCGTCGCCGCGCCGACCGCCGATCTGCTCCGGCGCCATGTAGTCGGGGGTGCCGATGGTGTTGGACAGGCCGGCCCAGGTCAGCCGCCGCGCCGAAGCGTCGAAGGCAATGCCGAAATCCAGAATCTTGGGGCAGCCGGCGGCGGTGACCAGGATATTCTCCGGCTTCATGTCGCGGTGGACGACCTTGCGCTCGTGCATGTAGGCCAGCGCCTCGCACACGGGAATGGCCAGGCCGAGCGCGGTCTCGCTGTCCATGGGCCGCTTCTCCTGCATGAGCACGCGCAGGGATTTCCCCTCGATGAATTCCATCACGATGTACATGCGGCTCTTTTCCTTCGGCCGCAGCATGCGCACGATGTTCGGGTGTTCCAGGCGCAGCCCCAGTTCCTCCTCGCGCCGGAAACGCTCGTAGAACACCACGTCACTCTCGAATTGTGGGTGCGGGATCTTCAGCACCACGGTGGCCCCGGTTGCGCTGTCGATGGCTTTGAAGATGGATGCCATTCCGCTGCGCGCCAGCACGTCGGTCAACTGATACTGGTCGAGGCGTTCGCCGACGCTCACCTCGCGCATCAGAAGGTCAGTCCCGGATAATTCATGACGGCTATCTTGAATGTCGATCGCTGAAGAAGCAAATCGTCACGATTCCGCAAGCAATGGCCGTTTACTTGCTGGAAACCGGCCGTCGCCAATCTACGATACCGCCCGGTCTGCCGCAGCGATTTCACCATCCGGAAACACACCGGCAACGTTTTTAGGGGGATGCTTGCCNNGGCGCGCAAGGCATAACCGTGTCGGAGGTCAGGGGCTTCGGTCGCACCGGGGGCACGAAGGACGCGTACCTCGGCGCGGCCCAGGTTGGGGACTTCAAACCCAAGGTCCGCATTCAAATGATGATCGACGACGACATGGTGCAGCCCATCGTCGATGCGATTCAGGCCACCGCGTGCAGGGGTGAGGCCGGGGAGGGAAAGATCTTTGTCAGTCATGTGGTCGACGCCATCCGCATCCGCACCGGAGAGCACGGCCACGACGCGCTCTAGATCCGGATGACTCCGAACACCATCAAGCGCCGAGAGCAGCGCGCACGGGACACCGCCCGTTTTGTAGAGGCATTCTTTGCGCTGACGGGTCTTCGTCCCGCGGCGGCCTACAGGGAGTACTTGCCACAGGACTTCCTTGCGCGCTCAATCCCGTCTCCGGGCGAGCTTGTGGCACGATTCGACGACCGGCTGCACACTCGTACCAGGAACGCTCTTCGACAACAGGATCCGGGTCCCCTTCACTGCGAGAGTTGGACTTACGGCAGCCTGCTCGAGCTTCGCGGCTTTGGCATGTTCTGCCTGCTCGACGTCATGCAAGCCTTGCACGAATCGGGCTTCCCGCTTGATCCGACGCCGCGCTCCTCTCCCGCTACCTCGCGATCGGAACGCTGAAGCTGAACCGGGCGCCCTGGCCCGGTGTGCTCTCGACCTGCACAGTCCCGCCCATGGCTTCCACCAGGTGCTTGACGATGGACAGGCCCAGCCCGGTCCCGCCCATGGCGCGCGAGCGACCCGGATCGCAGCGATAAAAGCGCTCGAAGAGCCGCGGCAGATGGCGGGCNNCCCTCCGCGCAGTACTTGACCGCGTTGTCGATCAGGTTGGACAGCACGCGCTCCAGCGCGGTGGCGTCGCCGCGCACGGCAGGTAGATCGGGTGGCAAGGTCGCCGTCATTCGCATGCGCTTCTGCGTCGCCCGCTCTTCATGGAATCCCAGCGTCCGGGCCACCACCCCGGAAAGATCCAGGGTGTCGGTCGCCAGACGAAACTCCTTGGATTCGATCCGTGACAAATCCAAAAGATCCTGGACCAGATCGCCGAGCCGGCGGGCATTGCGCTCGATCATGTCGACGAACGACCCGGCCGCGGCGAGGTCGGTGCGGGCTGCGGTTCGCAGGGTCTCGGCCGCGGACATCACGGCTGCGATGGGCGTGCGCAGCTCGTGCGACACGTTGGCCACGAAGTCCTTGCGTACGGTCTCCAGGCGCCGCACCTCGGTGACGTCAAAAAGAACCACCAGCACGCAGCGGGGCTCTCCCGACAGGCGCGTGGCATGGACCAGCAAGCGCCGCGGCCTCAAACCTGCCACCTCGATCTCTCCCGTGACCGGCTCCTGGCCCGCAATCGCCGCGTCCACCAGGAGCTGCAACTCCGCATTGCGCACCACTTCGATGGCAGGTCGCCCCACGGCGCCGGTGTCGAGCAGGAGCATCTCGCGCAGTGATCCGTTGAAACGCAAGATGCGCCGCTCGCTGTCGACCACCAGCACGCCCTCGCGCATCGCCTCGAGAATCCGGCCCAGAAGGTCGCGATCGTCACGCAGCTCACGTAGCGAGCGCGACAGATTCTCGGCTAGATGGTCGAGCGTCCGGCCCAGCTCTCCGATCTCGTCTTGTGTGTCGAGGCGACTGCGCAGATCAAGCTCGCCCGCAGACATGCGGCGGGCGATGGCGGTCACCCGGCGGAGCGCGCGCGACAGGAGCACGACTGCGCCGCTCGCAATCAGCACCGCGGCCAGCAGCGCCACCAGCCCGCCTGCGATGAGAATGGCGCGAAGTTGCGCCACCGCTCGGTCGACATCTGCCAAGGGCAGGCTGAGGCGCGCCACCATGTTCCCCGCGCCCGGGACAGGCGTGGCCGCATACAACAGACGCCGCCTCAACGTGGCTGAGAACCGGATCTGGTCGCTACTCCGCCCTTGCAGCGCCGCCCTGACTTCCGGTCGGCCGCCGTGGTTCTCGACCCGATCGAGTGCCTCACCCGACAGCTCGGAGTCGCCCTTGACCACGCCCTGCCCGTCGATGAAGGTTACCCGCGCATGCGCCAGCGGACCCAGGCGATCGGCCAGGGCGTCCCACCCGGCGTTGGCGGTCTCGCCGGTCGCGGCCAGAACCCGCGCCTCCTCAGCCACCAGGGCCATGCGCGCCGACAGGTCAGTGCGAATGCGCGCCAGCAGGTCGCTCTCGATGGCCGGCCGCAGATACAGCTCGCCGGCCACCAGCGACACAACGATGAGAGCCAGCGATGCGGTAAAGAGCTTGGCCCGAATGCCGAGCTTCACAACTCTTCCCCTGGCTGGGCCGCGAACCGGTAGCCGACCCCGCGCACGGTCTCGACATAATCGCCGGCCGCCCCCAGTTTTTCGCGCAGACGCTTGACGTGGGTGTCTACGGTGCGGGTGTTGTTCTCGGGATCAGCGTCCCAGACATCGTCGAGCAGGGTGCCGCGCGACTGCACGCGACCCCGCCGTTGATAGAGGGTCCACAGCAGCCTCATCTCCAGCGCGGTGAGCGCGACTTCGCGCTCGTCCACCCAGGCCCGATGCGCCGTGTGATCGATGCGTAGCCGGCCGAACACCACGGGCTCGGCCGATTCGGACTCGCCGCCCGCGGGCGACCGCCGCAAAACCGCCTGCACGCGCAGCAGGACCTCGCGCACGCTGAAAGGCTTGGTGACGTAGTCGTCTGCGCCGAGTTCCAGGCCGACAATGCGATCGATCTCGCTGCCCTTCGCGGTCAGCATGATCACCGCCACCTGGCGCAGCCGGGGCTCGGCCTTCATCGTGCGGCACACGTCCAGGCCCGGCATGTCCGGCAACATGAGGTCGAGCAAGACCAGATCGGGCGGCCGCTCGCGCGCAAGGGCCAGTCCGGCGCTGCCGCGCTCGACTCCTGTTACGTCGTGACCTGCCTGGCGCAGGTTGTACTCGAGAACCTGCCTGATGTCCGCTTCGTCCTCTATGACAAGTATGCGCGCCATTCTGTGGCCACGGTCATATCTACCATACTGGTACGGCGTCCTGGGCTTGCGAGCAAGTCGATTTGACGCTCCTCGCAGTTGTCACACTACCGTCACAGAGTTGTAACGCAACCGACGCTCGAAGCTGACTAACTGCGAACCCATACATGACCGTCAGCAAAGCCAGCACGCGAGTAGCCGGTCGGTGCGCCCGCACCTTCCGCGGGCGCGTGAGCGAGCCATGAGCGCTGGGCATCTGTTGCTCATCGTCGCGGTGGTGGTGGCCGCGCTCGGGTTCGATTTCATCAACGGCTTTCACGATGCGGCCAACTCGATTGCCACCATCGTATCCACCCGCGTGCTCACGCCATTCCGTGCCGTGCTGTGGGCGGCGTTCTTCAACTTTATCGCCTTCGCGCTGTTCAAGCTGCACGTGGCCAGCACCATCGGCAAGGGGATCATCGACCCCGCGGTGGTGGACGTGGCTGTTATCATCGGTGCGCTGGCTGGTGCCATCGCCTGGAATCTGCTGACCTGGTGGTGGGGGCTGCCATCCAGTTCGTCGCACGCCCTGGTGGGCGGGCTGATCGGGGCAGGCGTTTCCAAGGCGGGCCTGGGCATCCTGGGCTGGAACAAGATCGGCGCCACCGCCGCGTTCATCTTCATCTCCCCTCTGCTCGGCTATCTCGGCGCTGGAATTCTGATGATTGGATGCTCGTGGCTATTGCGCAGGCAGACCCCGGGCCGGGTGGACAAGTGGTTCCGTCGGCTGCAGTTTCTGTCCGCCTCGGCCTTCAGCCTCAACCACGGCGGTAACGACGCCCAGAAGACGATGGGAATCATCGCGGTGCTGCTCTACTCGCAGGGGCTGCTGGGCAAGACCTTCCCCGGCACGTCGAATTTCCCCCTGTGGATTGTTCTCTCGTGCCACGCCGCCATGGGCCTCGGCACCATGGCGGGTGGTTGGCGAATCGTGAAGACCATGGGCATGCGGCTGACCAAGCTGCGCCCGTTCGGCGGCTTCTGCGCCGAAACCGGCGGCTCGCTGGCCATCTTCATCGCCACGCAACTAGGCATTCCGGTGTCCACCACGCACACAATCACCGGCGCCATCGTCGGCGTGGGCTCTGTCTCCAACCCGGGCCGGGTGCGCTGGGGCCTGGCCAGCCGCATTCTCTGGGCCTGGATCTTCACCATTCCCGCGTCCGCCCTGATGGCCGCCATCACCTACTTCATCGCGCGCGCCCTGGGCGCGTGATCCCGGTCGGCTCGACGACGGCCTACGAAGACTCGCCGCGGGGTCTCGCGGCGCGGATTCGGGCGATGGCCTCCGCCCACAGCGAGGATTCTCGGAAGCCCAGCGGCGCAGGTACCCGCGGAGCGGGCGGGACATCGTCATCGTCATCGCACATCCCATCTGCCACGACCTCGTCGTCGTACTCTCCCCCTGGATTCGAATTGTTGTCGGTCATGACATGCGTCGAACCTCCTGGTCTCCAGCCTGACCGGCACAGGTAACGAACAAGTGACATAGAAGAAAACTCTTGTGCACGCACTGAGTGCAGGCGCAATCCGAGCGGGCGCCGATCCGCCAACCTGCCAACCTGGCTATGTTTTCATCGTGCCTCCCAAGCGCGCCTGATGTTGTGATAAAAGCCGACCCATGAGCAAAGTAGCGCGCGCCCTCATCTCGGTCTCGGACAAGACCGGCGTTGTGGATCTCGGCCGTCGGTTGGCAAAACTTGGCGTCGAGATTCTGTCGACCGGAGGCACGGCGCGCTCGCTGCGCGAGGCCGGGCTCACCGTGCGTGATGTGAGCGACTTCACCAGCTTTCCCGAGATGCTCGATGGCCGGGTGAAGACCCTGCACCCGCTCGTGCACGGCGGCATCTTGGGCCGGCCCACGGCCGAGCACGAAAAACAGATGAAGGAGCACAAGATCCATCGCATCGATCTTGTGGTGGTGAACCTGTATCCGTTCCGCGAGACCGTGGCGCGCGGGGCGGCCTTCGAGGAAGTCATCGAGAACATCGACATCGGCGGCCCGGCCATGGTGCGCTCGGCAGCCAAGAACCACGAACGGGTGGCCGTGGTGGTCGATCCCGAGGATTACGACCGCGTGCTGCGCGAGATCGAAAGCAAGGGTGAGGTTTCGGGCGCTCTGCGCTTCGAACTCTGCCGCAAGGCCTTTGCCCACACCGCTGCCTACGACGGCGCCATCGCCAGCCACCTCGGCCGCCTCGCGGACGACGGCAGCGTCACCTCGGATTTTCCGGCCACCATGCACCCGTCGCTGCACCTCGAGCGAGTGCTCCGGTATGGCGAGAATCCCCACCAGAAGGCGGCGTTCTATTCGTGGGATGCGCCCTCCGGGATGTCGCTGGCCAAGGCCGAAGTCTTGCAGGGCAAGGAACTGTCCTACAACAACCTGCTCGACCTCGATGCAGCCATGAAGCTGTGCGCAGAATTTGAAACCCCCGCGGCGTGCATCATCAAACACACCAATCCCTGCGGCATCGCCGTGTCCGAAAAAGGCATCAACGAGGCCTTCCGCCTGGCCAAGGAAACCGATCCGGCGTCTGCCTTTGGCGGTATCGTGGCCTTCAACCGCACTGCCGACGCTGATCTGGCGCGCATGATGGGCGAAGGTTTCCTGGAATGCGTGGTGGCGCCTGACTACACGCCCGAGGCCTTGCAGGTTTTCGCCAGCAAGAAGAACCTGCGCCTACTGCGCGCCAAGCTGGCGCCAGGTGCGGCCGGGCAACTCGACCTGCGCGCTATCTCGGGTGGCATGCTGGTTCAGTCGAGCGACATCACCACCTGTGCGGCGTCGGCGGGCAAGGTCGTGTCGGCGCGCAAGCCCACGGCGCAGGAACTGGCTGACCTCGACTTCGGCTGGCGCGTGGCCAAGCACGTGAAGTCCAACGCGATCGTGTTCGTGGGCGGCGGCCGCACCCTGGGCGTGGGCGCGGGCCAGATGTCGCGCGTGGACTCGGTCAAGCTGGCCGTGTCCAAGGCGCGCTCGCCCCTGGCCGGCTCGGTGCTCGCCTCGGATGCCTTCTTTCCCTTCCGCGACGGCATTGACGAAGCGGCCAAGGCCGGCGTCACCGCCATCATCGAGCCCGGCGGATCGGTGCGCGACGCCGAGGTCATCGCCGCAGCCGACGAGCACAAGATTGCCCTCGTCTTCACCGGCGAGCGCCACTTCCGGCACTAGCCAGTTTCTCCATGGGACACAGGATTCTTCTCGTCGGCTCGGGCGGGCGCGAGCACGCACTGGCCTGGAAACTGTTGCAAAGCCCGCTGTGCGATCGACTGGTGGCCGCGCCGGGCAATCCCGGCATCGAGGCTCTGGGGCGCAGCAAAGGGCCGGGCGCTGGCAAGGTCAGTCTGGCGCCGGTGGGGGCCGAGGCTGTGGCTGACCTTTTGGCACTGGCCGAACGCGAGCGCATCGATTTCGTGGTGTGCGGCCCCGAGGCAGCACTGACCAAGGGACTGGGCGATGCCTTTGCCAAACTGGGCATCGCGTTCTTCGGGCCGTCGCGAGCCGCGGCCGAGATCGAAGGATCGAAGAAGTTTGCCAAGGATCTGATGAAGCGCGCGGGCGTTCCCACCGCGGCCTACGGCAGCTTCGACGACCTGGCAGCGGCCGAGGCCTTCATCGACAGCCAGCCGGGCGATGTCGTGGTCAAGGCCGACGGACTGTGCGCGGGCAAGGGTGTGGTGGTCGCGTCTTCGCACGACGAAGCCAAGGCCGCTGCCCGCGCCATGCTACAGGACCGCAGCTTTGGCGACGCCGGCGCGCGCGTGGTGATTGAAGAACGCCTCACCGGCCGCGAGTGTTCCATGATGGCCCTGTGCGACGGCGAACGCTTCGTGCTGTTGGCCACGGCAGAAGATCACAAGGCGGTGTTCGATGGGGATCGCGGTCCCAACACCGGTGGCATGGGCGCCTATTCGCCCTCGCCTTTGGTGGACGCCGCTCTCACCGAGCGCATCGCCCAAAGAATCTTCGCGCCCACCGTGGCTGCCATGGCTGCCATGGGCCGGCCGTTTCGCGGGCTGCTCTACGGCGGGCTCATGCTGACCCCTGATCGCGGTCCCATGGTCATCGAATGGAACTGCCGCTTCGGCGATCCCGAGACGCAAGCCGTGTTGCCGCGCATGGAAGATGACCTTGTGCCATGGCTGCTCGCCGCGGCCCAGGGCAAGCTGCCGGACGCTTCGCCGACCTGGTCGCCCGGCATCGCCGTGTGCGTGGTACTGGCAGCCGCGGGATACCCAGGCAAGGTGCGAAGTGGCGACATGATTAACGGTCTGGCGGAAGACGGCCAGCTTGCCGGCGAGGGCACAGAACTGGTCGTGTTTCACGCCGGCACCAAGCGCGACGGGCAGCATCTGCTGACCAGTGGCGGCCGCGTGCTGGGCATAACCGCGCGGGGCACCGATCTCGACGGAGCACGCGCTCGCGCCTACAGTGGCATTGGCCGCATTCAGTGGAACGGCATGCACTATCGAAAAGACATTGGCCTGCGAGGACGAACATGAGTGGAAAGCTAGGAAGCGACGTAGCAGTTTTGATGGGGTCGAAATCTGACCTCGAGATCATGAAGCCGGCAGCGCAGGTCTGCCGCAAGCTGGGCCTCAGCGTGGACGTGCGCGTGCTATCAGCCCATCGCACGCCCGAGCACACCGCGGCCTATGTGCGCGACACAGCCAAGGCCGGCACCAAGGTCTTCATCTGCGGCGCGGGCGGCGCAGCCCACCTGGCTGGCGCTGTGGCCGCCCACACCACTCACCCGGTGATCGGCGTACCCATTGTGTCCGGCAGCCTGCAAGGCATGGACGCGCTTCTGTCCACAGCAATGATGCCCCCAGGAATTCCCGTGGCGACTGTGGCCATTGGTGGTGCCGAGAACGCGGGCCTGCTGGCTGCGCAGATCATTGCGCTCGGCGATCCCGCGCTGGCCAAGGCCGTGGCAGCCGAACGCGAGGCGCGGCTGCAAAAGGTGCTGGAGGCCGACGCCGAGGTGCGCGAGAAATGGTAAAGGCCGCCGCGGCAGCCGCCGCAATTGTTCGCGGCGAAATCGTCGCCTATCCGACCGAGACCTTCTACGGCCTGGCTGTCGACGCAGTCGACGAGGGCGCACTGGCCAGGCTGTGCGTCTTGAAAGGGCGGGAGGCAGAGAAGGCTTTCCCTCTCCTGGTTTCCGGGCGCGAGATGTTGTCTTCACTGTGCAGCGAAGTTTCGCCGCTGGCCGAGCGACTGATGGCGCAATACTGGCCCGGACCACTGACCCTGGCACTGCCCGCGCGCCCGGGCTTGCCTGCGTCGATTGTGGCCGACGGCTACGTGGCGGTTCGCGTATCGTCCCATGCACTCGCGCAAGCGTTGGTGGTTGCGCTTGGCCGCCCCATCACGGCCACCAGCGCCAACCCCGCCGGCGCCCCGCCATCCCGCACAGCTAGCGAAGTCGCCGCCTATTTCGCCGCGCCGATCTGCTCGATTCTCGACGGCGGCGCGACACCAGGCGGTCGGCCCAGCACCCTGGCCCGCGTGCGCGGTGAGCGCGTGGAGATTTTGCGCCGGGGAGCGGTGGTCCTGACGGGTGTTTGAGCGGTGGCCGACATCATCGCGGCCACACGCGATGAGCGCTATGATGGCCTAATTCCCATGGCCGACCCTCCTCGCACCACTCTTTCTCCCCCGGGCCTCGTCGCGGAACGCGAAAAGGTCGTTGCCCGTTTGTCCGACGCCTTCGCGCACGATCGCCTGAACATAGACGAATTCGAACGCCGCCTGACCCTGGCGCATGAGCGGAATACCATCGCGTCGATAAATCAACTGGTGGACGATCTGGCGGAGGCAGACGGGACGGCGCAGGCACTGGCCCACACCAGTGACTTCCCGGGGCATCAGGAAATCACCGCCATTTTCAGTGGCAGCCAGTTCTCGGGACCGAGACCGCTGCCCCGCCGGCTCAAGATCAGGGTGGTATTCGGCGGCGTGCAAGTGGATCTGCGCGATGCCCGCTTCCCCGATGGCGTTGTCGAAGTGGAGATCAAAGCCGTGTTTGGCGGTGTGCAGATCATCGTACCCCCGACCCTGGCGGTGGAGTGTCATGGGGTGGCGATCCTGGGCGGCTTCGAAAGCCTCAACCGCGCGCCTGCGAATCCCGATCCTTCGTCGCCGCTGCTGAGGGTGCGAGGACGCGTCCTGTTCGGGGGCGTGCAGATCGATACACGCCTGCCCGGCGAGGCCTTGCACTGGCACCATCGCCACGAAGAACGCCACGCCCTTCGCGCGGAGCGACGCGCGATGCGGAGGAAGATTAGGCAACTGAATCGGCGCGATCCCGGTGGCCAATAGGCCTGGCCAGGCTGCTCGCCGGCGGCGCACAGGCCCCGCACGTGCGATTCTGCACTCCTGCGCGGAGCCGCCCACCGCAATGGGCGGCTTCGCACAGCGGCGATGCGCCCGCTCATTGGCCTATCCCCCCGTCATGTTTCACAGATTGGAGAGACAGCGCAAACACGAGAGCGTCGCTACGCGAGGTGCGCTTCTTGCAGATGACCGGACGCCGTGCACGCGGACGCGAACACCTCCGATGGCGAACGGAGCCCGAAACTGGGCGACGAGTGGCGCGATTGGGATGGCCATGTCACGCCCGACGCGGCAGCCCCGAAGCGTCTTTTCTTCGCCCTGATCGTGGGTTTTCTCGTCGTCACGGTCGTGGCGAGCCTCTTGTCGTGGTACATGGTGGCGCCGCGCCTCGCCGAGTGGCATGCGACGGCGCCCGCAGTTCTACTCGATGTCTTGGCAATCCTTCTCACGGCGCTCAGCGTGGCGCTCGCGCTCGTGGCCCTGATGCTCCTCACCGGCTGGCCGCGTAGCACGCGGGCGTCGTCGCTCGCTCGCCAGATCCTCGCGATGGTCGAGCGCCGCGTGTTCTGGTTGGGCCGCATCTTGTCGATCAACAAGGATCGA
>PMZX01000526.1 GCA_003170035.1 Myxococcales bacterium | reverse complement strand
ACACCGAGGAGCAGATCCGTGGCGCTGTCAAAACGGTTGCGCGGAGGCTTGTTACATTCTGACGGACCGGGCATAGAGAAGTTTCCCGAAGCCCGTGGCAACTCCCCCGGCGTCCAAGGCATCAGTGCCCGGCGCACGCTTTGCTGGTGAGATTCGCGACGCAGGAATCGAGCACCATGTCGCCACCCGACTGGTTTCGACAGTTCATCCAGCAGTTCGCACTCTGCGCGCAGGGCCACAGAGGCTGCAGGCAATCGATCATGGCCTTGCATGCCGGCTCCTTCGGCGCGCAGTCAGTGCAGGCCAGGATTCCAGAGGCTGACGTGAAGGAGTAGCCATTCGCCTGGAACCTCTGGATGCAACTGCCTGTGCCGGAGCCAGCCTCGGAGCGTGTTGAAGTGTCGGGCGTCAGGTCAACCGCGCGATCTCGTGCGGTGTCAGGCGCAGCGTCCCGCGCCGGTTCAGGTCCGGGTCCCGGCCCACCTGCTTCGGGACCAACGCGCGGGGTGTCGGTTGGCCCAGACGCATCAGGCACGGGCGGCCTGGTGTCAGGAGGGGATCCTGTCTCTGGGCCGAGGATGGGGGTGTCCATGCCAGCGTCACGCGATCCCGACGAGCCCCCGACGCCGCTGGTGCCTGCGGCACCACCACCGGTGCCTGTGGCTCGACCGCCGGCGCCTGCACCACCGGTGCTTGTGGTTCGACCGCCGCTGCCGGCGGTACCGCCACCGGCGCCTGCGGTTCGACCGCCGGTGCCTGTCGCTCCACCACCGCTGGCAGCGGGTTCGCCGCCACTAGCTGCGGTTTCGCCTCCAGTGGTTGCGGTTGCGCCGCCAGGACCCGCGGCTCCGCCATGCCCACCTATGTTCCCAGTCCCTGTCGTCCCACCGCCAGATTCACCACCGCCACCTGAGCCAGGGTTGTCAGAGCAATGTGTTTTCGTGCACCGGACGATCGCGGTGGGCTTGCCGAAGTCTTCGCAGGCGGCGATGAGTGACAGGCAAGCGAAATAGGAGAGGAAAACGACTCGCGGCATGGACGCAAACACTTCCGGGAACTGGATAGGCAGTTCCGCCAGAGAACCAAGACAATTGTGAACGTCTTTGGCCGCTAGATAAAAGGGGTTTCTTCGTCCCCGCTTGCGAAGATGTGAGGCGAAATGGGGAAGTAGGCACCAGTGTAGGGTGGCGCCGCTCTTGGCCCAACCCGGTATGTTGGAAGCAATGGTATGCGACCAACCCCCATGCCCGCGAGACTTGCAAAGCCCGTCCCTTCGAGACCAGGATGGGCTCGATGGCACGTCGAAGTCACAGCACGCACAACTGGGGCCCNNTCGACCTCCGAGGTCTTCGAGTTCATGCAGGCCAAGGGCCAAGGCCGCGTCATCCGCGAACACGAATACGGCCGCTACGGCAATCCCACCCAGCAGGAGGCCGAGCACAAACTCGCCGCCATCGAAGGCGCGGAACGGGCAATTCTGTTTTCCACCGGCATGAGCGCCGTCATCCTCACCCTCATGGCCTACATGAAAAGGGACGGCCACATCCTTCTCACCAGCGATTGCTACCGCCAGACCCGCGATTTTGCCACCAACCTGCTGGCCAAATTCGGCATTCAAACCAGCCTGGTCGAACCCACCGCCGCGGCCATCGCGCGGGCCATCCGCCCGAACACCAACATCATTTTCACCGAGTCGCCCACCAACCCCTACCTGCGCGTGCTGGACATTCCGGCGGTGGTGAAGGTCGCCCGGCGGCACAAGGTGCTCACGGTGATCGATGCAACCCTGGCCACACCGTTCAACATCCGTCCGCTGGAACTGGGCGTGGATATCGTCATCCATTCCGCCACGAAATACCTCGGCGGTCACAACGATCTGCTGGCCGGGGTCGCGCTCGGCAATCACAAGTTGCTGGACGACCTCGCCAAGTTGCAACGGATGATCGGTTCCATTCCCGGACCGCTCACCTGCTTCCTGCTGGAGCGCGGACTGAAAACCTTCAGCCTGCGTATGGAACAGCACAACCGAACCGGACTCGAGATTGCGCGCTTCCTCGCATCCCATCCAAAGATCGGGAAGGTCTGGTATCCGGGGCTGAAGGCGCATCCCGACTATCGCATCGCCCGCGCGCAGATGCGCGGGCACGGCAGCGTCATCAGCTTCCTGGTGAAAGGTGACGACCAGACCACGCGGCGATTCGTTGACGCGCTGGAACTGTTTCTCATCACGCCGAGCCTAGGTGGTTCCGAAAGCCTGGTGACACAGATGTCCATGATGTCGTTTTTCGACTATCCCGCGGCATACCGCGAGTCCATCGGCATTGCGGACAACCTCGTGCGGCTCGCCCTTGGCCTGGAAGACGTTGAAGATCTGATCGCCGACCTGAAGCAGGCACTGGCGAAAGCCTGACCGGAGGCTGGAGACGGGAGGCCTTCGGCCCGCNNGTGACCCTGCTGGTTGCGGGGTCGTACTTCGCGGCTCATGCAGCACCACGCCCGGTGGCCTACCTGACCTGGTACGGCCAGTCGTGCTTTTTGCTGGAAAGCGCGACCGGAACCCGCGTGGTGATGGATCCGATTCCCAGCAACATCGGCTACCTGCCTCCGGCTGACCTGCACGCCGACGCGGTCACGGTCAGCCACGAGCACCTGGACCACAACAACGTCGCCCTGGTGCGCGGCAAGCCCAGGATTCTGCGCGGGCTGACGCCCGACAAGAAGGGCTGGATGAAAATCGACGAGAAGGTCAAGGACATCTCCATCCGCTCGGTCGGCGTCTATCACGACGACAAGAAGGGCGCCGAGATCGGCCTCAATACGGTGTTCGTGTTCGAGGTGGGCGGCATGCGCATCGCGCACCTGGGCGATCTCGGCCATACCTTGACCGACCAGCAGCTCTCTGCCATCGGCTCGGTCGACGTGGTGCTGGTTCCGGTCGGCGGGGTATGGACCGTGGACGCGCACAAGGCCACCCAGGTCATCGACCAGATTCGCCCGCGTCTGGTAGCGATCCCGATGCACTACCGTACCGAGCTTCTGACCATCAAGGAACTGGCCACCGTCGATGCTTTCTTGGCCGGGCGATCCAACGTGCGGCGTGAAACCGGCACCCGCCTAGCCATCACCGGCCTGCGCTCGCGCTCCTCGGCGGAGACCGTGGTACTGCGTTACCAGTAGACCCGGGATTCGGAGAAGCGGGGAGCGGTGTAGGTCTGGGTAATGGTGACGGCGGCAGGGTGCACTGACTTCCTTCCAGACGTGCCATAATCCCCGCCCATGCGGCGTCATGTGCTTTTCCGATCCCGAATCCTGCTTTTCGCTGTGGCCGGGCTGTGTGCCTTTGCCGGCAGCATGCTGGCCAGTCGACCCAGTCGCGCGGGGCGGTTCGACCCCTATCACAAGCTCGGCATCTTCACCAAGGTGCTCTCCTATATCGAGAACAACTACGTCGAGGACATCCCCGAAACCGAACTGATGTACGGGGCCGCACGCGGCTTGACCGAGGCCCTGGATCCCCATTCGCGCTTCATGGATCCCGAGGAATACGACCGCCTGAAGAAGGAAACCGAAGGCGACGCGGAGATCACCGGCATCGGCATCGACCTGGAAAAACGCAAGCGCGGCTTCGTGGTCGTCTCCCCCATCGAGGGCTCGCCCGCCTTTCGCGCCGGCATCGAGCCCGGTGACGTGATCGAGCGCATCGACGGGGTGGATGCCGGGCCGCTCGACTGGACCGATGCGGTGGCGCGCATCCAGGGCCCCGCGGGCAGCGAAGTCGTACTCACCATCAGTCGCCGAGGACACGAGATCACGTTCAGGATCCGGCGCGAGAAGTTCGAGGTCAAGGCGGTGGAGTGGCGCATGCTCGACGACGGCTACGGCTACATCAAGGTCCGCCTCTTCTCGGCCATCACCGATGCCAAGGTCTTGGAGGGACTGCAGGATATCCAAACCCGCAGCACGCCCGTGGGAGGCATCAAGGGCCTCATCCTGGACCTGCGCCACAACCCAGGCGGCCTGCTGGACCAAGGCGTCAAGGTAGCTGACCGGTTTGTCTCCGAGGGTCTCATCGTGCGCACCGTGGGCAAGGGCGGCAAGGAGATGGACCGCCAGATGGCGCACACCCGCGGTACCTGGCTGGGCTTTCCCATGGTCGTGCTGGTCGACGGCGCCAC
>PMZX01000482.1:299-10684 GCA_003170035.1 Myxococcales bacterium | reverse complement strand
TCGATGTCCCGAGCTTCGAGCAGGTGCTTCCGATGCTGTCACTGCATTCCGAAACGGAGGCCTGGCCATAATGGCACAGGCCTGTGCAGAGGCCGTTCACACAGGTCAGCCCCGCGATACACCTCGAATCGGGCGTGTCGCCAATGCACTTCGCTCCTGCGAAAAGGAAGCCGGCTGTGTCACAGATCATGGTGCCGTCTTGTTTGGGGTAGCACCCCCTTCCCGTCCCGCAGGCCTGCGCGAAGACATCACAGGACGATCCAAGGCCTCCGAGATCGGGTGTCGCGAGATCGGGCCCCGAATCCGGCAGTCCCCCGCCGTCGGGGGTGTTCGCCCCTGCGCCCCCGACGCCCGGAATTGTCCCTCCGCCATTGCCCGACAGGGTCACCACGCCAGAGTCGACGACGAAGCGGGTGGCCGGAGTTGTGTCGGCCGGAACCGGCTCCAGCTGCACCGGGGAGGTCGTGTCGTTGTGCGCGACGCATGCAAGCAGCAGTGAGCACCCCGCGGTGAATGCGACTGCCGAATGTTTCATAAGCCTAGTGTACATTTGTCCTCCTTACAGACGGCCGACGTGGCTGCACAAGAGGGATCCTGCGACATCACCGCTGCGCACAGGGTGCCCGCACAGCGAGCCTGCCGGGCGCGCTCATAGCCAGCTCTGTCTTTCTTGCGAAGCGCCCTCTGCTTGCCGCCACCCGTACAGCCGCAACAGTCGTCCGAAACCAGGACGCAATCCGAGTCGGCTTGGCAGGCAGCCGCCGCCGCGGCTGCACGGGGCGCGGGCGCCAGCGCGGCCACCACTATGGCTGCCTTCCACGCAATTCGCATGAGTTGACGTACAGTATAGCCGTTTGAGCTAGGAGGGGCACCACTGCCCACATGCACCTGCGTCACGATTTTGGCTGACCTTCCCGCGTGGAGGCCAAGAAAATTCTGTGCATCGCGGCCAGACACGTTCAAAATCGTCCTCAGTCCCAGCGGAAATATCGATCCGACTCCCGGGAGTGATTGCGCTCATGCCTAGACTGGTCGTCCTCTCCTGCATCGCTTGCTGTTCACTCGTCGTCGCCTGCGTGGACATCAACCAACCCGCCACGGTGGCCCGGTGCGCACCACATTGCGTTGACGGCCAAGGCGGCTCAGGCGGCAGTGGCGGGGCTGGTGGAGGCACAACAGGAACCACCGGCATAGGCGGGCAAAGCGGCGTCGCAGGATCTGGCGGCGGAACCGCAGGCACCGGCGGCGGAACCGCAGGCACCGGCGGCGGAACCGCAGGCACCGGCGGTGGAACCACAGGCACCGGCGGTGGAACCACAGGCACCGGCGGCAAAGGCGGCCAGAGCAGCATCGCAGGAAGTGGCGGAACCGCAGGCGCCAGCGGCGGAACCACGGGCAGCAAAGGAGGAACCACAGACACCGGCGGCGGAACCGCGGGCACCGGCGGCGGAGGCTCGTCGGGATCGGCTGACGCCGGCACGGACGCCCCAACCGTCGGCCCAGAGGCAGGACCCCCTCCCGACACCAACTTGCCCGGGCCCGAGGTGCAACCCGATGTGGCCGCCGACACCCCAAACGTTGGTCCCGAAGCAGCCAGGCCGGAACCCGGACCCGAGCCTGGGCCAGACGCTGCGCCCGACCTTCCACGAGATCTCGTGGTCGACCTGACACCCGACATCTCGCCACCACGCCCCGAAGCGGGCCTCGACACAGGCAGTTGCATCCAGAGGTTCCAGTCAAATGGCTACTCTCTCGGCAGGGACGCGAGCATCGCAGCCTGCAGCGCCTGTTTTGCTGGCTCGACTTCGAAGGAGCCGCAATGCAAGGCCATGATCGATTGCCTTCAGCCTTCGTGGCCCTCCTGCGCACGGGGCTCTGGTTGTTGGCTCAACTGCCAGAACACTACGGGTAGCGACGCGGTGGTTGAGAGCTGCGTCGCGACTCTTACCAGCGCCGCGTGCGGCACGCACTGACCCTTTGATTCCCACTGGGCTGCCCCCACAACACCTCGAAACCATTGGCAGGAGATCTGGCTTGCGTGGCACAATACGGTCTTGTTTCGTCAAAGAATCTCTTTGCCTGCCACCGGACGGCGTATGATCCGTCCCGGGGTAGAGCCGACGCTCCAAGAAGGATGGACGTCTTCCATGCGCACACTCCTTGCCATCACGTGCTTGTGTTCGCTGAGCCTGTTCAGTTCCTGTGTGGGCCTGGACAAGCCAGCGCGTCTTGCCGACTGCGAGAAGAACGGGCCCTGCCGGGACAACGCTGACGGTGGTCTGGACGTCCCGTCGCTCGACTTGCCGGCTGCGCAGGACGAGGCCTCGGACACGTCGGATGACTCACTTGAGGAGGACTCGACCAGCGTACGCCTCGACGGCGCGCCGGATAGGGTCGACACTGTCCGCGACGGCGTGCGCGACGGGCAGAACCTCGGCCCGGAGACCGGCGACACCGGCACCGAGGCATCCACCTCCCCGGACACAGCCCCCAGCACGGACACGCCGCCCGTTCCCGATACGGCACCGCCGCCCCCTGACGCCCCCGTCGATGCTCCACAAGACGCACGGCCGGACGCGGGCGACGCAGGGACCATCATCCTCAACGGGACCTGCGCCATCGACGGCAGCCCGGCGCCTCTCGGCACCGTGTGCCGGGTGGCAGCCGGGCTTTGCGACGTGGCCGAGGTCTGTGACGGCGTGAGCACGGCTTGTCCCCTCGACGGGTTCAAGGCTGCCACTGAAGTATGTCGTCCCTCGGCCGGTGCCTGCGACCTGGAAGAGAAGTGCACGGGATCCTCCGCGGCGTGCCCGACCGACAAGTTCCTGGCCAAGAGCGCCGTGTGTCGGGCGGCGGTCTCGGTCTGTGACGTTGCCGAGTCCTGTGACGGCGCCAGTGGCGCCTGCCCGGTTGACACATTCGCGCCAGCCACCACCGCGTGCCGCGCCTCCACCGACGGCAAGATCTGCGATCCGGCAGAGTCCTGTACCGGCACCAGCAACAAGTGCCCGAACGACGTGAAATACACACCGCCGACCGCGCCACCCACGGGTGTCACGGTCATCCCGGGGACCCTGCAGGCCGACGTGGCCTGGACCATCGTTGCCGGGGACGCTGGCGCTGGGGTCACGGGCTACAACGTCAAGAGCAGCACCGTATCCGGAGCTGGCTACGCCGTCCGCGGGTCGCCCCCTGGCTCTCCCTTCACGGTGACCCCCATCACGGCCGGCCAGACCTACTACTTCGTCGTGTCCGCCTACTCTGGCCAGCCCTCGTGCGAATCTATCAATTCATCCGAGGTCAGCGCCCTGTCCTGCGTGGCCACCGCTCCCACGGCGCTCGCCGCCACGCCGGACGCCGCAGGCCACGTGGCATTGACCTGGGCTCCGCCGAGCGGCGGCGCGGTCTCCTACAGTGTCTCGCGCAGCACCACCTCGGGCAGCGGATACGCGGTCGTGGCTAGCGGACTTCCGACAACGAGTTTCGCGGACAGTCCGGTCGTCCCCGCGAGCGGAACGGCAACCTTCTATTACGTGGTCCGGGGCAACACCGGAACGTGCCTCTCGCCCTACTCCACGCAAGCGACGGCAGTGATCGTGGTCGTGCGTGATGCGGGCGCGGACGCTGCCAAAGACGCTGCAAGAGACTGATCAGCCGAAGATATCGAGGCAGTGCCCGGTCATCGTCGCCGGCGCGTCCGCGGCCAGGAACAGCACCACGCGGGCCACCTCGGCCGGCGTCATTTCGGGCTTGGCACCCGGCCGACCGATGGCCAGCATCTCGGTGTCCACTGATCCGGGACAGATGGCGTTCACCGCGATGCCGTCCGGCCGCAGTTCCTCGGCCAACGCCCGTGTCAGGCCGACTACGCCGTGCTTGGCCGCGCAATACGCGCTCAGGAGAGGCGTGCCCTGACGCCCGGCTATCGAGGCCATGTTGATGATCCGGCCTCGACCGCGACCGCGCAGGGAAGGCAGGAACGCCTGGATGACCAGGAACACGCTTTTCAGGTCTGCGGCCAGCACGTCGTCCCAGGTTTCCTCGGACAGCGTCTCGATGCTTGCCCGCGCGACGATGCCGGCGTTGTTCACCAGGACGTCGGGCGCGCCCAGCCGGGCGAGCACCAAGTCGCGGAAGCGAATCACCTCTTCGCGCCGTCGGACGTCGCAGGCGGCGACGAGATGCCGCGCGCGTTCTGCGGGATCGACATCGTCGAGGAAGGCGCCGCCACCTGCCCGTCGCGCGCATCCCGCCACGGCCGCACCCTCGCTCGCCAGCAGTGCTGCGATGGCTCGACCAATGCCGCGCGAGGCGCCGGTGACCACCACCACTTTCCCGGCCAGCTTGCCTGCGCTCATCGTACGCGTCCGCCCAGGTTCGCGGCCGCCAGCAGCCGCGCCTTGAGGTCGGGCCGCTCGCGCATTTCGCCCACGAAGGCGCTGGTGACCACGCCCGATTGATCGTGGCGCTCGCCCGGCAAAGCCAGGCAAAGCTGCTCGGCCTCGATCACGCAGCCCGCGCCGCGCGCGCCCAAACCGTGCCAGAGAGCCTCGGCGATCTGGTGAGTGGCCCGTTCCTGCAGGGTGAGCCGCTTGGTGAAACACTCGACCAGATCAGCCAGGCGGCCGAAGCCCACCAGCTTTCCCGCCGGCAAGTAGGCCACATGCGCGACCCCTCGGTAGGGCAGAAGGTGGTGGGGGCACATGGCATGAAAGCGCAGGCCGCCCACCACCACAACGTCAGGGTCGGCCTCGCCCAGTACCGGCTCGCCGAGAATCTGCGCCGGGTCCATGTCGTAGCCGGCCAGAAACTCCCGCTGCCACACCTCGGTCACCCGCTCGGGCGTGCGCGCCAGATCGGGATCCTTGTCCACGTCGCGACCGGCGGCTCGCAGGAGCGCCTCCACCGCTGCACGCAAAGCTTTTGAGTCGGAGGTCATGACTGTTCCGCTACAGCCCGCCGTCGAGGTGGACCAGGGTGTAGCCGGCCGCGGTCCACGCGTTCATGCCACCGGTGAGTTCCCAAATGTTGCGGTAGCCACGGGCGACCAGGGCATTGCCCGCTGTCTTGCTCATGCCGCCGGAAAAACAGGTCAGCACGACCTTGGTATCGAGGTTGGGACCAATGAAGGTAACCAAGGCAGGTATGTTGTCGAAGGCGATGCGCGCGTCGGTGCCCGGAATGCTTCCGGCGTTGGGGTAGTGCACATCGATGAGCTTGAAATCCTTGTTGGCCAAGAGGGCGTAGAGTTGCTCGGGCGACAGCTCGCCCAGCGTGGCGGGCGCCAGATCGCCCGTGGGTTTGGCCACCTCCACCGCCATGACGTCGGCAGGCTTGACAACGTCGAGGCCGTCCGTATCCGGGCGGCTCTGCGCCTCGGCCGCGTCCATACGGACAACAACCTCGGCCGCAGCCACATCGGGCGTGACCTGCAGGCTGTCCTCGACAGACGGACCATCGGGCGGCATTGCCACCAGATCAACGCTAGCGTCTGCCGACGCGACAGCCTCCTCACGTCCCGCTTCGACAGCACCGTTGGGACGGTCGGCCGATGCTCCGGTTTCGCTGGCGTTTCCGAGATCAGGGAGCGCAGGCACGGACGCCTCGGCGCCTGCAGCCGCACCGTCGGGAAGCGCGATCCCGCCGTCAGGCAGGGAAGCCACGCCGTCAGGCAGGGAAGCCACGCCGTCAGGNNGACCCAGGCCTATCGCAAGAGCCAGCACAAGCCTGATATTCGTGCTCAAGAATTCCTCCGTAGCGCGAAGCTTAGCACCTCGGCGGGTGCAAGCCGTCAATGACATGGGAACCCTCAGAGGGTTCGCTCCGCCCTTCGGNNGCCGAGCGCAGATCGGTCGAGTACCCGAACATGCGACGCAGCGGCACCTTGGCGATAATCAGACGCTGGGTACCGCGCACGCCGACGTCCTCGATGCGGGCATGGCGCGCGTTGAGATCGCCGACCACGCCGCCCACGTTGGCCTCGGGCGCGGTGACCTCGACCTTCATGATGGGCTCAAGCAGGCGCGTGCCTGCCTCGCGCGAGGCCAGGCGCAGGGCCTCGCCCACGGCGGCCCGCTGGCCGGCAGGGGTCGAGGCGTCGGGTCGGTACTCGATTCCGATGACTGACACCTCGATGTCCTCAAAGGGATAGCCCTCCGGCCCGGAGCGCATGGCCTCGGTGGCGCCTTCCAGCGCCGCATCGAGGATGGCGCGCGGTGTTTCGGGGATGCGGGGCGCGCCCGGCGGCGATTCAACCTTGGCCAGAGCCAAACTGACATGGTTGCCACTGCCGCGCGGACGCGGCGCCACCCGCACCCGTGCCTGCCCGAAGACTTTCTCGTCCTCGACCTCGCGCTCGAAGCGCGCCTCGGCCTCGGCCGCCTTGGCCAAGGTCTCGCGGTACACGACCTGGGGCCGGCCCACATGCGCGTCCACGCCATACTCGCGGCGCAGGCGATCCACCACGATGTCGAGGTGGAGCTCGCCCATGCCCCGGATGATGGTCTGGCCCGTCTCGGCATCCTCGCCGGTACGGAAGGTAGGGTCCTCGTCGGCCAGCTTGGCCAGGCCGAAGTCGAGCTTCTCCTTCTCCGCCTGGGTCTTGGGCTCGATGGCGCGGGCGATGACCGGCTCGTGCGCGGCGATGCTCTCGAGCAAAATCGGCGCCTTGGGCGAACAGATGGTATCGCCCGTGCCGGCGTCCTTGAGGCCCATGGCCACCACGATTGTGCCCGCACCCGCGCGGTCGATGCGTTCGCGCCGATTGGCGTGGACCGAGAAAAGTCGGGTGATCTTTTCGTTGCGCCGGGTGCGCGGGTTTTGGACTTCGTCGCCCGGCTTCAGCACGCCCGAGTAGATGCGCAGGTAAACCGTCTTGCGCCCTTCGTCCATGGCCACCTTGAAGGCCAAGGCGCAAAAGGGTGCGCCGTCATCGGAGATTCGCGTGATGACTTCATCGCGGCCAGGCACATGTCCGGTGATGGGCGGCACCTCGGTGGGCGCGGGCAAGAAGTCGCAGACTGCGTCGAGCAGCGGCTGCACGCCCTTGTTGCGCAGGGCCGAGCCAGCCAGCACGGGAACGATCTTGCAGGCGAGGGTGCCCTTGCGCAGGGCCGCCACCAGCGCGGCCGTCTCGACCGGCTTGCCCTCGAGATACGCGGCCGCGATGCTGTCGTCGAAATCGGCGGCCGCTTCCACCAGTTTGTCGCGCGCGGCGGTCACGGCCTCGGCCATGGACAAAGGCACGCTGTCTTCGCGCGGCGGATCGTCTTCTGCGCCCGAGAAGAAGATGGCCCGTTCGCGAACCAGATCCACCACCCCGGTGAACTGATCCTCGGCGCCGATAGGTAACTGGACCGGCACTGGCCGCGCACCAAGGCGCGTGCGGATCTCATCGACCACCGCCTGAAAGTCTGCCCCAGGGCGGTCCATCTTGTTGATGAATGCGAGGCGGGGCACATGGAACTGGTCCGCCTGGTGCCACACCGTCTCGGACTGTGGCTCCACGCCAGACACGGCACAGAAGACGACCACCGCGCCATCGAGCACACGCAGCGATCGTTCCACCTCGATGGTGAAGTCCACGTGCCCGGGCGTATCGATGAGGTGAATGTCGTGCGTCTCGCCCGCCCGCTTCCATTCCAGCGTGGTCGCGGCGGCGGTGATGGTGATGCCGCGCTCGCGCTCTTGCGGCATCCAGTCCATCTGCGCCTCGCCGTCGTGAACCTCGCCGATCTTGTGAATGCGCCCCGCGTAGTACAGGAACCGCTCGGTGACCGTGGTCTTGCCCGCATCGATGTGGGCCACGATGCCGATGTTGCGGACGCGCGCCAGCCTCGACAGCTTGCGGGGTTTGGCGACTGGGCCTGGCGTTTCGTCGGACATGGACGCGCGGATTATAGGGAGTCGACCGGCGGCCGTCGACAGGCAACCGTTTTGGTTAGATCGGCAGTGAGAAGGGGACCGGGGCGGGGACGGAAACGGGGAGTGACTGACATCGCAACAGGCAACACATGGGAAAGACGCGATAGGGTAGAATACAACCATGGTTACGAATGTGACTTTGCTAGAAGGCCGTAGGGAGAGCCGTCGTGCTGGTTTCTAGGCTGCGGCTCAAGAACTGGCGCAACTTCAGGGAACTCGAGGTTCCCCTGCGCGAGGTGTCCTACGTGCTGGGGCCCAATGCCTCGGGCAAGTCCAATCTTTTCGACGTGTTTCGATTCCTGCGGGACGTGAGCAAGCCACGCGGCGGCGGCCTTCAGACAGCCATCAGCGACCGTGGTGGCATCAGCAAATTGCGCTGCCTGCACGCCCGCGCACATCCCGAAGTCGTGGTGGATGTGGAACTCTCCGAGACGGCGGACGGACCAATGCAATGGCGCTACCGGCTGGGTTTCAAGTCCGAGGGCAAGGGCCTCCAGCGGGTTTTGGTTTCGCAGGAGGAGGTTTGGAAGGGAGGAGAGCAACTCCTGCGACGTCCGGAGGGAACCGATCAGGTCGACTTGGCCCAGCTGACCCAGACCCACCTGGAGCAGATCCAGGCCAACAAGACCTTCCGCGACCTGGCCACGTTCTTTGCCGACACGACCTACCTGCACCTGGTCCCGCAGCTGCTCAAGTACTCGGAGAAGATAGGCGGCCGGCAGTTGGCAGACGATCCGTTTGGGCAGGGATTTCTCAACCGCCTGGCAAAGACGCCGGAAAAGACTCGGAGGGCCCGGCTCAACAAGATCAACCTGGCCTTGAGCAAGGCGGTGCCACAGTTCCAGGAGTTGAAGTTTGAAAAGGACGAGCTTGGCCATCCCCATCTCGAGGCCCTGTACCACCATCACCGCCCCAATGCTGGCTGGCAATCGGAAGAGCATTTCTCGGACGGCACTTTGCGCCTCATTGGGTTGCTCTGGTCCCTGCTGGATGGAAACTCGATGCTACTGCTCGAGGAGCCCGAGCTGTCACTCAACGACGCCATCGTTCGCGAAATTCCACGGCTCGTCGATCGACTCCAGCGCAACAGGAAAGTCAGGCGTCAAATCTTGGTGAGCACGCACAGCGAGGTCTTGCTCAGCAACCTGGGAATCGACGGACGGGGAGTCGTATTGCTAGAACCATCCGCTGAAGGGACCCAAGCCCGCACGTTGGACGAGAGAGAGGCCGGAGCACTGGGTGATGGATTCAGCGTTGCCGAAGTGGTGCTGCCCAAGACCCGCCCAGAAAGGGCGGACGAGCTCGGCCAGTTGAAGCTATGGCCGTGAGATACTGGGCGCTGGCGACGGAGGATCCGCTAAGCGAGACCGTAGGGCGTCGACTGCTAGCGGAATTGCCTGGACCAATCGAGGTGTCTCCCACGCTCCAGCATCGAGGGCGTGGGTACCTGCGCGCGAAAATGAAGAACTGGACGCAGATGTCCCAGCGCCAGGGGGTACTCATTCTGACCGACCTCGATCGACTGGAGTGCCCGTTGGTGTTGCTTGGGGATTGGCTCAAAGGCCTGACGCCGACTCCGCGCCTTGTGTTGCGAGTCGCCGTGCGAACCGTGGAATCGTGGGCGCTCTCTGACCACGAAGCGATGCGTAGGCTAGTCGGCCCGAGAGTAGCGCTGCCTTCACGCCCTGATGAATTGCCGAATCCAAAGCAACATCTGCTCAAGCTTGCCCAGCGGGCCCCGCCGGAGGTCCGCCTCGATTTGGTGAAGCAGCAAGGCGCCATGGCGAGCCAAGGTCTCGGATACAACGCCCGCCTATCAGAGTGGATACGATCGGCGTGGTCACCTTCGAGAGCCGCAGAGATCTCCCCCAGTCTGCGACGTGCGCGCGAACGCTTGCGCGAAAGTAATGCGCAGCTAGCTGTTCGTTCGTAGTCGGACGCACAGCAAACGAGTTGCGCGTCCCCGCAGAATCCTCGCACCTGCATCACAGAAAAGGCCGTATCCGTCGTGCCTTGGCCGTGGTGACGACGGCTGACGATCTTTTCCTTGCCCAACTCGCCTCGCCGGCCGTCGCCTGGCCGGACGGCCCATGAAGGGCCGCCCGGAAGGAGAGNNCGCCGTGCTGCCAGCTCGGTGGCCATGTGCCTAGACGAAGGATCCCAGCGCACCGGCCGAGATCGATTTCACCTGTACCGCGTGGCCGCGGGCAGTGCCGCCGAGGTGCGCACCGCCTTGGCCCTCGCCACCACCTGGGGCTACATCGCCCAGCCCCAGGCCGCCCCTGCCTACGCGCTGCTTGACCGCATTGTCGCCATCCTTTGGCGCCTGACCCACCCGAAACGCTGAAACCCTTCCGGACGGGGCTCTATCCCCGTCCCCGTCTCCGCCCCGGCCTCTTGCTCGAATTCTAGAAGAGAGACTTCTGAGCGCCCGTCGCCGGCGGCGCCAGGCAGTCAGGGTC
>PMZX01000482.1:0-175 GCA_003170035.1 Myxococcales bacterium | reverse complement strand
TCGATGAAACCACAGCGGCCGGCGCCCGGTAGGGCCGGACTGCCACTCGAAGAAGCCGTCGGCAGGAACCACGCAGCGCCTGCTGACAAAGGCTTCCTGAAAAGCCGTCTTGAACGGCGCGGTCTCGGCGCGGACGTTGATGGCAGGCGGCTTGCCACGACCGCGCGCCAGCAGG
>PMZX01000472.1:21180-21682 GCA_003170035.1 Myxococcales bacterium | reverse complement strand
TCTGCGTGCAGGCGTTGTTGTCGGTGCATGCCGCCCCGTCACCCTTCGCCGGGTTCGAGCAGATCCCGGTTCCCGTGTCGCACGTCCCCGCCACGTGGCACTGGTCCAACGCCGTGCACACCACCGGATTGCTTCCCGTGCACGTCCCCGACTGGCACGTGTCGGTTTGCGTGCACTTGCTCCCGTCGCTGCATATCGTCCCGTTGGCCTTCGCTGGATTCGAGCACGTGCCATTTGCCGGGTTGCACGTCCCCGCGTCGTGGCATTGGTCCGGGACGGGGCACACCACGGGATTGCTCCCCTTGCACACACCCGCCTGGCAGGTGTCCGTCTGCGTGCATGCGTTCCCGTCGTTGCAGCTTGTCCCGTCCGCTTTCGCCGGATTTGAGCAAACACCTGTCGCCGGATTGCACGTCCCTGCTGTGTGGCACTGGTCCGGGGCGGGGCACACCACCGGATTGCTTCCCTTGCAAGCCCCCGCCTGGCAGGTATCGGTCTGCGT